>CAZMIG010000013.1:0-50740 GCA_964566285.1 uncultured Mariniplasma sp. | reverse complement strand
TAGAAAAAGATGTTAATAGACTTTTTTTTGTGTCTACTAACATCTTACTCTTTCAAGCAGCCTTTTTTTTAATCCTCTTTATCTAATGAAATAATTTGATCTGCAAAATCTAATTCTTCTAAAAAATACTTATAGATTTCATTTATTTTATCCAAAGACAAATTCTTCTGTTTTCTTGCAGGATGTTTCTTATACCAGATACCTAAATGAGTTTCTCCTGGAATAACACTTAGATCGAATGCACGAATCTCAAATTTATCTTTATATTTTCTTACAAATTTAATATAAGCATTTAACTCACTATTTAATTGAAGTCCTTCTCTTACAAATACACGAATATCCTGATATTCGGGTTTTTTGATATACTTAATTCCCTTCATTTTAGGTGTCCCATGTGTTCTCACCTGAAAATATGTATTTGTATTAGTTTTAATTTGATAATAAATCCCATTAAAATGTGTTGTAGAACTCTGTCCATTACTACTTACAATCGTTGTATCATAAATTGTGAAATCATGCCTATTCATGGTCTGTCCACTTACTTTTCTTTTTATTTTAGCACTTGCATACCTCGTATATAATCCACCTTTAATATTAAAATCCTGTTTTTCTTTTAAATATGGTTCATATTTTATAAATAGAGATTCATCAATATTAATTTTTTTGTATATTTCCGAATAGAGATAGTTAAATGCGGGGATCTCACTTACATATTTATAGATAGTAATCGTGATTAGAAAAACAATAAGTGCAGGAATGAATCCGTAAACTGGAATAAGCCAATTCCATGGATCTATTGTTAAAATATCAGGAACTAAGACAAATAGAATTCCAAAACCAATTACGAACACACTGAAAATTGCTAACCAAATATTAAACAGCTTTACATTTCTGATCCTGACTTCACTTAGATAAGTTTTTTTGATATGAGTAAACTCTGAATTTGTATACATCATTTCCCTCCACTATGCTATTATTCGTGAACATCAACTCTAAAATTGAGTGTTGGAGAATCTTCATTCATTTTCTTAAATGTAAGCAGCGCAAGTTGTTCACCTTCGATGAAACTAGCACCATAATCTGACATTCTCATCTTAAATCGCTTTTTATACCAGTTTTTAACTTCAGATTCCTTACCTTTAAAATTTAGAAAAATACCACCAATACCTAATATTGAACTTATATAATCATCAATTATCATCTAATGATAATACTTCCTTATTTTATCATATGTTGATGCAATAATTAAATCCACGAATTATCCGTGGAAAGATTGGTCTAAAACACAATATGCACTATTGATGAAAAAGTAATAAAAAATCAAACACTATCTGTGTCTGATTTTGATTTTGTGTATTGCAGCTTCCTAATACACTTTATAAAATGGTGGAGTTACTGGGGATTGAACCCAGGACCCCTTGCACGTCAATTAGGGTGTCTTCGCCATTAAGAAACAACGTCTTTTCAAACGTTGTTTTTTCTTTGGGGGGATTATCAAATGACAGATTCTGCGTTCTTAAAAAATATAATTATTGAAAAAATCAAAGAATCATCGCGATATGGTGATATCAGAATTTATAAATTAGTTTTGGATTTTTTCGATAATGACCAAGACAAGGCAGATAATTTCATGTTATCCAGTTTTGGAGGATATGAAGAAAGCGAACTTTCTGATATTAAGCTGAGGATGTTAAGAAACAAAAAAAAATATAATTTAGAATCTAAAGCTTCATGCCAGGTACAAGCTTTTTAATTTATGGTTAAGTCTTAATTGAAGCTATCAAGATGTTGTCCCTGGCTGGTGCATCTGATGGCTTCCATTAGGACTTAAAACTATACCAGGGAGGTGAATACATATGTCCAATAAAAAAGAATCAAAATGCAGTAATAATAAAGAGGCAGTCAGATCTTCATTAGAAAGAGCAGCTGCAGTATTAAGAGCTTTTATGAGGGAGCATCAAATTGAACCACCATCGGTGCATCCAGGTCAATTGAATTTCGAGGCTGAATTATTTCCAACATTTAGTTTAGAGGTGCTATCATGAGTGCAAACCAAAAATGCAGAGTTTGTGGTTGTGATGATCTTCACGCTTGTAAAGGTGGATGCTACTGGGTTGAAGAGAATCTCTGCAGTCAATGTTATGAAAAGCAAAGCAAGTATTCAGTTAAAATCCGCAAGTTAACCATGGATGAAGATGAAGTGATAAATGAAGCATTAGAAGAGGTGACACTAGCTGAAGACCTACCAAGTAGAGAGATGGCTGAAGGATTTGTGTTTGGATATGCTGAAGGAAAGATAAATCTTGAAAGTCTAGAAGATTATATGCTAGATGAAAATTATATTGGGAAAGAATTTACTGGCATAAGTATATGGATTGCTGATGATCCTGTTGTTGAATACTTCTTCGATGAGGTGAAATCATGCCAATAATACTCAGTAGAAGAAAATTAGATCAAGCATTAGATCATCCGGAACTTGATTGTAACAAAGGCAAGTTTATAGCAATCAATAAAGATAATTCATGTATAGCTGTAGATAATAGATCTGGTAACGCCTGTAAGAAAGTATTTGTCAAGTCTAGAGATGCTATTGATTGGCTCAATGACAAGTATCAGGTGCAGTCATGAGAGAGTACGCAGGTGGTCGAGGATACTCAAAATATTTGTATCAATATGCAAAAAGAAAATGGATCATTAATTTATCAGATACCCATCGTCCTCTTGATCAACATTTCATAATTTATAAATTGAGATTATCTTGGCCAACCTGGAGATCCATTTTAAACGGATCAGATATGAAAATTTCAACATTCTTTAAAATATGTATTGGACTAAATATACCTGTAGATACTGCTATTGTATATGAAGCTGAATTTCAAAAACATAAAGGCGAGTTGTAGTATGGCCAAACATAAAGAATACTTTACCTGCAGAAATAAGAAAGATTGAGGTAAATAAAATGAATAAAGAACTAAACTTGAATCAACTTGTTCTAAAAAGAGGTAAATTTGTAAAAGCAACATTATTTTCATTCATAGGTTGGATTGTGTTAATGATTCTAATTAGTGTCATTAAAACTTATGTCACTGATTTATCTGATTTATTAGGTTACATCATAGGTTTTGTAGCATGTGTACCGACACTTTTATTAACTTATAAGCTACTCATGATAGAAGATAGAATCAGCAAAATTAAACCAATAAGAGAATATCTACCAATCCAGGAAGATGAAAAAATCTATAAGAGCTTCAAAAAATGGTTTCTAGTATTCTTTGTGATAAGCGTACTTTCAATGGGGTATATAGTTGTCATGATGTTTATTGATGATATAACAGGTGCTGAACATGTATTATATGGAAGTTGGTCAAATCTTGCAGTTATGGTAATAACAACACTTTCATTATTGGGAACTGGTACAGCTTTATTTTACGCACAAGAATTAAGAAAAGAATATATAAAGATAAAGAGTAACGAGAACAAATTATGACATCCACATTTTGGATCATCGTATGCATCCCATGGATCATACTCATTGCATTCATGTATGTCATTTATAAAATCACTAGCGAACAAAAAAAAGCATAAACCATCCTTTTTGATGGCTGATATATTTCACTTGGGGATGCAGCTAGCGACTCTGCATCCTTTCTCCCCTTCTTCTGAAAGGAAAAAAATATGATTAAAGCTGAAATGTTAGATCAAATAGATTATGAAACAATACTTAAGCTGATGCTTCCACCGGATGCAATTTCTCAGGTTAAAAATGATGTAGCTACATTCTACAGTTATAGACATAAAGTACCAAAGGGTGTGCTGAATGTAATCCTGGTTAGAACGATTAAAGTTACCGGTCAAAACCTATTCAATGTAGCTTACTTAAGAAAGGTTGCTGAAACCTTCAAAGCTGAAGGGGTTAAGACCACTGTATCAGCAATCGAATACATCGAGTGTGAACACGACAAAGAAAGAAAGCTTCAGAGAACACAAAGAACATCAGCAGGTGAGCCTGATTGGATGGATGGATATATGAAAGATCTTGCAACTGTGCAAGGATAGAAAGGAGTGCCCATGGCATCATTTGGATTTGGTAAATTGAATGGCTTACAGCTTGAATACATTGATGGAATCAACATGATTGATTATTATGCAGCTGGTGGTACTTTCATTGCGATTAAATTACTGCAGAAGTCAATGCTTCAGTTCTCAACATCAGGAAAGCTACTTTTTTCAAATAGAGAGCTTATGGATACATTCCATGTCACACGAAGAGGACTCCAAATAGCTATGACAGATCTTGAAGATACTGGCATATTTCATCGTACATTCACAGATCCTCAGACGAAATATGTACGTACTGGATTCACACTTGATGTTGATATGGCAACCAAATGGCTATCCATGACTCGAAAAGATGTCGAAGATCGTCCACGTGGTGACCTTTGCAAGCATTTTGTTATGCAAGCAGTTATCAAGGTCAAGATGTTTGCTAGAGACCTTAAGAAGATACTCAAGCTTAAGAAAACTGAACTGGATAGAAAAGAGATCCAAGACAAGCTAGAAAAAATCAATGAGAAACAAGTTGATTATGATAAGCATGTCAAGTATATAGTGAAGCATACAGGCAAGTATTTAAGCATAGAGATATCAGAAGTTGATCAGGATGCATTAGAGTCAACTTTCAGTAAATGGATGTCTGAGCTTGACTATAGACCACCAACGATGGCTACGAACTAAATATCTCACCTTGGATGTAGCTGCATCCTTTTAGACTTTTCAAAAACAGCAAAAAAAGTGATCATTTACTAGGACATCAACACATGATGTCTTTTTTGTTGTCTGAATGCTCATTCGATTGCCATGGGGATGGATTGGATTGCCACCGGTGAATTAAATTTCCCCCCCATGCATCCAGGATACATCTATTCGTTTTCCCCATATTAATTGGAATTATTTTATCGTTGATAAAATTAATTCTAAATAAAGATTCTTATTCATGCGGATACGTAATACAAAAAGAGCTGAAATTTTGTTCAACTCTCGTTAATAATGTGCAGTTTTATGATCAGACAAGATGACTAAAGATAAAAAACTTGTTAAGTCGTGAGTCGTTCGTACCTCACTCGGGCTGGAAGCCATGCATAAGCTTATCGTCGATACCTGCTTTAAATTAAATACAGCTCATGCTTATGTCTTCCTCTATCTGGATAAAGATTGCTTAAAACTTGAGTTTACTCATTTGTATTATGCTTTGTAGCATCTATTTTTAGTACCCTTCCAATCAATTCTCTTTCCTGATGTTTCTGATAGTATCCCATAACCTTTATATCCTTTTGCAGCACAAACATCACATGTGACAATTTTATATTTCAGATTTTTGATTTCAAAATGCGGATAAGCATCACTTTTTGCAACATTATTTTCTCTGTGCATAGGTTCATAATTATTCCAGAAATCAGCATCATTTTCATTTTGAAAATTTGATTTTGGTCTGATGTGATCAACATCCCATCCATAATTAAATGATTTTCCTGTACCATTTGATCTGATTCTTTGTTTATCATAATCACCATAGTCATCCTTGTAAATATATGTACCAAAACAATCGCTAGCCCATAATACGTTACCAAATACATCCTGCCATAATTTCATTGCGTTATTTTTGTCAACAGACATTTTAAATCCCTCCCATGTATTTAAAGAATCTACTTCTTTAATTATAATATAGTACCTAAACATCAAAAAAACAATACTAATTTTTGTTTGTAGTATATTTGTTGGTGTTTTAACCACTAAAATAATTATTCGTATTGTTAATTGTCTCAGAAAAATAAATCAATATCCATAAGGATAGGCCATATGTGCTTTATTAAACTTGCATTTCATTTACTAAAATATCATCATAAAGATTTATACAAAAACGATAGGGGAAAATTGAATATGTTGTAAGGCATAGATTTCAATGGGCGATTATGGGAAAAAAAATCAAAAAGAAACTACGTTAGTTAATACACAGAAAGAAACTATTAAAATAGCTACTGAAATTGCTAAAAACAAAAATCTGAATTGAGTATTCATGGTGTAGACGGCAAGATCAGAGAGAAAAACAGTTATGGTAACGATTCATATCCGCCTAAAGATTAATCTACTGAAAAGCATCCCATAATTTTGAGGTGTTTTTTCATGATGAATAGTAATATTGAACATTTTAAGGTGCTATCAAACTATAATATTTATATCTACTTGAATAAATTTAAATTAAGGAATATAATCTATAATATATAAAACGTATTTAAGGGGGGATTAAAATGAGAGAAAAGTTTTTTCAATCTTTAGGTGAGTTAAAATTTACTTTGGAATACATATCGATTCTTATCAGAAACAACAATAAGGCTGTTACACGGATGAACATATTTTTAGCCTTATCTTCGTCTACAGCTATTGCTGGATGGGCAATATTTAGTGGGAAAGGATTCATTATTTGGGCTATGATTATTGGACTTTCGCAAGTTATTACAGTCATTCGTCCTCAAATATCAATTGACAAATGGTCAAAAGCATTGCCTAAGTTAGAAGTAGAACTCATGTCAATATTTCTGGAGATGAAAAAGTTATGGTTCGATGTTGACAATGGGCTGATTGAAGACAAAAAAATACATGAAATATTATGTGGATTTGATGAATCATCATTTGCAACAATAAATAAGCACTTGGAAGGCGCTAGATTTGATAACATTAAGATCAAAACTGAAGCTGATAGTAAAGCAAACTATGATTTAGTTAGAGAATATGGAGGTATTATCAATGAATGAATCTAAAACAAAACCAACTCAAAATGAGAAAGAAACTCAAAAAGAAACAAGAACACTAAATGAAAGCTTTACCAAGTCTGCTTTTCCCGCTAAACCAACTGTAGTGAAACCACCAAAGAAAGATGGCAAATAATAAGTAATATAAACAGTAAACAAGAACACCTAGATTAAACAGACTAGGTGTTTTTTTGGTTTAGTATGAAATTAGAAAAGCCTTTTTTGATGACTCACGTCATCTTTAAGAAGGTTGCAAATATAGAAAGTGAAGAGATCCTAATTCAAATCTCGTTGATGAAATCAAATTTCATGATCTGATAAGATAATTTAAGATTAAAAGACTTGTTAAGTCGTGAGTCGTTCGTACCTCACTCGGTTTGGAAGCCATGCATAAACTTATCATCAATAACTGCTAATGATTAAACACAGCTATGCTTATGTCTTCCTCTATCTGGCTAAAAGTCGTAAAAAAACAACGACATCTTGGCCGTTGTTTTGTGAAGTACAATGTTGAAGTGTTGAAGAATAAATTGAACATTCATATTACTATATTTCTGTTAAAATTTCAATAATAGTTCATGTAGCTTTCCATATTCTACAACTTTGTCATGTTGTAATCTACCCAGTACCATACCAGGATGAATATCGTTGTTTAGTGAAAAAACTCTTATAGATTGTATAGTGAAATCGTTTCTTTTTATGAATGCATCATAAATTTTTTGATCTATTATAAAATTTCTCGCAAAATCGTTCGCTCTATTTTCAATTTCCGTTTCACTAGAGATATCGTCAAATTCTAACAATTGTGTAATGTCATCAAACAAGACATGGGCTAATTCATGGATTAAAGCAAACCAAAAATAATCATGTCTCTTGTATCTATCAGTCATATGAACAACCGGATGCCCATCAAATATTGTGAGAGCTCCTCTCACTTTAGAATTAGTAATGTTCTTTGTGAAATTAAAATAAACTCCTAACTTATTTAAAAAATCTCTAACTTCAAGCAAAATTTCCTCTTTATCTTCTAAATGAAAAAGGTTTTTAATATCATAAATTTGAGTACAAAATGTTTTTTTGTTGAATTCAATATCAAGATAATTATTTTGAAGTAAAGTTTGTTTCTCTGTATTTCTCAACCAAAGAGTTTGTGCTATTAAATCTCCAGAATCATTAAAATATGCGGCTTGAAAACTTCCGTATGTTTTCTTAAATACATTAAAATTTGTTAATCCAAGTAATCTTAAAGTGTTAATTGCAGCAATTTTTTTATCTCGAATTTTTGGAAACAGTTCTTTAAAATGATATTGTTTTGATAATATGTCTAGATCTTCTTTATTTAGGTTATCAATATATCCTTTTTCTAGAAGGGCTTCTCTATACCTAGATTCTAAGTTATTCCATAATGATGCAGGATAGTCATCAAAAACGAACTCCAATTTTTTGGCAAGTTCATAAGTCAGAGATACTTTCGCATTAATAATATTGCTAACATGCTTTTCACTTGAATCTATTCTATTAGCTAATTCTTTTTGTTTCATATTTCTAGCTTCTAGAAGTTCTACAAGAATTTCACCCGGTGAAGTCGGTATTTCAATATACATTCTGCTCACTCCTTTCTAGTGATAATCTATAACATCTATAATTTCAACTACTGTTGCAGTTAAATCGTGTTGTCCTTGAGCTACTTTTGCTTTCAATCTAATTCTAACTGGACCTTTGACTGTAATTGAATATAATCCTAGCATTTTACCTTTTAATGGGTGTCTCTTAGGAGGAGGTAAATGTGAAATATCACCAAGTGTATTTGCAGCAGCTAATAGATCATATCTTTTTTTTATATTTGTGCTATATTCACCATATTCTGCATCTCTTAATCTCTTATTTATAAAACTATCTTTTAATTTTGAATTCGCAAATAAAATTGTCATTTACTCACCTCATAGTAATTATAACAAAATTAACCAACTTGGTCAATAAATAAATTCATTGGTTTTTATTGCCGGATAATAGTTTATAATAAAAGCGGTGATAAAAATGAAAATTATAGAAAGTATTTCACGTAATTTAGATCCTGAAGATATACAAAGCCTGAGTAAGGACTTGTATAAACAATACTTATCAGATAGTTATAGTAAGCGTAACCAAATTGAAAAAGTATTTCATGAATATGGTGTTAATATAGATGATTGTCTTGATTATGACGTTGCAATTAATGATTTGTTGAAAACATACTATTTAAATGAAAAAATTATTAAAGCTAGTTTCATTAAGCAGCATTTTGCAAAATCAAAACAAAATGTTTTAGCTATGGAATTACCAGTAATAAATAGTAGAATAGATCTAGCAAAATTTAATGGTCATTCCTTTGCATATGAGATCAAAACAGATTATGACTCGTTTAACCGACTTGATTCACAATTAAATGATTATTCTAAAATATTTGATTATGTTTATGTAATATTGAGTGATTCCCGATGCAGTGCAAGCTTCAAAGATATACCTTTGCATATCGGGATTTATACATACTATATTCATGATAGTACAATTAAATTTAGGAAATTTAGACAAGCAATTAGAAACACAGATAAAGATTTTGTAAATCTATTAAACCTACTTTATAGAGATGAATTAGTCTATGCTTTTGCTAGATGTCCCAAAAATGCTAAGAAATCTCTACAGATAGATTATGTCGTTAACAACTATTCTAGTAAATATATTAATTCAAAAGTCAAAGAACTATTGAAAAGAAGATATTCAGATAAATGGTATAGCACATTTAATAATGTTGGTAATATACTAGAAATCGATTTTCAAAAGATTTATAATAACTAATTTAACTGGTGAAAACTAAAAAAGGACTTATATGGGTATTGACAATACCGATACTCATATGTCCTTTTTTTAAAGTGTAAATTCTACTTTTTAATAAGCGAAAACTTAATAAGCATGGCATTTAAATGGCAAAGAACAGTAACTCTTTTCCAATGTGAAAATCTTCCACCATTTATCAATTTAATATTAATATATTCAATTCCTGGGCAGTTATCAAACTGTGGCTTGCTTCTAATTCTTTTGGAATTTAACACCATCGATCGAAGCTTAGGGAAATCTGGATCCCCACCTCTGCCTGTAAACTGATTAATCTTTCCAGTTTGTTCACTTCTATAGGATATATATTTGTTTTCCTCTAAATCATATATAAACGCTGCACTGTATTTTGCTCTCGCTTTACTATATGGTACATTATCAGGAAGTCCTAAAAAATCACCAAAACCATCAAATCCAAGACTCCTATATTCATTCATGAATTTCGTATCAAAAGCAGTCTCATGCTCACCAACAGAATACTCAAAATTCACTATGTCTCTTTTTCTATATGAATGTATAACAATCTTTTTCGATTTAACACTCTCAAAATCGATGTACTTTAAGTCTAGATCAGAAACTTTTCGTTCCAGATAATCATAGAAAACAAAATCATTAGAATCGAAAAGTGCGAGAATGTTATTGATTTGCGAAGTATATCTTCTTACAGTTCTCATATCTATTCTTATCGCTAGTCTTTTCCCTTCCAATTTAAGGTTACTAAAGGCTGCGTAAAAATTTTTAAGATTGTCACCGTTATTCACTTCAGGTTTAATAATAAAAACTGGTATAACATTATCTATACTATAGAGGTTAATAGTTCTAAAAAGATAATCATCTAAATCAATTGCAAGTTTATATGCCATTTCTCTGATATCATCATCCATATCAGATTGATATGTTAGGAAATCATATCTAAAATACTGAACAAAAACAAGCCCAATTTTAGCTAATTCCCTTATTGAATTCAATGTAACGTCACTATAATCTTCAATAGCATATGATTTGTTACCCAATAAACCCTCAACCAATACTCGCTTTCCTTTTTCATAATGAAATATCTTTTTCTGTTGTTTTGATACGATTTCAATCAAAGGAATGATTTTACCATCAAAGTTTGTCATGTGATTTTTGATAATATCTAATTCAGTGTTTTTATTCTTAATTATAGGTACATACATAGTTACTATCCCCTTTTATGTAACATTACAATTGATTCGTGCTTATTTACTTTTATTATACACACAAACGTTTTAAAAACAAATTTTTGTGTATTATTCACCTAATATATTAAATATGTTTAAATATTCATTTTATAAAGAATTTTATCAAAAGATTTTTTGATTTGAAAATCCAAGGTTCATAAAATAGGTACAAGAGGTGAGAAAGTGAATATATCAGAGTTTTTAGATCACGAATTGAGAACAGGCACTCATGACTGCATTATCGAAAATCTATCAGGAAATGACATTACTGAATCCTTGAACTAGCTGACCTATGAAGAACTAGAAGTTGTATCTGTTAGGTATCAAATTATAGCTATAATAAAAGTAAAAAAAACCATTAATTGGTTTTTCTTTTGTTCAAATAAGGTTTAATAGATGATTAATAATAATAAAACAATCAAAATAGTGCTGTTAATTGACAAAATAGTATCAATCTTCTATAATTAGATTAAGATATTTTGTAATAACATCTAAAAATATTTGGCAAAACTAGGGCAACCTAGTGACGCAAAGCTATAGGGCCTAAATTAGGTAGCCAGTTGCATCTCGAAAAAGGTACGACTGGTTTTTTGATTTTACTACAAAGTAGGCAAGGGCATGAGAAAATTAAAAGTAAAATTCACATCACTATTTATCTTTATTGTCTTAATGATATTTATTTCAGTTTAAGTCATTATGAGATCGTGGCAGATATTGATATGAATGGCGTATCAAGAGAAGATTATCAAGCAGCAAGTGTAGGTTTCAATGATATTTATCATCTTCTTTCAATTCACCTTCATTGATTTTATATACAAACAAAGTGAATCAAAGCAGAGATATTTTATATTATACATTAAAAGACTTTATTTAAGGGGAGAATAATGAAAATACAAATTGTTGGAAATCAATTAAAGGGAAAGGCACTGCTCACATACTTGCAGGATGCATTTACAGAATATGATTTTATCCATGTTTTCGATTACAATAGTGCATTTGAACGATGGAAATCAGATGCACCAATTATTGTTATAATTGTTGCTGACAATTCTACTAATGATGCATGCAATTTAATCCGAAAAATACGTAATGAAAAAGATGTTGAATATACTTACATTGTCACAGTTTCTGAAGAATCAAACAGACAAGAAAGAATGGATTACTTAAAAATAGGTGTTGATGAGCATATTGTATTGCCTTTAGATTACGAAGAAATTGCACTTCGATTGAATGTTGCTGAAAGAATCATTTCTATAACTAGAAAAAAACCTTTACTCTATACACTTTCAAAATTGCTTTCACTAAGAAATATAGATGCAGGAAAACAATATTACGGAGTTGCTTCGTATTGCAGAATAATTGCAAATGAAATGAAAAAAGATGTGAAGTTTAGCACAACGATTACTGATAGATTTATAGATGATTTGGTTTCTTTTAGTATGATTCACGATATTGGTAAAATTGGGATTGATGATACAATTTTAAAAAATCCAGCTATGTTTACTTTTGATGAAAGAGAAATAATGAAGCAACATACTAAAATTGGTGCGAATTTCATACAAGATATTACTATAAATTATCCAGAATTGAAAATGATATCTCCTGCTACTGATATTATTCGTGCACATCATGAATGTTTTGATGGAAGTGGATATCCCGATGGTTTAAAAGGCTGCGATATTCCGCTGATGGCAAGAATTGTTGCTCTTGCAGATGTCTATGATGCACTTGTAGAAAAACGTGTTTACAGAGAAGCATTATCTCACAAAAAAGCTATGCATATAATACGTGATGAAGAAGCTTCTCATTTTGATCCTGATGTCTTAAAAGCATTTCTTAACTGTGAAAGTGAAATACGCAAAGTTAAGTTATTAAAAAAAGATTCCAATCACATATTCACCCCAAAATAAACATTCGGTTCATATCAATATTTTCATGTTGAATGAATTAAATAAGCAATTTAAATACATAGCAGAAATTGTTATGTATTTTTTTTGCATTAACTATATAGATTTTTCTCTTTATGAAGATTGATGTTAACGATTAAGCATCTCAGATGTGATGAATTTAGAGATCCCATTTTGTCTTGAAATACTTACAAATAGTAAACTGAGTAAGGTTAATCAAACCTATTTTGTTTAGTATAACTAAATTTTTTTGTATTCTAAAAACTCAATTTATTTCATTCATGATAAAAAAAAGATAGATAGGTACTTGCGATAGTATCTAAATAACAAAGAAAGGGGAAAAATCTCATGAGAAAGGCTCAAAAGCTACGCAACTTATTTGCAGCTGCAATCGGTCTAGTGGTCTTATTGTTCTTAGTTTGGTTATTTAGCGTAATGCCCTACACCGTTGCTGATCCAGTAACTGGTTGGCAGACATTCGTTGAATTCTGCATCGATGTCATCACACCAATCACTACGAACATCACATTGGTCATTGCTTTCTACATTGCAATCTTCGGTGGTGGATACTTAGCGATTGTTAAAACCTCTAAGAAATAATATTCACATCAAGTTGAGGGCATCCTAAAAAGTGCCCTCTTATTTCAGTTATAAGAGCTTCTGAGCTCATGATATATAAAAATACAAAGGAGCAATAAAAATGAAAAAAACAATATTATTGATTTTAATAGCATTAATGATTTTTAGTATATCATTTACAGTCACTGCAGCTGCATATCTGGTTGATGTTATAAATAATCCTAATATTTATGGTACATCAGCAAACGATTATTTTGGTATGGCTGTTAGCATAGATGGTGATTATAGAGCTGTAGGTGCAGGATATGAAGATGATGAGACAGGATTAAATAGT
Source organism: uncultured Mariniplasma sp. (assembly GCA_964566285.1). GTDB lineage: Bacteria > Bacillota_I > Bacilli_A > Acholeplasmatales > Acholeplasmataceae > Peloplasma. Next base: position 37,041 of record CAZMIG010000013.1, on the reverse strand, counting down.
GGAGTCGTTTACATCTATGATGATTCTGGAACTATCGTATTTACTGTAGAAGATCCTAATCATTACGGAACGACTCAAAACGATCGTTTTGGTTCCAATCTTATTCTATTTGGTGATTTCTTGATTGTATCAGCTACTGGTGAAATGGATGCAAACGGTCTGAATAGTGGTGTTGTCTATGTTTTCGATTGGTGGAATTCCACATTGTTATACACATTAGAAAATCCTAATATCTATGGCACTTCCACAGATGATCATTTTGGTACATCTATAGCTGTTTGTAATGAATATTTAGTAGTGTCTGCTATAGGGGAGGATAATATCGCAGGATCTAACAGTGGTGTGGTCTACTTATACGATTTTTGGGATGGAACATTTATTTACTCAATCGAAAATCCTAATCATTATGGCACAGTTACAAATGATGAGTTTGGCGATAGTTTAGCTGTAGATGTTGATTATATCTTTATATCAGCTCGTATTGAAGATGATGCATCAGGAACTCAAAGTGGTGTAGTTTACATATGGGATATATTTTATGAGAATGTTATGCAGACTATAGAAAATCCTAACATCAATGATACATCAAGTGCAGATTTTTTTGGAAGTTCTATAGTAGAAAATTATCCTTATCTAATAGTGAGTGCACCTGGTGAAAAATCCGATACAGGAATAGCTAATAGTGGGGTAGTCTATGTATTCATTGAAAACGAAGATACCTATGACTATGATTTGTATGACACTATAAAAAATCCAAATCCTCATGGTAGCTATGCAGATGTATTTGGATATAGTATAGCAACTGCTGATGAATATCTAGCTATATCATCAAAAGCAGAAACCTCTATTTCAGGAAGTCTTAATAGTGGTGCTGCATATATTTATGAAATAGAATCAGGATCTTTAATATACACCATAGAAAATCCAAATAACTATGGTTCTGCAACAGATGATTATTTTGGTTTTGATATCTCCATTAGCGATTATACTTTGCTAGTGGGAGCTTATAAAGAAGATATCTCAGGTGCTCTCGATTCTGGTGTAGCTTATGTATTTGATGTTCACCCTCCTATTTATTCCACTGTATCATTTGATAGTAACGGAGGAACAACTATATCCGATATTCCAAATGTAGCTGATGGCACACTGATAGATGAACCTATTGATCCAGTTAAAACTAGCTCAAGCTTTGCTGGGTGGTATGCTAATGAAAGCCTTACTGATGAATGGTTTTTTGACACAAGTCTTATGCCTACTACTGATTTGATACTTTATGCGAAATGGACTCCATCATCCGGTGGATTGATTATCCCTGAAGCTGAAACAATCACTACATCAGAAATTATTTTATATTCAATTCTTGGTGTCGTATTACTTATTGCAGTTGTAGCGGTATTTACAAAACCTAAGAAGAAAGGATTACATAAGAGATGAAAAAAATAGCAGTGCTTGTTTTGCTACTAGTTAGCATTTTTGCAGGCTCTATCCAAGTGAATGCATCGAGCACTGGTATCACTGGTCCGGATGTGATTCACAAGCAATATAATAGCATTTTAATAATTACCGATATTATCACCTTATATTCGTCTGAGCTTGGACCCATTCAAATCATGGAAGATCATTACACCGGGTATGGAAACATACTTGGTGCCCATGACATCACGCTTTATGTAAGTGATGGAGAATTATCAGATACTAAAACTATTCAGATTGTAGTGATCACAGAGCTTGGGAATGTCACTTGCGTTGCTGATTATAAAGACATTCATTTAAAGACAACTCAAGTGCTGACTCCAACACAGATAGTCTATATTCTGGAAAACACAGGATATATTGAAATTACATCTTCAACTCAGATGATGATTTTAACAAATACTTATACAGAAAATTCAGAGACTGCAGGACAATATCTATTTAAGTTTAGGCTTGTGAATTCAGCCGGAATTGATGCTATTTATTCATCCATTATCAATGTATCAGATGATGAAAATTTGTTTATTTCAGACATCACATTTGTTCCTGATGCATCTGCAGGTGATAAGGTAGTCGATGCTTTAATAACAATTCTTTATGTAGCTATATTTGTTGGCATTATTTATGTTGTATATCGATTGATTACCAAACCAAGAAAGAAGGCCTAAAATGAAAAAAATATTTTCTATTCTAATTTTATTGCTATTATTGACATTTTTTATTACATCTAAAACTTATGCACTTGAGATAACTTCAAATATTGAAGATGAGTTTACCTGGGATGATGGTGCAACTGGAGGATATGCTTATGCAGTAACTGATCGCATGCTCATTGATTTTGAATCAATCTTTGTCTTTTTAGGCACAACTGTAAATGGATCCTATAATGGTTCAGTTACAACTCCGGATTGGGAAAACTTTGCGATACCTTCAATCGATGGGTATTACTCTCGTATCGAAATTTATGCTACTGCAGTATCAACAACTGTCTTAGCTTCAGCTCTACTTGATTATGAAGTACCAGAAGCAACAGAATACCTACTTGGTGCAATGGACGTCTCAAATTATACTGATAGCTATATACAAATCATATTGATGCTTAACCTGGATACAAAGCCAGTTGATTTTTATTATAATATCGATACGCAGCTTAATAAAGAAGATTGCTTCGATTTTCAAGCTGAAATCACTAGAATAATGGCAGATGCACCTACAATTGCAGATCTTCCAGAAACTGCAGGTAATCCATATCAAGAAGGATTGACTGGAGAAGTTTATGGATGGGGATATGAAGAATCAAATAATAGTTTTGTAGCTACAGTTTCATACTATCAAGATTATGAAATCATCATTGAAAACATCGGCTTTGGTGATTCTGCATTTCTCGATAAAGTTGAAACAGTTGATTATTATACTATTGATAATGAAAGGTATTTTCAGTTTAACTTTGAAAACAATGAAAATGTTCTACTCACTGGAACAGGTCAATTTGCTTCCCAATGGAACGGATTTGCTCTTTGGAATCTAACAACGAATGAGCTTGTAGTTTATAATAAAGCACTTGCTTTGACCTATTTAGAGGTTACAGAGGATAGAGAGATATTTGCATATCTTTATCTTCCTGGTATTCCTATAGATGATTTATTAGCTGTCTCCGGTAACTTTAACTATAGGTACGGTTATCTAAATGTGTTTGGAACACAAAAATATCAAGATTGGCAAAACGCTTTGTTTGTACTTGAAAAGGATCAGGAAAGTTATGGTACTCAAAGTGTATTTGAGGGCGCACTTCCTCAATGGTCTTATGATGCTGCAGCTTATTCTCTAGCTGCACTTACAATTGGTTCTATTTTATCTATGGTGCCAGGGCTTCAAGTTGTGGGAATTCCTTTGCTATTTGTTTCAGCAGCTTTAATGGTTTCAGCTGTTGGTACAGCAATTGATCATGTGGTTTATGGTGTGACATCAGAAATTGATGCAATAACTCCTTCAGTACAGTTACTAGCAACTTTAAATCAGCACTACACATTAGCTTCAGGTACTCTCACTATATTGCCATCAAATGCTATTGTTCATAAATTATTTTTAGGCTTATTTACTAAAGTTGGTACAAATGTAGTAGAACCTGATGAGGATACTTTTGTTTATACAGAAATTACCTGGGTAACCAATGGACAGATTTATACACTTGATGAAGATTTTATAGACTCTGAAGCAGCATTAGATCAGACATACCAGGATAATTTACCACCTGAAGGAACTAACACAATTAGCGATTGGTTTACATCAACATTTGGTGATAGTGCACCTATTGTTATGATTGCTTTAATAGCTATTGGTATTTTATGGATTGCACCAGTGTTTGAAAAAGGGACAAGATCAATCAGCAATATTTTAACTAAACCTAGATTATTGATTACTGCAGGTATAATCATACTCATCATTTTATTTGCTACTGGCATCCTAGTCATTTAGTGGTGATGATGATGGTACTGCTCGATATACCAAATACATTTGATATTTGGAAATGGGTATCAGAAAATTTTCCAACTGTAGTCATAATTGTAGGTGTCTTTGCTGTTATTTTGATTGTCCTAGGTATCATGAAATTTACGAGGTTTACAAGAAACCTGGTCTATAACATTTTTCATGAGAAATTCTTTTTCATTCTCTTAGCTATAGGTTTAATTTTGCTTGCTATTTTGCTCGCAAGATACGATGTAATATGAGGTGCCTAAATGATTCCTGATGTAGCAGAAAAAAAAGAACTTTGGGTTAATTCCTTCGAGAAGAAAACAGAGTTTATATTAACAACTATGGAAAAGCTTCCATCAAAAATAGAATATCTGACAGATAAATCCATTGAGAAATATCATAAAATAACAAAGTCGATCATCAGTGTGATCGACTTTATAGCAGTTAAGATTTCTGATTTACATTATGAATTTGCAGTTCAATATAAAAGTTTTGTGATGACATTTTATCCTGCAGCAAGATATACAGCTATTCCGTGGAATTACATTTGGCTGTATCTTTGGAATAAGTATCAAAATGGTGAATATAACTTACTTCTTGCTAAAGGTGTGCATTATATAACTGCTCTCATGGGTGGTGGGAAATCAACATTAGCATATGATTTAGCTGAAGAACTGAGACACATCACTGGAAAAGGATCATACATCAATGCAGAAATAGAAAAGCCTCGACTAGATGAAGCTTCAGGCATGATGATTAAATATCACAAGTTGTTTGATTTAGAAGAATTTTTTGGATCATATTATGATGACGAAAAAGAAAAATTAGTCATACAGCAAAAAAAACAATTCAATACAAAATACTTTGATAATCTCATTTTAGAAGAATGGTTATCAGAAATGAATCATAGGTTAAATAACACATCAGAGTATAAAGCAAAGTTCATTCCTTTGATGAGTTCACTAACTAGAATAAGACATCAAAGATTGCAGCGTGTTTATATCACCTCACAGCTCGATACAGCTGACATTCAGCTCATGGGCTTATTTAAATACATCCATGTAATTGAAGTTGATCTAAACATCGACTATTGGCAATGGGTTCAGGATGGTGAATTCGCAAAGCATGTTAAAGGTTGGCACATCTATACTTACCAATACAAGAGAAACAAAAAGAAAACTGCAACAGAGATGCAGCTAATAAAAAAATGGTATCGCAAAAGATTCCAGAAATTTGAATACTTTGAAACACTAAACCAAGCATCAAGTTTCTATAGTCTTCCAAAGGATCAAATAAAAACAACTAAAGGAGTAATTTAATATGTCAAGTTTAGATAAATTTTTAGAAGTACTATTTAAGTTCTTAATCGTTGCTGGTATAGCTGCAACAATCGCTCTGATTGTATTCTTCTTTTGGACTGCATGGTTTATACCAGTTGTTCAAAAACTCAAGATTGATGAACGTAAGAAAAAACTCACTGAAGAAGAACATAAGATTGAAGTACAAAAAGCAAATGCAGTGCTTGTAGTTGAGGATAAGAAGAAAGAGCTTGAAGATGTAATCAAGCAAAAAATGGAAGAAGAATTGCAGTTGCATAAACTTAGACGTAAGAATGCAAAGATAGTTGATAGTATCGAAGCTATGGATAAACTCGAAGCTGAGAAAGCAAAGAAAACCAAATCAAACAAGAGTGAGAAATAAAAGTGCAGCTGTTTATAGTGTAGTCATAGAGGAATAACAGGTATATACGAATAAGTATATACTCTGTATATACTATTCTATATAACGAATTCCCTTAAATCGTTGTTACTTTATAAAGTATGTTTTTACTTACCAACAAACTTTATGGGAAACTATTGCCCTCAATCGCATTACTATAGAGGTGAACGATGCACCGGGGAGGGTGAACAATGAAAATACAAAAAACTTTCGAAGACTATTACGATCGAACACTTGCATTAAAATCTCAAGCAACTCAAATGTATGAAAAAAATCTGATTAGAGTTAATCAAAAATGCATGGATTATTTAGGCATCAATAAAGTGAGTTCAATCTGGTTACAAACAGGATATCAAATGGTTAGATTCTATAAAGAAATGATGCATGCAAGTAATAACTCAATCAACAAATACATTTGGTATCTTAAAGCTGTTTTAAAGTACCAGAATATTCACACAAGTTTCTATGATTTCAAAAAACTTCCAGATGATACAAAGCCATTCAAAAGGATTTACCATGAAGATCTAAAATTGATTGTTCAATATGTTAGAGATATGAATTTTTCTAAGAATAGTTTAGTTTATAAAACAATGGTGTTTCTTCTTCTAGATTCGGGAATTAGAGTCACAGAACTTCTAAATGTAAAAATCACAAATGTTGATTTCATAAGAGAAAGGATTCTTCTTAATCATACAAAAAATAGAAAACAAAGAAACGCACCGTTCTCACAATTCAGCAAGCAATCAATTCAAGATTTAATTAAAACAAATCCCAATCGAGAATATTTGTTTTGGAATCTAATTCATGATAGACCACTTATTAAAGATGACATAAAATCATTTTATCGAAGATTAAATAAGTGGCTAGGAATAGAAAGTAAGATTCATTCGCATCGATTTAGAAAAACATTCGCATCGATATTAAGAGATAACAATGCAAGACTTGAGGCTATACAGCACCTTTTAGGTCATGCTAAATTATCGACTACCATGAATTATATTGATCAATCAGAAGAGATGATTAAAGGTGAATATGATAATCATAACTCTTGGGGAGTATAAAAAAAGCGATTCCTCGCTTTTTCATTTTATAATACTAGATTGTCTGAATAAATAGCAATTTCATTTTCAGTTCGCTTAATGGCCATGGAATACTTGATTTCAAATAAATCACTTCTATAATCTGAATATATTTCTTTGATAAGTTCTACATTATCATAAGTCACAAGCCACTTATTAATTAAGTTTGAAACTGCAATTTTTAATTCTTTATGATCATCATCATTAAAATGATTTAAATAGAGATTGGGTCCTTGATTAACATAGGGAGGATCTAAATAGATAAAAGCATTCTGATATAAATTATCAATATTAGAGATAAATGTTTTCGCATCTTCATTATAAATGTGAATGTAATCTATTTTGAGATAGATCTTTTCAATTAATGCAATTAGATTTGTCTTATTAAATCTACAATCTATTTTATAGTTCCCTGTTTGAGAATATCCACCAATTGGTCCAGAAGCTAAAACGCCTGATCTATTTGTTCTATTCAGATAAAATGTAGCAAATCCTCTATCAAGAAGTGAAATATCTTCAGTTGATGTATATATTGATTTTTGCATCTTCCACTCATCAATAGTTAACTCAGCATCATTAATCTTTGATATCAACTCATCCTTATGATTCTTAATGCTATACCAAAAAGCATAAATTGAGTCATCTAGATCATTTATGTGTATTTCTGAAACGATTTCCTTAAGTAATAATTTCAGAGCCAGTGAAGAACCCCCAGCAAATGCCTCTACATATACAGGACTTTCAGCAAAGTTGGATTTTATGATATTTTTTACTTGTTCAAAAATTTTTGCTTTTCCACCGGGATACCTTAAAGGAGAGTAACTAAACATAGTTTTCACCACCTATACTAATATTATATCAAATCTGAAACCATTTGGCCATATGTATAATTACTTATTTAATCAAAATTGTAATAATAATTAATATATATGAAATTATATTATTTGAGATTTCAAATAGCCCTTCTCTTCCTAAATAAGCACCTGGTACATGAGTAACTAAATTCAGTTTTTTTGCCAATGTAATTGGATCAATTGAACCTATAAAACTAGTGACTTCTTCAAGAGACATCGGACAATTAGCTATTACTTGTTCCCTTAAATTCTTCTTTGGAGATAGAAATCTCTTGAATTGAGCAATTTGTTTTTCCAAACTGTCTTGTTGTTGTAAGTCGTATTTATCGTTGAAAACTCGGATTGATATTTCTACTAGCGATCGTAAGCATCCGGTTGCAACTAAATTGTATTTCCTAATATCCAGTATTAACAATTGGGCAATTAAATCGTTAATAGGTCTACTTATATCAATTGTAAATGGAAATGCAGCATCAAAAAATTGAACTTCCTTAACATTCACGCTCATTTGTTTCGAAGCAACAGAAACTTGACATACTTTTGAAATAGTTGTTTCTTTATATGGATAGATATATTGGATATTATAAACTCCTGGCCGATTAGTTGCTTCAAAAATATAATTTTCATTAATCAAAGCACTTTTATCACCTAGCGATTTTACAGTAAATAAATGTAAATCCATTTCGCTGCTTAATTCAATATTATCTAATAACGAATATGTATCTCCTGATTCAATATATATGATACTCTGCTTAATATTAATATTTAATGGAATAGTTCTAGCTTTTGCTACTTCGTTGATTTTTACAGCTGCAGCATTCAAATTGTCTTTTCGTTGTTTGATAAAAGATTCCAGTAATCGTTTTACATCATCATTATTATGAAATATATATGCTATTGAACGATCTGAAGCACTTGTGATTCTTTTGACTTCCTCCAGAATATCAAGAACAAGAGTTTGCTGTATTGTATCTAGCCCAGAATAGTTAGCATCAGTTTCAATAAGATCACGTACCAATTTTTTTGTTAGAACTCTATCTATATTGGTTGATTTTAATTCTAAAATAATGTCATCGAACGTATCTGGATACTGCTGCATCAGTTTATATGACAAAGTAGTATCTTCTTTATTTGTCATTATCTTGAATGCATCTTTTTCAAGTGTTCCCCATGGAACTCTCCCTATTCCTTTATTTATACCAGCATGCGTCTTTTCAACAATGGAATGTGCTTGCTCTACATTGTCAGCAACATAGCAATATACATTTTTCTTGATTTCATAAGATGAGGAAAGTCTTTGAATATGATTTCTTAATGGCATATTATAATCAAGATAATATGGTCTACTTAAAGACTTTATTGCTGAAACTCTACGATTGCCCTCAAAAACTTTAAATTTAACATCATTTATAGGTAATACAACAACTAAATCATGTGGTGATAAACCGTTTTTTGCAATATCAAGAGTTAATTGCCTCATTTGCGATTCATTTTTCTTAAAATACTGTGAAACCGCTTCTTTTTCATCCGAAAAGACAGTCCCATCATGACTTATTCTGGGATTGCTTTCCCATAAAATTAAATCTTTAATATGAATCTTTTTATAATACCCCATATTTACATCCCCTTTATTTAAATGTTACGAAACTTTAATATCATTATACATTATGTGTTTCCAGAATTGTTTGATAAAAGCAAACTTAGAACATTGATAAATCGCAATTTGGATTTTGTGCAACAATCACAGTTTTCAAATTTATGACTTGAAGGTTGATAATTGCTTTATTATATCCATTTTCATTGTAATTTTGATCTAAATGACAGAATTTTAGCAAATGAAAAAAATCCTCATTATTGAAATCAAAAATTTGAGTTTGTCTGTTTTTGAAGAAAACTGTGATAGTTGTTTTAAAATCATTGGTTTTTCGAACTACTTTTGTAATTAAAAGATACTTTATAATGTATCTAGGACCAACAATCATTTTATTACAAAAAAACTGAAAATCTACTTCAGTGAATTTCATCTCGCAATTATTATTGTCCGCCTTCAAAAGAATTGCATTTTGAGTATAGTGCATATCCCCCCCCCCTTTCTCTAGTTTTCTTCTTCTTTTTCTTTGAGTTTTTGTAAATATTCAGTATATGATTGATATGCTTCCTCAAATCCTAACAATTCATCCGTTGTAACTTCAAGGAACAATGCAAGCTTCACTATGGAATCTTGATCAAGTTTTCTTAACTCAGATTCATAGTTAGATATTGCATTTTGGGTCACACCTAGGTAATTTGCTAAATCTTGTTGAGTATTTCCCTTTTTGATACGAATAGATTTCAATTTTAGCACAAAAAACGCTCCTTCCCTTGACATTTATCACAAAATGGGTTAATTTAAGACCATAGCACATAGCATTTTGTGATGTGGTAACGAGAGCGAATCGTTACATAAATTTTGAGAAGCGTTGAATATATTTAATGGTGGAGTTACAGAGATTTGAACTCTGGACCCCTTGCACGTCAAGCAAGTGCTCTCCCGCTGAGCTATAACTCCAACCAATTTCTATTATACATATTTTTTTAATTTAATCAATAAAAAGTACTACTTAGCAATCCTTCTCCAAGGACTAACAAAACCACCCTTAAGGATAGAAACTTCGTTAGCAACAATGAGAACTTGATCATTCGTCTTCTCGATTAAATCAATGATAGTTTCTTTGTTTTTTCTATTAGCAAATATCATTAAAACAGTACGTTCTCTATCTTTGCCATGTGCATCAATACTTGTAACACCATGTCCTGCATCTCTTAAGACTTTGATGATTTCAATTGCTATTTCATCACTCGTGATGACATGGATTAAGATTTTACCTACAGCAACTCTATTTTCAATAAATGAACCAATATATACACCAATTGAAAAACCTAATGCATAGATTATACCTTTTAGTGGGGCATCCAACATACCTACAATAACCGTTGAAGCAACAAATACCCATAAGAGGACTTCAAAAAAGCCTAAAATGCTTCCTGGCGTACGGTACCCTTTGCTAATTAAAATGATACGCATCGTCCCGATTGATACTTCAATAATTTTCGAAAAGAAGATTAATGAAAGCTCCCAAAGAGGTACCGATGTAAAAAAATTTATTATAGAATCCCACATATTTTTATCACCTATATTATTATAACACTATGTCCCTTTTTAGCAAGAGAAATATATATAATAATTTATAATACACAAGGTGTATAAAAATCATGTCATTAATTTATTTTTATGATTTGTTTTTCAATTCTTTCTTTTAAGTCTATTATTTTCGTAGAAATGAGTTTTATGGTTTCAATCATTACCTCATCACCCATCCCTGAAGGATCATCTAATCCCCAGTCTTCGCGATATTGACAAGGTAATGTCGGACACTCAACATTACATCCCATTGTGATTAATAAATCAATTTCGGATGGTAATTCATCAATTAGTTTAGAAGTTTGTGTTTTGTTCATATCATAGCCGTAAATCTCTCTAACTTTTCTTACTGCATCTTGATTAATTTGTGGTTTTGTTTCAGTACCACCACTATATGCATCAAAAAAGTCTGAATGCTCTAACTTCGTTAAAGCTTCAGCAATTTGACTTCTGCAACTATTATGAACACAAACATAAGCTATCTTGTATTTTCTTGACATAGACCTTAAACTTGAAATCTCTTGATTAAAGCCATAGCATCATCTACTGACAACAATCTTCCAGATGAAACAGCTTTACCATTAATGACCATACCTGGAGTTGACATGACACCATATTTCATGATTTCATTAGTATCTGAAACCTGTTCTACTTCTTCATTTAATCCCATTTTTTTTGCGGCTTCAACGATATTTAAATAATTTTGTGTTGATCTTGAGCAACAACCACCTAATGCTTTGATTTCCATTTTTACTACCTCCGTTTATATAAATAGATATTCCATCATATTAAAGACATAACCTATAATAATAATTCCAATGACAACAATTGATGCAAAAGCGATTAATAATTTAGGCTTAACAACTTTTCTAAGCATAATCATTGATGGTATTGATAATGTTGTTACAGCCATCATAAATGCTAGGATTGTTCCTAGTCCAGCTTGTTTGATATAAAGTGCTTCAGCTACCGGAATAGCTCCAAAGATATCTGCATACATCGGTGCTCCAGCAATCACAGCAAATAACACTGAAAAGACATTTTGAGAACCTAATAAAGATTCAATAAAACTTTGTGGAATTGCATTATGAATAATACTTCCAATAAGAACTCCAATTAAAATATAGAGCACTACTTTTTTATAAGTAAAAATCATTTGATCTTTTGCATATACTACGCGTTCTTTTTGAGAGAGTTTGATATAATCCATATCTACATTCTCACCCTCAAGTACAAAAGGTTCAATTTCTTTTCCCCATCTAGTTTTCTCGATAATTGTTCCACCAATGACTGCAAGAATTAATCCTACAACAACATACGACAGAGCAACTTTGAAACCAAAAATTGATGTCAATAACACAAATGCACCAAGATCAACCAAAGGACTTGATATTAAAAACGAAAATGTGATCCCAGATGATAGTCCAGCTCTTGTAAATCCGATGAACAATGGAATAGATGAACAACTACAAAATGGTGTAATAGTTCCCATAAGTGCACCTAAAGTGTTCGCCCCAATGCCGTGATATCTCGATAAAATCTTTTTTGTTCTTTCAGGTGGAAAATAACTTTGTATATAGGAAATAAAAAAAATAAGAATACATAATAAAATCCCTATTTTTATAAAGTCAAAGAAAAAGAACTGAAGTGCATTTCCAAATTGACTTTCAAGAAAGGTTTGACCAAATATAAATCGAATCAAATCACCAACTAAATCATTTAGCCATTGCATGCCTAAAATCTGTTGTAATATAAACGCTCCCAATTTAGACACCACATGAGACACACACGGTGTCTACAATTTCAGTTTTTTCAAAAAATAATCCAATCGTTTCAAATAATTCTTGATTCAATCGATAATGAACCCATTTACCTTCTTTTTTGGAAAGTACTAGGTTACTACTTGTCAAAATTGACATATGATGTGATAGTGTCGATTGACTAATACTTAATTGTTCGAGAATTTGACATGCACACTTATTTTCCTTAGTTAATATTTGAATGACTTTAACTCTTGTTTCATCAGCAAGAGCCTTGAATATTTCCGTATATTGATTTGTTTTCATCTTTTCACCTCATATCGATACTTATCAATATAATTATACCTGATATATCGATAATTATCAATATGTTCTTTACTTTTTTATAAAAAAAAAGCTCAAATGAGCTTTTTATATACCACGTTCTTCGGGATGATTACTATAATATTCAAGTTGAGTTTCAATATCAGCAATTTTAGATGTCATATACCACTCAACATTTCTAAGATCAAATCTTAAACTTTGCATTGCATCAACAAGCATATCATCATATAAATCTTTTTGAGTATTATACTTAGTCAAGAAATCGCTATATGCAAATAAATGATTGTCAGGATCAATTAAATCTGCAAGATACGTTTCATATTTAAGCTGATATTTTGAAACATTGAGAATTCTATCAACTAATGGATGAGCAAACTCTGTTACGCTCAATAAATAGGTATTAACATTTCTCCATTCATATATATCCATACCCACGGTGTAATTACTAAAAACAGGCTCAGCAGTCCATCCTTGTCCAAATCCATGATCATAATCGTAAGGAATCATCATAAAATGATCGTTTATATCATTATGATAGAGATAATAATTATTAGCCATCGCTCGGTAATCATCTGGATTACCCAATAATACGCCAACTGCCAATTGTTTTAAAAACATATCAATTTCAAATGAATCATCAATATATGATACAAAATCAACATCATTCAAATTATTGATCTGATCAAGAAAGCTAATTAGATCCGTCGTATCATCTGCTTTTTCATTTGTTTTAAGATCATAAGTTGGTCTGAAATTTATACTTACATCTTTATGCCCAATTTCAATTGGCAAATAATTATCTTGCAAAGATGCTGGCGAGAATTGCTGCCACAAACACTTATAAAGATTTCCTTCAGCTTCATCATTTGTCATTCTTCTTTCTAAGAAGAACTCATCAATAGGTTCAAACAATGTGTAGACACCATAATAATGAACCTGATCTCCAATTTGGATATATAGATTTGCTAGTGTTGTCGTTGCTGCAAAAACACCAAAATCGTTAAATAAATCTAATGAGAACTTTTCAGTCAAATACGTTGAATCATTATTTCTATTAGATTTCATATCAAGTTCTTCCATTTCAAATGCTGTTCGTTTTTTGTTAGCAGCTAAATCTGTTAAACCAAAATCTTCGTCAAATGAAATTTTAAAATTCGATATATTAAGTGTTCCATCATCATTTTCAATTAATACTCTTGATAGATTTCCTCTTGTTCGTAAACCAATATCTGTAATTTGAACATCACCTGTTTCATCGGTAAACGTCATATTAGCTCTCGCATAAATATTGTTTCTTAAATCTCCACCAAATTGTTCTGCATACGCCTTCAGTGAATCATTTAGTCCCGTCCATTCAGTAGTAGAAATTTGAATTGTAATAGATTTTCTCATCTCATCATTAAATAGTCTATCAAATGATTCAATGTTAACTCCTTTATCAACTGAATCTTCTGTTGCAGGAACAAAATCACATGAAGCTAAAGTAAACACAAATAAAACTAATATAAATAGATACTTAATTTTTTTCATTATTCACCTCAATAAATTGTTTAAATTGATTCATACCATGTTTTGTTTGCTCTATAAAGAGATTCGAGGGAATATCATTTATTTTTTTGAATCTAAATTCAACATCCATTTCCCAGAGTGTAACACCATTTTCTTCTGAAAACGTATTGATACATCTATTCCAAACACCTGGCATTTCATAGATAATTGAAATCTGTTGGGGCAGTTGATTTGCTTCAACATATACCTTCATTTTCATTTCTTGATCTTTGTTTTGATAAACGAGATAACCTTCACTTCCTGTATCAAATAATGTTCCTTTTGTTTGGTCCACTCTAAGTAAATTGAGCTCCCAATGTCTCATTTGATCAGTGTCGGTAAAAAGAGTTGTCACACGATTGATTACTTCATTGATATGTAATTTTACCTCGTATTTCATAAGCACACCTCTTTGCCTAATTATAGCATAAAAAAAGCCGATAATCGGCTTTTTTTTCATTTTCGTTTTCATTTAATCAATATAGACTTTATCAGCATTTTCTTCAAAATAAGTTTCAAATAAGATACTTTCCATCACAGTCTTTGTTTCTAGATTGAAACTTAAAAGCTGTGTATATGAAAGCGTATAAATGATACCATCAATATAAACTCCACGATCAATACCAACGTAATAATCTGTTTGATCTTGAGCGATTATAATTGGATCAGAAATAATATCATCAGGGTTTGTAGCTCCAAAATCAATATAGAATACAAGATATTCACTGATGTAACTATAATTCCATTCATCAGCTATTGTTATGTCATATCTCCAACTCATGACAGGAAATGCAATAATACCCTTTTCTGGAGAAATCATCATTGCTTTTGGATTATATGAAGCCTCTGAGTAACTATACGAGAATATTTCTGCTTCATCTTGATTGTTTAATTGATATTCATCTAAGGTTGAATCTGCATCGTATGCACTAATTTTGAGTCCAGTGACACGGCCAGAGGAATCAGCACTAAATCCAAACCCAATTAAATGATTATCATCATCCCAGACATGAAGATATGTGCTATATCCAGGTTCTTCAATTGCTGAAGTTATTTCTGGGTTTGCAGGATCTGATAAATCTATCGTATAGAGTGGATCCATTTGTTCAAATGTTACAACGTAAGCTTGATCTTCATTAAATCTAACAGATTTAACTGTTTCATTGGTTTTACCTAGTCCTTCTTTGATTGAACCAACAATCTTTAGTTCATCTGTATCATCATCTTCAGTAAGAACATAAAGTTCATTGTGAATAGGATTCCATGAGCTTGTTACAACTCTAAACGTATCTTCATATTCATCCATCCAATATTGATCTCCAATATAACCTGGTAGTGTTTTTTGCCCTACATAAGTCACGGATGCTGTTTCAGGATCTAAATCATACTTAACAATTTGAACTTTAGATTCATATGTATCAAAATCATATGAATAGTAATTGTTAACTGTATAAATTGCATCTGTTGATGCATAGATTTCAGATACTGAACCTAAAAAAGCTTGTGAAGTCACTTCATAGGTATCAAGTTTAATTCCAGTAACTACTGTCATACTATAGGCTGGAACATCTTCAAAATAGAATATTGAATCATAACCAAGATAGGAAGTTGTAACATCTCCATCAAGGGTTTCTGTATATTGTGGTCTTAATTCATCTTCGTATAATGATTTGTTTGAAACTAAATAAAGTGCATCTCCAATTAATCTATGTTGATAAAAGTTTGAGTCTGTTTCAAGTTTATATTCTAATTCAAGTGTATCTCTGTTATAAACATATACTGCACCAGAAAATGAAGTATAAGCCCAACCGTAATAATCTAAGCCATCTTCATATACATAAGGAATATAGGTGTAAACGTAGCCAATAACAATTAATTGCGTATCGGTAATATATAAAGAGTCTGTATACAAGTCACCCAAATCAATATCTGCTTGTGGATCAACTGTTCCATCAAGATTTACGTCAATCACACGAATGTGATTATAATATCTCGTCGCATAATAGATTGTGTTACCATCGGTTTTAACAATATCTGATTCATCAACACCTTCAACTTGATTATTCGTTCCAATATAATCTCTTGTTGGTGAATCACCATAATCTTGACTATTATCAGGTGCATCAAGCGCATCTTCTTGTAGTCCAACTTCGGGGAAAAAGTTATTCCACCAACTACCACTATTCGCTTCGTCAACTAATCTTAATAGATTTGTTTTTGAACCAACTGGTGTTGCATTCAATAAAATACGATCACCTAACATATTGGGTGCTAAAAAAGCCCCAGAGGCAATCGTTGTTATTAAAAGTAAAGTACTAATCACAAATCCATATGATCTTTTCAGCCAATATATTCTTGGTATTTTTGGCATTGTTACAGATTGTGATTTTTGAAATATATTCAGTTTTTTATTCCATAAAATATCACGGACAAGTTGAATTCCAAAAAAGATTACAATAACACTAACTATTGATACTAATATCCATCCGAATAAAGTCATCATTTATCCTCCTTTTTTTGAATACCTAAAGCATTCTTAAATGATTTTACAAAGGAACGTGTGACTTCTAGATGAATTCCCGAAGTAAGCTCAATATCTAATTTTGCATTTAGTGTCGTTCTTATATAACGAATTTTTGACAAATTCACTATAAATGACTTCCCGATACGTGCAAAGTGATAAGGTCTGAGTATTTCTTCTAACTGGTAAAGTGGTTGTTTGATGATTTGATTGGTCATATCTATTGTATGAATGTAAATGTCTTCTCCAAAGGCTTCCATGTATGTTATTTCGAAAACACTGAATTGCGTATAACCTGAAGGGGTTTGAAATGTTAGTTGGGATTGCTCTATCGCTAACATTTCTAGGATAGGACGTACTTTATCCAAATCATTTTCATCAAGAATAATTCCCACTTTATCTTTGGGAACTTCATTTGGATCATCAGTTAGGATAAGATCGAATTCTTTTGAAAGTTTTGAACGAATCTTTTCTACATCTTCTTTATTCCAAATGATTTTGAACATCTAGGTGTTCCTCCTATCTTCATTATAGACGAGTATTTTGTGTAAAAAAAGGGTTTCAGGATAAGATACATGATGAACCTGACAACTTACAATTCCACCTCTATTTTAGCATATCTTCGAGTGAAAACTATTCGATAAAAAAAACTGGAGCATTAAGCTTCCAGTTTTCTATTATTTTTTGGTTTTCTTTTTGATAGATCTAATGAGATTTTAGCAATTGCTACAAAAACGACATAAAATTCTAATCTACCCAAAAACATTCCTAATGCTGATGTCCATAAGATGATTGGGTTTGCAGTATATCCTGTAATACCCACAGACAATCCTACAGTACCTAAGGCGGAAGCAAATTCAAATAAAGAATCTCTTACACTAAATCCGAAAGTGGAGAAAATAACAGTACCTATAATCAAAACTAACATATAGATCATTAGGAATGCATGGTTCTGAATGATATCATCCTTATCAACAATCGTTTTTGTTCCCAATTTGTTAATAAAATGGGTTCGAATTGTTTTTTTATGACTTAGTTGATCTTTGATATTCCAATACATACTCTTAAATGCAAGTGCAACACGATATTGTTTCATACCACCAGCAGTGGATCCCATACCAGCACCTAATACCATCGGGATGATAATTCCTAACATAAAGAATGTAGGTAATGCAAGGAATGAAGTAACGGTTTGATAACCTGTACCTGTGACCGCTGAGATAAATTGAAAACTTGAAATTCTTAATGAATAAAAGAAACGTCCATCATAAACAGAAAGCATATTAATCGTCATTAATGGAATAAAGATAAGTAATAAGATACCTAATAGTTTAATTTCAACGTGTTTGAAAACATTTTTAAGTTTTCCTCTAATTAGCATCAGATGTACAAAGAAGTTTGTTCCACCTAAAATCATTAAGACCATTGTGACGATTTCTATTGGAACACTATTATAAGATCCTATACTACCCGCTCTTGTAGAAAATCCACCTGTTGCTACTGCACATATCGAATGATTAATCGCATCAAATGGTGACATGCCAAATAAAACGTAGAATAATGAACCTATTGCTATATAACCAATATAGATAGATAAGATTGTACGACCTGAACGAATAAGATTAGGCATCAACTTGTCACTATGACCTTCTGCACTATATAATCTCATTCCAAACTTATCTGAAATAGCTGAAGTTAAGACTAAAACTAATCCTACTCCACCAAAAAATTGTAATAAACTTCTAAACAATAAAAACATGCCTGGGGTTTGTTCAACATTAACAACAGTTAAACCTGTTGTTGAATAACCACTCGTCGCTTCAAAGATACTTTGTGTAAAGTTATAAGTTCCAGTAAGCATGAATGGAACAGATGATATCAATATTGCCAATAACCATATGAAAACGACTAAGACAGCATCTTGATGTCTTTCTAATTTTCCTTTTTCCCTTTTTCTAAAAAGGAATATAATAAATGAACCTACAAAAATACTCGTTAAACCCGGAATTAAGAAATATTGTGCATATTCCATTTCCTCTGGTCTAAATGCTAAAAGAACGAGTGGTAGTAGGTTGATGAATCCTATTAAAAAGGCAAAGATACCCAAGTAATTGATAATTAACGGATATCCAGAAGTTACTTTTTTGTCCATGTTTGTCATCTTTTCTTTTTAACAAATTCAATAATTTCTTCTTGTTCAGTAGGCGTTGAAATAATTATGAGTTTATCGTTAGCCTTAATAATCGTATCCCCTTTAGGAATAATGACATGAGGATCTCTGAAAATACAACTAATATTAATGTTTTTAGGGAAGTTGATATCCATAATTTTCTTATCGACTAATGCATAAGTTTCTTCAACACCCATTTCAACCATCACTATTTTTTCATCTTCAATAGAAAGTGTTTTAATAATATTTTCAACTGAAGATTCATTTAAGATGGTTTGAGCAAGTAAGTATGTTGACGAAATAACACTATCAACACCGAGCTTTTTAAATAACTCAACGTTTTTAGGATTCTTTACCTTAGAAACTGTTCTTTTAATATTGAATTCTTTTTTTGCTGTCAAGCAAATAATATAGTTATCAGTATCACTATCTGATAAAGCTAAAAGAACATCAGCATTATCTGCTTCTGCATCTGATAATACATATGCTTTTGTTGGATCTCCAGGAAATACAGAAATATCATTATTTGTTGAAATGTATTCTGCAAATTCCGTGTCTTGATTGATAACGATGAGTTGATGACGTTCTTCTTTAAGCATTTTCACAATGAAGTCTGCTTCATGCTTTCCGCCAGTGATGACTATTTTCATTTTTTATCCTCCTGTTTATACATTGTCATAAATTCTTGAAGTGACAATGTAAATGGATAAATTGCTTTAATGTAAGTTCCTTCTAAGAGACTACCTTTATTGGTATCTGCAAGTCTTACAAAAATTGTAGGCACATTATAAATATAATAACAAACGTGAGCTAAATAAATATTGACGTTGTCACTATCTGTGGTAATGACCACGGTCTTTGCATGTTTGATATACGAATTTTCTAATACTGATAAGTCAGTTGCATCACCAACGACTTGATATCCTGAAAAGGATTCTTGTAATTTTCTAAAAGAATCATCTGTTGCATCAATGATGATGACGTCTTCACCGAGTTCAGACATCTGTGTTGCAATATTGGATCCTAATCGTCCAGAACCAATAACAATAAACTTGTTTCTCTTCATAATTGTTCTCCTTGTGTTTTATTCTTTATAAAGAATAAGCATTATTATTATTTAAAGATATAAAACACCTTATATATTTTAACACTTTTTTTAAAAAATCAATAATAAAAAAGAGTATATCATCTATATTGTACCCTTTTTTATCATAAAATTATAGCCTTTTTTATTCTTTAAGTAATTTCTGATGGGTTACATCAATGAGAATTGCACCTATGGGAGCTGTAATCAATATTGCAAGTACAGCAACAGTTAAGATGAGTATTCCACTTGAAAATCCTAAAGCTAGTGGAATTGCACCAATTGCAGCCTGTACTGTTGCTTTCGGCATATAAGAAAACCCAACAAATAGTTTTTCTTTTTGATTAAGTGGTGATTTAATCAATGAAATGTATACACCAATCATTCTAAATGACATGGCGATGAAAATTAAGGCGATAGCAATTAAACCTACATTAGCCATTATTGAAATATCAACGATAGCACCAACTAAAACAAACAACATAATTTCAGCAATAACCCATATCTTTTCGAATTTTAGTACCAATCGTTTTGCCAAATGTTCATGTAACTTAAGTATGGTTACCGCAAGTGTGATCACAGCTAAAATTCCAGATATCGGAATAATTCCTGTTAAAGTTTGTTGTAATACGATAATCAAAAATCCAACACTAAAGATAATTAATACTTTCAGTGTGTCTCTGATGTGAAGTTTTTTAAATATATATACTAATACAATCCCAACAACTATTCCTATAAAAATACCTAAAGAAACTGCAATCGGTATATTCAAAAATGTCATCACTGAAAGATTGGACCCCTGTTGAAATTGCAATATTGATGCAAATATAATCAAAATAAAAACATTATCCACTGAAGCACCGGCAAGAATTAATTGCGGTATTTTTTTATCTTGACCATATCCTTTTGATAATAGATGAAGCATTTTAGGAACGATAACTGCTGGTGAAACTGCTACAACAACTGCACCCATTAAAGCTGCATCTAAAAAGGAAATATCGAAGAATAAATGGGCGAAAAAGGTGATTGCAATCATCTCAACTGATGCTGAGACATACGCTAAAATAACCGCTTGTTTTCCAACTTTCTTTAAATCATCAAGATCCAAGGATAACCCTGCTCTAATTAATATAACGACTAAAGCAATTTGTCTCAAATCAGCTGAAATATTTAGAATTTCAGAATCAATCAAATCAAAAACAAATGGACCAAGAATCACTCCAGCAATAATCATACCTAATATTTTAGGTAATTTTAGATATGAAAATATTTGCGATAAAAATAAACTTAAGATGATAATTAAAGCAATTGATAATAACATGTAATCCTCCTAAAAAAAACTTCACAACAAAAATGTTGTAGAAGTCATTAGCTTTCGCGGTTTAAGTATTTCACTCAGGGAGACGTTCATTCCCTATGCTCTATTATACATGCTCTATAGATTCTGTCAAGAATTTTCTTGAGGTGCTGGTGAATGCTCTTCGTTTCTAAAAAACGGGATGAGTCTAGAAACTCTTTTTTGATATTTTGCATATTCTGGTCTAGTCATGAGTATCTTTTTTTCCATCCAAGGTATGCTGATAAATAAAAATAGTGCTGTCATTGCTATAGGAGCAAAAATTAAAAGATCAAATGTCATTACACTACCAAAATACATTAAGTAAACGCCCCACCATAAAGTGATCTCTCCAAAATAATTGGGATGTCTTGAATATTTCCATAATCCTTCTTCGATGCAAAGCTTTTCACCTTGTGTTTTATCTTTAAATTTCTTCATTTGTTCATCACTAATAAATTGAATGATTGCTGCTAAAATCATGAAAATAAATCCTATCCATATCAAACCATTCATTGGTGGTTCATTTTGAATAAAATAGATTGCTCCAATAAGTTGAACAAAAACTATCAATGTTGGAAATAATTGAATACTTAATAAATTTGTGAGAAAGTACAATTTTGGCGCTTTTTCTTGAATTTTCTTGTATCTCCAATCAATTTCAGAGAAATCTTTCCAATGGCTGGCCCAATTATAGGTCAATCTAATACCCCAAATTAGGAAACCAAGAAGTAATAAAGCAAGACTTAATTGGAATGTTTTATTTAAAAATATAATAATCCCAAAAATAACAAGTGGTGGTATGACACTCCAATAAGGATCATATACGCTTGCATTTTTTAAGATGATACTCATTATCCATGTGAATAAAGTCATCATAACATCTGCAATTAAAACTCGATAAATTAACTCAAAATTATTAAAATAAATAAAACTAACAATTCCTATTGCAATTGCCATTAAATATATTAAAAAGATAATGAGAAAAGACTTACTTCTTCTTGACATAACAAATCTCCTTTACGAAAATTGATGCTTACTTATTATATTTTATCATGAATTTATAATATCTTTAGGAAATTTCAAATAGATGAAATAAGCAAGTAATAGCTTCAGTATATCAAAAGGTACAAACGGTAATAGACTTAAAAGTGCACTCCAATAAGATATAGAAAGTATAACTGAAAGCCATATATTTGCCAAAAGATATAGCGCAATAACGCTTATAAACAAGCCAATTCCAATATCGTATAACTTTTTATGCGTTTTAGATTTCAAGAGTGAAATGAAAAGACTCACAAGAGGAAATAACATTAGAAATCCGCCAGTTGGTCCCAGTAGAACAGATAGTCCACCTCTTGCACCACTAAATACCGGAAGACCAATTGCACCAATGAAAACATAAATGAATACAGTTAAAAATGCTTCTGATGGTACAAATAGAAACCCAGCAAGCATAATAAGTAATGTTTGCAGGGTAAAAGGTACTTGAATAGATGGAATCTGTATAGGTGGAATCAAATACACTGATACAGCAATAAATGCTGCATACAGAGATATTCTAGTGACTTGTTTAATCTTCATAAAATATATTGTTCATAGCTTTCCATTAACATATTAATTAATTCATCAAATAAATGCTTCATGTTAATTTGTTGATTTAGAATCAAGCTTAACGAAGTCGCAGCTTGATGTTCAAATACTTTTTGATTGACATTCATTCCAATACCAATAATGACATAATCAAAAACATTTGATGATGCTTGTGTCTCAATCAGGATGCCACAAAGCTTTTGTCCTTGAAAATAGATATCATTGGGTTCTTTAAAAGTAACATCAATATTTTTCCTTTGCAAAAAAAGCATTAATCCAGATGTAATCCAACGCTTGATATCATATGTCTTTTTGACATTTATATCTTTAAGTAAGATTGAAAATAACAAATTTTCTTTTGGAGGAGATTCCCATTTTCGATCAAATTGACCTCGTCCTTGAGTTTGATGATTTGCTTTGATGATTGTCATATTTGGAAAATGTGTTTGATTTTCTTTTAGAAAATTACTTGTTGAAATGAGTTCCTCGAACTCAAGGAGTGTATATGAAATCATGCAGGTCCCACGGCAAATGAAATATCAGCTTCACAAACCAACTCTCCATCCACAAATGCTTTAGCAACACCAAAACCAAAAACTCCTCTAAATTTGGTTAAATTGCATTCTAAAATTAATTTATCTCCAGGTACAACACTTTTTCTAAATTTGACCTTTTGGATACCTGTAAAATAAGCAATTTTACCTTTATAATCTTCATGTGATAATAAAATAACAGCTCCAAGTTGCGCTAAAGATTCAACGATAATAACTCCAGGCATTATTGGTTTACCAGGAAAATGTCCTTGAAAGTAAAAATCATCACCATTGACATATTTTACTCCAACAGCTCTATCTAAGCTTACTAATTCTGTAATTTCATCCAAGAATAAAAACGGTTCTCGGTGAGGAATGATTTGTTTGATTTCTTCTCTTGTCATTATTTAGTCACCTTCTTAAAAATAATTGCTGCATTTTGCCCACCGAATCCAATATTGATGTTCATTGCATATTCTAGTTCTCTTTTTACAAATACATGTGGTGTGTAATTGAGATCACATTCAGGATCTGGTTGATCCAAGTGAATTGTTGGAGGAATTAGACTTGTTTGTAATGCTTTGATTACAGCAATTGTCTCAATCGCTCCAGCAGCTCCTAGTGCATGACCTGTCATTGATTTTGTTGAACTAATATTTATTTTATATGCTGCATCTCCAAATGCTTTTTTAATACCTAAGGTCTCTAATTTATCATTAAGTATTGTCGATGTGCCATGCGCATTAATATAATCAATTTGTTCAGGTTTGATATTTGCATCATTAATCGCAATTTTCAGACATTCTTCAATACCTTTTGCTGAATCATCAGGAGAAGTCATATGAAATGCATCACTTGTAGTTCCATAACCGACCATTTCAGCAAGAATTGGAGCATTTCTTCTTTTTGCATGTTCATATTCTTCTAAGATAAGTATTCCAGCGCCTTCAGCAATCACAAAACCAGACCGTCTAGAATCAAAAGGAACAGATGCAACTTCTGGGTCGTTTGAGAAATTTAAAGCTCTTAAACTTGAAAATCCACCTACACCCGTTGGATTAATTGGAGCTTCTGCTCCACCAGCTAAAGCTATTTCAAGATAGCCATCTCTGATATATCTAAATGCTTCACCAATTGAGTTAGTTGCTGATGAACAAGCAGTTACTTGTGGAAGATTAGGTCCATAAGCTTGATAACGAATACCAACTTTTGCACCAATTAAGTTAATGATCGAATTAGGGATAAAAAATGGTGACATTCTATCGGAGCCTTTAGCAACACTTGATGACACTTCTTCATGAATTGTATTAAGTCCACCAATACCGCTTCCAATGAATGTTCCAAATCTTTTACGATCAATCTCTACACCTTCTAATTGAGCTTGAGTATATGCCTCATGAGCAGCAACAAGTGCTAAATTAGTTACTCTGTCTGCTCTTCTAATTTCTCTTTTATCGATGAAATCTTCAAAATTGATATCTTTTACTTCACCAGCAATCTTCACTTTTTGATTTTTTGTATCAAAAGCTGTAATAAAATCAATACCATTTTTTCCTGCTATTAAATTGTTAAATGATTCTTCAACTGTATTTCCAACTGGACTTACAAGTCCCATACCTGTTACGACGACTCTTCTTTTCATATGCTTACCTACATCACCAATCCGCCATCAACCTCTAGGGTATGGCCTGTTATATATGAAGCTTCTTCACTTGCTAAAAATGCTACTGCATAAGCAACCTCTTGTGCACTTCCAAAACGTTTAAGAGGAATTTGACCTTGCCATGCATCAATAACATCTTGTGATAATTTTTTTGTCATTTCTGTTTCAATAAATCCAGGAGCAATTGCATTAACCGTCACCACTCTGGATGCAAATTCTCTTGCTAAAGATTTAGTTAGTCCAATCACACCAGCCTTGGATGCACTATAATTGGATTGTCCAGCATTGCCCATTACACCTGAAACAGATGAAATGTTGATAATTCGACCATAGCCTGATTTCATCAAAGGCTTCGCTGCATGTTTACATACATTCCAAACACCTTTTAAGTTCGTATTTATCACGCGGTCAAACTGATTTTCCTGCATTCGCAATATCAATGCATCATCAGTTATTCCTGCGTTATTAACAACAATATTTAATATTCCAAAATGTTCTATGGTTTCATCTACTAATCTTTTTGCATCAGTAAAGGATGAAATATCTGCCTGAATTGCTAATGCTTGCCCTCCGAATGAAGTAATTTCATTAACCAAGGATGTTGCTGCTTCAGAACTTCTATTATAGTTTATGACAACTTTTGCACCTCGTTTAGCAAGTTCTAAAGTGATTGATCTGCCTATTCCAGCAGCTCCACCAGTTATTATTGCAACTTTATTTGTTAAATCCATGTGTATTCAACCATCCTTTCAATGCTTCTAAATCACTTTTTTTATCTAAATGTGCTACATTTAAATTCAAATCTATTTTCTTAATCAATCCTGATATTACAGAACCTGGTCCGATTTCAATAAAATGAGTAAAACCATCTGCTACCATTTGTTTAATTGTTTGTTCAAAATAAACAGAAGATTGAATCTGTTTTTCCATTTCAATTTTCAATTCTTTCTGAATTAACGGCTTAGCTGTGGTATTCATATAAATTGGATACTTGAATGGCTGATCAACAACATTTGCGATATATTGTGAAAGTGCAGTTCCTGCTTCTTTCATTAATGGTGAGTGAAAAGCTCCACTGACATTCAACATAATTGCTCTTTTTGCACCTTTTGATTTTGCAATCTCAATTGCTTTAAGCACCGCAGATTCTTCACCAGATATAACGACTTGAACTGGAGAATTATAATTTGCAGAAACAACAATACCTTCACTTTGAGCTATTTTACAAACGTCATCTACTTCATTTGAAGATAAGCCAAGAATAGCTGCCATCTTGCCAGGATATTTTATCGAACATTCCTGCATCCATATTGAACGAAAAATTATAATTCTTAAAATTTGTTCAAATGTAAAGACTTCAGAAGCATATAGTGCAGTATATTCTCCAAGACTAAATCCTGCAACTGCAGAAAAAGAGATACCTAGCTCCATGAATGTATCAAAAGCCATCATTGAAGAAAGAAAAACTAATGGTTGTGTATATATTGTTTCAGTTAATCTTCCATCCGATGAATTTAAAACTTCAACAACATCAAATCCAAGAATTTCAGATGCTGTTTTAATTTTATCATTAAGTTTCTGATTATTTTCCAAATATTCTAGTCCCATACCAGGATATTGACTTCCCTGACCAGCAAAAATAACTGCAAGTTTACTCATTACATAATTTCCAAACTTTCTTTATATTTATTGACATCATCAAATAGAGATTCCAAAACCTCTTTAACCGTTTTAATTTCTTTAACTAATCCAGAAATTTGACCTGCCATAAATGATCCGCGATCTAAATCTCCATCAAACACAGCACGTCTAAGTGAACCTAATGTTAATTTTTCAAGTTCAAGAAGAGAAACACCTTGATTACTCATACTTATGTATTCAACTGCCATTTTGTTTTTTAGAACACGCACTGGTGCACCTGTACCGCGTCCTGTGACAATTGTATCTGTATCTTTAGCTTTGATTACCTTTTGTTTGTAGTTATCATGGATTGGACATTCTTTTGTTGCTAGGAGAACAGTTCCAACTTGAACACCTTTAGCACCCAATGCAAAT
Source organism: uncultured Mariniplasma sp. (assembly GCA_964566285.1). Lineage (GTDB taxonomy): Bacteria > Bacillota_I > Bacilli_A > Acholeplasmatales > Acholeplasmataceae > Peloplasma. Next base: position 9,673 of record CAZMIG010000013.1, on the reverse strand, counting down.
GCTGCTAAAATCCCTCTTTTATCTGCAATTCCTCCAGCAGCAATAACTGGAATTGTGATTGCATCAGCAATTTGAGGAATTAAAGCCATTGTTGTTGATTTTCCAATATGTCCACCAGATTCAGTACCTTCAGCAACCACTGCATCAGCACCTTGTCTTTCCATTCTGATTGCAAGAGCAACAGATGAAACAACAGGAATAACGATAATACCTGCTTCTTTCCATGCTTTCATATAAATGCCTGGACTACCCGCACCTGTTGTGACGATTTTGACACCTTCTTCAACAACTACTTTCGCAATTTCAGGAGCATGGGGGCTCATAAGCATGACATTGACACCAAAAGGTTTATCGGTTAATGCTTGACATTTTTTAATCTCACTTCTTACCCAATCTGCATCATAACCACCTGCACCAATCAAACCCAGTCCACCAGCATTAGAAACAGCTGCAGCAAGTTGTGCTGTTGCAACATTTGCCATACCACCTTGTATTAATGGATATTTTGTTTTAAATAATTCGCTTATATTTTTCATCTTTTTCTCCTATAGTTGCAAGATTGCACTTCCCCAAGTAAACCCACCACCGAAGCCAACTAAAAGTATTTTTTTGCCTTTAGTTTCAGTTTGATCAAAATATTCTGATATCGTTAATGGAATACTTGCCGCTGATGTGTTACCATATTCACTCAAGTTTAACATAAACTTATTCATGGGAATTCCTGTTGATTTTGCAACTGACTGAATGATTCTCTCATTTGCTTGATGAGGAATGACCATATCAATATCATCAATCGTTAGATGACTTTCTGCTAAAATTTTTTGAATCGCTTGTTCCATTGCACCAACAGCGAATTGATAAACTTTTTTACCGTCCATCTGAATGTATTTTTTCACAGTTAATGAGTCATTTGTATCTCCACGAGCAGCATTAAAGAAATATGCTGTTTCTTTTGGATCATCGCTAGGTTCTATAATCATAGCACCAGCACCGTCTCCAAATAACACACACGTGTTTCTGTCTGTATAATCAACGATCTGAGTTAAAATTTCTCCCCCAATGATTAATGCAGCTCTAAAACGTTTGGTTTGAAGTAACGCTGATGCAACTTCTAAACCATAAACAAAACCTGTACATGCAGCATTAATATCAAAGCTCATGACTTCATGTTCTAAACCTAATTTCGCTTGAACAAAATTAGCTGTTGAAGGCGTCATCTGATCACCAGTAACAGTAGCCATGATAATTAAATCGATTTTATTTTTATCATAATTCACTCTTTCAATTGCATGCATAGCCGCCTTATAGGCCATATCACTTGTTTTTTCATTAACCGCTTTCCGTCTTCTTTCAATACCAGTTCTTGAAACTATCCATTCATGTGATGTATCAACAAGTTTTTCTAAATCTTCATTAGTTATAATTGTTTCAGGTGTATATTTCCCACTTGAAATGACTTTAATCTTCGGCTGTTTTTGTTCCATTTGTTGCTCCTTTTTCTATGTACACACCCATTTCTCTATATTTTTGATAACGATTTTTTAGCAATTTCGCAACTGAAAGGGGTATTAATTTCTTCAAAACTTTCGTTAATTCAGTCTTAAAAGACTGGATTCCGTAATCTGGATTAACATGTAATCCCTCTTGTTCTTTAATGATTGTGTCAATCACGTTAAATGCTTTCAAATCCTCTGCTGTTAATTTCATGATGCTGGCAGCATAATCCGCTTTTTCACTATCTTTATAAATAATAGAAGCAAATCCTTCGGGAGAAAGAATTGCATAAATGCTATTTTCAAACATGAAAACATGATCACCAACACCTATTGCTAAGGCTCCTCCAGAGCCACCTTCACTTAGTACAAGTACAACAATCGGTGTTTTAAGTCCTATCATTGTTTTTAAATTATAAGCAATAGCTTGAGCTTGTCCTCTTTCTTCAGCTCCAATACCTGGGTAAGCACCTGGTGTATCAATAATACATAAAATTGGTCTTCTAAATTTCTCTGCTTGTTTCATTAATCTGATGGCTTTGCGATATCCTTCTGGATGAGGCATACCGAAATTATGCTTAATTTTTTCTTCTGTATTTCTTCCTTTTTCTTCGGCGATAATGGTCATGGGTATTCCATTAAAAGTTCCTAACCCTGCAGTAATGGCTTCATCATCTGCAAAACCACGATCTCCATGAAGTTCAATAAAATCAGGAAATAATTCTTTTATTAAATAACTTGCTGTCGGTCTTTTAGGATGTCTGGCAAGTTTAACCTTTTCCCAAGCAACATTAATTTCACTCATCATTTATCACCGATCTTTCTTAGGTGGAATTGAAGTAGTTTATATAATGTTTTTCTCATATCTTTTCTATGAACAACCAAATCAACTTGACCATGGGCTAGCTGAAAAGCATCCGTTTGAAATCCTTCAGGTAATTCCTGTCTGATTGTTTGCTTGATAACTCTCGCACCTGCAAAACCAATTAAAGATGATTTTTCAGCAATATTAATGTCTCCTAATGAAGCGAAACTTGCTGCAACCCCACCCATTGTTGGATTGGTCATTACACTGATGTATAATAATCCTTTTTGATCAAAATATTCTAAGGCTGCACTTGTTTTAGCCATTTGCATCAAGGATAAAATACCTTCTTGCATTCTAGCACCACCTGAAGCTGAAAAAATGATTAAGGGTAAATTTTCTTTTGCAGCATATTCAATGAGTCTTGTTACTTTTTCACCTACTGCACTACCCATACTACCCATCATAAAATTACTATCTAATATTCCAACAGCAGTTAGAATATTGACTAAAGATGCTGTTCCACACAAAAAAGCCTCATTAAGCCCTGAAAACTTTTTACCTTTTTCAATTTTATCTTCATATCCTTCCATATTTAAAGGATTTGATGATTGAATTTCACTGAATAATTCTTCAAAGGATCCTTGATCAAATGTCAGTGACATTCTTTTTGTTGCATTCATTCTGAAATGGTATTCACAATAGGGACAAATCGAATGGTTTGCTTCTAATGTTTTTTCATAAATTGCAGCCCCACATTGGTCACATTTTACAAAAAGACCATCAGGAATATCGATTGGATCATAATTCACATGTTTTTTTCTTATATTTTTTTTAAAATTTTCTAGTTTTTTCTTACGTTCACTTAAAAAATCATTCATTATTTTCCGCCTCCACCAAAACATTGAAGCGTGCAATAAATCCAGTATCATATTGTCCTTTAATAAAATCAGTATTGTGCATGATTAAATATTGGTATTCAATATTGGTTGCAATACCTTCGATCACAAACTGTTCTAGAGCAACTCTCATTTTTTTGACTGCTTCTCTTCTTGTTGGTGCATGAACGATTAACTTAGCAAGTAGTGAATCATAATATGGGGGAACTTCATAACCTGGGTAAATATGTGTATCAATTCTGACACCTATTCCTCCTGGAAACAGGATATTATTGATTTTACCTGGAGATGGAGTAAATCCATGCATTGCGTCTTCTGCAACGATTCGACATTCAATCGCATGACCTTTTATTTTAATATCTCTTTGTTTAAATGATAATTCTTTACCATAGGCAATCTTAATTTGCTCTTTGACGAGATCAATACCAGTTATGGCTTCAGTAACGGGATGCTCAACTTGAATTCTTGTATTCATTTCCATAAAATAGAAATTTCCTTTTGGATCCACTAAAAATTCAAGAGTTCCAGCATTGACATAATGAATTGCTTTCGCCAGTTTAATTGCTGCCATTCCAATCCTTCTTCTTAATAAATCGTTTAAGATTGGCGATGGTGCTTCTTCAACAAGCTTTTGATTACGTCTTTGCATTGAACAGTCTCTTTCAAATAGATGAACAAAATTTCCTTGAGTATCTGAAATAATCTGGATTTCAATATGTCTTGGTGAATCAACAAATTTTTCAATATATAATGACTTAGCACCAAAACTTGCTTCAGCTTCCATCGATGTACGTTCAAAAGCACTCAGAAATTCTTCATCTGAGCGTACAATACTAATCCCACGACCTCCGCCTCCGTTTGAAGCTTTGATCATGATAGGGTATCCGATTTTCTTTGCTATTTTTAAGCCTTCATGCTGATCTTCTACAACACCGTCGCTGCCTTCAACAATAGGAACACCGTGTGTTTTCGCTATATTTCTGGCAGCTGATTTATCTCCAATTAAGGAAATTGATTTTGAACTTGGTCCGATAAATGCAATATTACATTGTTCAACCATTTCTACAAATACACTATTTTCAGCTAAAAAACCATAACCAGGATGAATTGCATTGCATCCCGTTGAAATCGCTGCACTTAAGATATTATTCATATTGAGGTAACTATCTTTACTCTTATTACCACCAATACATACTGCTTCATCTGCGAGTTTAACGTGTAGGCTATGCTCGTCAGCAGTTGAATAGACAGCTACTGTTCCATATCCTAATTCTTTTGCAGCCCGAATGATGCGAACTGCAATTTCACCGCGATTTGCAATTAAAATTTTATTTTTCATGAGCTTCACCAACACGCATCAAGTTGTGATCAAAACCGACGACATCGCCATTATGCACGAAAATCTCTTTAAGAACTCCAGTGAATGGTGAAGTGATTTCGTTCATAATTTTCATCGCCTCGATGATACACACAACTTGGCCTTTTTTTACATGCTGTCCGACTTCGACAAATGGCGTTCCATTAGGTGTCGATGCAGCATAAAAAGTACCAACGAGTGGTGATTTTATCATTGTATGATTAGGTTGTGGTTTATGTAGCTGATTTGTATTTGCTTCTTGTTCTTTATAATCTTCTTTTATCGTTACTTGATCTTCTTTATTCTTCGATAATCTTAATTTAAATCCATCCATTTCAAGTTCTAATGTCATGAGAGATGACACCTCGAAGTCTTTAATAATACTTTGAATTTCTTTTATTGTCATATTATCCGTTTCACTTTTCATAAATTTTTGTAAATATTGTTAATCATCAAAAGTTTAAATTAGGTAGACACATTATCATAATAATGTCTCATAAACTTAAGATGTGTAAAACCTAGATGAATACATTAAAAAGCTATTTATTACACCTTTTTTAGCACTCATCCTAGTTGATAAGGCAACACTCCCCTCTCCATCTCAAATATATTCATTTGAAATTCAAAATATATAACTGTGTTTATTCTATCACATATTTATATCTTGTCAACAATTTTTAAAATGTAAGCGGTTTTCTATAAAATAAAAGACCTATGAGTAAACTCATAAGCCTTGTGATTAAATAACTCGATTATTAAATTCCTTATGATTAACAAATCGATGGATTGAATCTGAAACTGCTTGAATGAGTCGCTTTCTAACATGTGGACTTGCACTAGAATTATGTGGTGTGATGAATACTTGATTCAGTTTCCATAATTCATGATTCTTCGGAAGTGGTTCTGGAGTCATTACATCTAATCCAACTGCCCTGATTTTCTTTGTTTTGATAGCATCGATTAACGCTTCTTGATCAATGATTTCACCACGGGCAACATTGATAATAACAACATTCTTTTTCATTTTTGAAAATGAATTTTTATTGATAAAATGAAAAGTTTCATTATTTAGTGGTAGAGCAACGATAATATAATCGCTTTTTTGATAGAGTTCATCTAATCCTTCTTGATCAAAATAGAGTTGATCGAAATATGGAAGTGATACTCTTGATCTTTTATAACCTAAAACTCTTGCATCAAATGCTTTCATACGCTTAGCCACTTCCAAACCAATGGAACCTGTACCAAGAATCCCAACAATAGATTCAGCAATTTCAAAATGAACTGATTCGTGTTTCCATAAACCCTGAGTCATATGTGCTTGTTGAATTTTTAAATTCCGATTAAAATAGAGAATTTTCGAAAAAACATCTTCAGCAATTTGGATGCTAAAAACGTCTTTAGCATTTGTTAAGATAATCTCTCTTTTTTTAAAATAATTCAAATTGAGTTGGTTATAACCCGCAGTTAAAACTTGAACCCATTTTAAATTAATAAATCGGTCAAGATTATCAGGAGTTAAATAACCGGGCATTGAAATAATAGCCTCAATATCACCTGTTGATTTGTCATCATCGGTAAATATTATATCTGGGAATCTTTCTTTCAATTGATTGACATCAGATTTCTTCAAATACGATGTCTCATATAATATTTTCATTAATTATTGCCTACCTTCTTGTCAAATGCAAGTCGTTTTAATTCACCCTCTTTTTGATTTAATAGGATATACCCACATAATTTATATCCTAATACTTCAAAAAGCCTAATTGCATACTTATTTTGTTCATGAGTATCTATTCTGATATACTTTGTCTTTTTATCTATTGCTACCTTTTCAGCATATTTCATCAATTCTTCGGATACTTTTGAGCCTAATAAACCTCTTTTAACTGCAAGTCTATGGATTGTTAAGTAAGGCAAATCATAGTTCCATGATCCTTCGTATATCTTATCATATGTATGCTCAATTCCCGATCTAACAGACATCATGCCAATCAAAAGACCTGCTTGTTCAGCAATATAAAATTCATTAGCATCAATATCAATTTTGAAGGTTTCAAAAGAAGGATCTTTGTATTGCCATTGATCAATACTCCTAGTTTTTAAAAGTTCAGTTGTTTTTAGTCTAAGTTGCCAAATTGAATCTAGGTCATTTTGGTTTGCTAATCTGATTTTCATAAGACTCCTCGATTAATATAATGCTTAATGGAAGTGCATCAACACCTTTAATTTTTATAGGTAGTGCGTACATGAAATACTGTCCTTGTTTGATCTCTTTTAATCTCAATCCCTCAATGATGATGATATCATTTTTCATCAATACTTGATGTGTAGGATGTCCTTCTTGGTTACGTTCAACGCCCAAACCATCTACACCAACACCAGATACCTTTTTTAACGCTAAATAGCTTGCAGCTTTTTCATTAATAAATATGAACTGAAAGTCAAACACCTCTTTTAAGCTATTCTTTGTTTTAAGTAAAACAAAGTCATTTTCTTCTATCTGAAGATTAGTTAAATCTTCAATATCAATTTCATTAGTTAAATGTGTTAGATCAAAGACTTTAACCTTTCTAATTAAGCGGTTAATATCTAATGTATCAGAGGTTTCACCCTCTTTAAAGATATGTAATGGAAAATCCATATGAGTTCCAGTATGTAGATTCATTGATAGTTTCGATTCGTGCGTCGTTGAATTAGAAAAATCAGAAACCACTTCAATTAATGGCTTCTTATCATCCTTATTCTTATAGACTTGCATCTCAGATGATATTGTCATTGATACATCATAAATCTTCATATCATTTCCTCTTCAGTTAAATTTGATATCATTTTTTTCAATTCATCATAATTTTTGTAGATAAATGGTTGTTTATGATACTTCTTTATATGATCTATTAAATGCCATGATTGTTCAATTTCATCCCACCGTGTAAATAACGTTTTATGCTGATCTACACAATCTAAAATTAATTTTTCATAAGCTTCAGATAAATTTTTATAGGAGCGACATGAAATACAATATTCGAGCTCAACTGTTTCAACATCATCAGTCAATCCGGGAACTTTACTATTCAATATAAGACCAACACCGTCTTGTGGAGCAACCTTAATATAGAGTTTGTTTGTAGAAAGTGGTAAATTCCATTTTCTTTGTTCACTTGTTTCTTCAAACTCTATAATAATTATTGATTCCTTTGTGTCAAGTTTTTTACCTGTCATCAAGTAAAAAGGAACGCCCTTAAACCGTGGAGTATTCACGTATGCCTTAAAGAAAACAAACGTTTCAGTCATCGAATTTTCTGGTATACCCTCTTCTTTTAAGTATCCATCATATTGACCTAAAATTAAGGAGTCATGTTCGAAATGTAAGTGATTAAGCACTTTTACTTTTTCATTTTTTACATCATCACTGTGATAGGAAATAGGAATTTCCATTGCAATTAAAGAAAGTATTTGTATCAAATGGCTTTGCACCATATCTCTTAATGCTCCAGATTGATCGTAATATCCAGCTCGTCCAAGAATGCCTTCAGTCTCTTTTGCAATAATCTTGACACTTTTTATCGTTCTATTATGCCAAACTTCTTCAAATATTCGATTAGCAAATCTGACCATCATGATGTTTTGTATCATTTCTTTTCCTAAATAGTGGTCAATACGATAAATCTGTTTTTCATCAAAATAATACCATAGCATTTCATTAATATCCCTGGCACTACTCAAATCATAACCAAATGGTTTTTCAAAAACAATTGACTGTAAGAGATTACCCATTTGAACTAATTTTGAGTGATTGATATTTTCACTAACTACAGAAAAAAGATCAGGTCCAATAGCTAAATAATATAGTTCTTTGGTCTGATTGTGCTTTTCTTGATTTATATAATCTACTAGTCTAGAATAATCATCTAAACTAGTTATATCCATATGAAAGTAATGAACGATTTTTGATAAAATGTCCATATTTAATGGCTTAGTTGCGCTATCATTCATTTTTTTAAGATATTCTTCTGTTGAATAATCTCTTCTTCCAAGTGCAATAACTAAACTATCTTTTGATATTTTTTTTTGACTCACAAGCTTTGCTATAGCCGGTAATAACTTTCTAGATGTTAAATCACCAGTTGATCCAAAGATCGTTATTATTAAGTCTTTCATTTCTTTTTATATACGGTGTGCCCACCGAACTCTTTTCTCATTGCTGCAACTACTTTTTCAGCAAATAAATGATCATCTTTCGACTTATATCTCGTATATAAAGCTTGCGTAATCACAGGTAATGAAACACGGTATTTTAATGCTTCTTCAATCATCCACATACCTTCTCCTGAATCATCAATTCGCCCTTGAATTTGTTCTAATCTCTGATCTGTGCTAAAAGCATCATGAATATATCCCATTAAAGCAGATTCAATAATTGAACCATGATTCCACATTTGAGATATTTTATCATAATCTAATTCAAAAGGAGATGCTTCTAATAAATCAAAACCTTCAGCAATTGCTTGCATCATGCCGTATTCTATGCCATTATGTACCATTTTAACAAAGTGACCCGATCCAGGTTTACCCATATACGCATAACCATCTTTAACAGCTAAATCAGTGAAAACTGGTTCTAATTGTTCAACAATTGCTTTATCTCCACCAACCATTAAACATGCACCATATCTAGCACCACTCATTCCGCCTGAAGTCCCCATGTCTATAAATTCAATGCCACTATTCATTAGATGATGATATCTTTTAATCGATACATTGAAATTAGAATTTCCACCATCAATAACGATGTCACCTTTCTTCAAAAAAGGAAGCATTTGTTCGATAGTTTTATCCATGAATTGATTTGGAATAAACATCAATACAATATTATTTTCTTGTTTTTCACTACCTAATAACTTATCCAGTGTATCAACTGAAATCATCCCATTTTCTATTAGATTATTTCTAGCCTCTTCATTTAAATCATATCCAACAACTTCATGGTGATGATCTTTCAGATTTAAAGCTATATTTAAGCCCATTTTTCCCAAACCTATTAATTTTATCTTCATATTATCCTTGTATACTCAATACTGTAATGATAGATTGAGTAATTCCTTTCTTTCTATTG
>CAZMIG010000012.1:0-59668 GCA_964566285.1 uncultured Mariniplasma sp. | reverse complement strand
CCATTTGAAAGGTGTGTTTCCTAAAAACCACAACCTATTTTAAAGAGCCTTTTATTGTTAATATTATACCCCTTGTTGTAGCATCGCTTGATATACTTTGATAAATCCTGCAATATTTGCTCCAGTGAGAAGATCATCTGGTTTCCCTGTGTACATCATTGAAGCATCAGTGCATTTTTTAAATATATCTTCCATAATCCCATGAAGTTTTGCATCAACTTCTGCAAAAGTCCAGTTTAGAAACATAGCATTTTGAGCCATTTCAAGTCCAGAAACAGCAACACCACCTGCATTTGAAGCTTTGCCAGGAGCAAATAAAATATTATTTTCTTGGAAATATTTTGTTGCTTCAATCGTTGTAGGCATATTTGCACCTTCTGCGACTAACCAGCATCCTTTTGAAACAAGTTCTTTAGCTGATTCTAAATAGATTTCATTTTGTGTCGCGCAAGGCATCGCGATATCACATGGAATTTTCCAAATATCTTTAGTCGTGGGGCTAAAAGTAGCTTCTGGATGATAATTTCTATATTGATCCATCACAACTGTATTTGTTTTTGATAATGTTTTAATCAGTTCTAAATCAATGCCGTTTTCATCGCGGATAACGCCAGAAATATCACTCATGCCAACCACTTTTCCACCGAGTTCAATGACTTTTTGGGCAGCCATTGATCCAACTTTACCAGCACCGCTAATGATGACTCTCTTATCTTTAAACGTATCATTTTTGAATGTTTTTAACATTTCTTCAACAAAATAGCAAAGACCATATCCTGTCGCTTCAGCTCTGCCAAGTGAACCTCCGGATTCGATACCTTTAGATGTGAATGTGCCACTGAATTCGTTTTCAATTCTTTTGTACATTCCATACATATAACCTATTTCTCTTGCTCCAACACCTAAATCACCCGCTGGAACGTCCATTCTTGGACCAATATGTCTATATAATTCAAGAATATAGTTTTGGCAAAATCTCATAATTTCATTATCGCTTTTACCATCAGGATCAAAATCAGATCCACCTTTTGCTCCCCCCATTGGAAGACAGGTTAATGAGTTCTTAAAAGTTTGTTCAAAAGCTAAAAATTTCATAATAGATTCGTTGACAGAATGATGGAAACGAATTCCACCTTTATAAGGACCAATTGCTGAATTAAATTGAACTCTCATTGCGCGGTTGACCTGAACTTTGCCAGTGTCATCTACCCAGGAAACTCTAAATTTGATGATTCTTTCGGGTTCAATAATTCTTTCAATAATTGCATTTTTTTGAATGTTTGGGTCTTTTTCAACCAGCATATCCATAGAAGTTAAAAATTCTTCAACCGCTTGGAGAAACTCGGGTTGATCATTATACCTTTGGGACAACTTTGCGTAAAAATCATGAAGATACGTACTTTTAAACAATTTTAATTACCTCACTTTTCTTATATAATATGCGAAATTTCGCATGCGTTCACGTCATAAAATTGACGGTTTGGTGATTTTTATACATCAAGAACTGAATTAATCCTCATTACTTCATTTGATAATTGTCTAAAACATGAAAAAAAAGCATCGGGTTAAACGATTATTACAAGGATTTAATGTTTTTTTTAATCACCATATCTATTATACAATGAAAGCGCTTTATTACAAGCCCCAAATTGACAATATTATGCAATAAATTTTTTAATTTATTTAGAGAGTAAATAATAATGAATACTTATTATTATTTTGAATGTAATTTTATATGTTTTCCTTTGCATTAAAATGGTGCGTTTTCATGAGCATTCACTTCATATATCTTTGAAGCTTTTAGCGTTTTCTTTTTGAGGAAACACTGTTATTTTCTCTTTTCTTGTTTGATTTTTTAAGATGTTTGAGATTCGCTCATGGACGCTTCTTCTTGAATTAGTTCATGATTATTCATACTTTTATAAAGTTTAAGTGCATAAAAAACTACAATACCAGTCAAAACAAGAATAGCCAATTCTACAATAAGTGTATTTGTATAGTGCATCAATAGAACAGCAACAAAATCCACAAGAGCGTGAATCAAAATTGCAATAAAAAATAAATAACCTTTCCCTTTTGTAGTTAATGCTTTAAAAACAATAACAGAAAGTGAAATTTGTAATATAATAGCAACTATTCTCTCAAATCCTGCGAAAAGAAATTCAAATGAGGAAAGATCTGCAAGTACAGAAAGCGAATCATATGTAGCAGCAAGTGTAGCTTGATCAGGAATTAATGTATGTAATTGATTCATATTAAGAAGTATAGAAGATATAACATAACTAATCATCGTCAAACCAACTAGAATAATAGATTCCGTACCACCATGTCCTATCCCATACATCAATGCTGTTTCTTTCTTTTTTTCTTTCTTCAATATAAATTTAAAAGCAACTAATCTCCCAACTTCTTCAAATAGTCCAGCTGCCAAACCACCATAAAGAGCAAATAACCAAATGTTTTGTGTAATGCTTTCTCCAAATGATCCAGTGTTTTGTAACAAAGTATTATTTACAAAAGCTTCAATAACTAAAACAAAAAGAATGAAGATGAATGCACCGATAAAGAACACTTTGAGTGGTGCTTTCTTCTTGATTAAAAGATGTCGCGCTATAAAAATAGGTAAAGCAATTGCAATCACACCAGAAATAAACATGAATACGATGCTTAAAACAGGTATTGAAAAGGGTGCCTCCATAATCTCCTTCTTATCATAATTACTGAAGAAATTATAATTATCTCGTTATTAGATATCCTAAGTTCTCTTAACTAAGTTCAATTTAATTATATCATCCAATTTAACAACACATGTGCTCATTTTTCAATTTCTATATCAGTTCAGATTTGCTTCAGTGATAAAACTGTCAATAAATATAAAAACCATACTATTTTTTTTATAGTACAGTTTTGAGTCTTGACAAGCCGAATAAAAGAAAATATTTTAATGATCATCGTCGTGATCAATATCTTCCATTTAGTTCTATATAGATGTATTCATTACAGTTTAGATTATAAAAGACACTTATTTAGAATAAGTTAAGTCCACCAAATCCCCAAAGAATAATACTTATTAATCCAAGCAAACCAAATAATTTTGCATCCTTTTTAGGCGTGTAGATAAAATATAGAACAATTCCAATTATTGGGACAAATAAACTAAGAATTGCTAATAAAATCTTTTTTGTATCTTTTGACATATGAGTTACCTCTTTCTTAAGATTGATACCTCATTATAACATGAATTTTTTAATGAGTAACCTTATATCCACATTAAGAGATTGTTACATCATTTATGCGAGTTACTATTGTCATCAAACAAAATATTTACGTAATATCAATTATCATTTAGAATGTATTTATGATTTTGCCATTCAATTGTCTTGTCTCCGTCATAAATCATAATTTCTCCATCATAAATTCCCCCAATTATTCTAATGTTCCCATCTTCTAAAGGTAATAGAAGTATAGACGTGATTACCCAAGTTTTTATGTTAATATTTCAAAAATATGTTTTCATATGATCACTTTCAAATTAGCTTTTATTATTTTTTTGACATAGTATTGCGAAATAATCGTTTTTTGCTTTGGTTTCACCATAAGTCGTATCATACATCTCGATTATATCAAATCCGTGTTGATGTAAAATATCAGTTATTTCATCTTTTGTATAACACTTAATCCAGTTAAATAATTCTATTTCCCGATCTCCTTTTGCAAAGATATGATTTAAAAATATTTTTTGAGTTTCATACTTGATAATAGTCGTTTGAATATGAGCCTCACCTTTCATAAATAAACCATCCATTTCATTGTGGGATGTCTTACTTTCCTCAATTTGATTATAGAGAAAGTGATTATGAACATCAAAGAAGAAAAAGCCCTTAAACTTTAGATGATTATAAACATTGGTTAATAGTGCATTTACACTGCTTGGATCTAAGGGGCTAAAATCACAATAAATCAACGTTATAACATCATATTGTTCATTTAATTCCACATTTAAATAGTTAGAATTAACATATCTAACAAGTGGATTTTGTTTTTTCGCATATTCGATTGAATTAGTCGAAAAATCAACACCTGTTACTTTAATCCCGCACTTCTGAAATAGATTAGTATAGAGCCCTGGACCACAACCAAAGTCACATAGATGAGAATTCTTATTTAAGTTAAGCTTGCTTATCAAAAAGTTAACTGTTTTAGTTATTGTATTAATGTTTCTAGAGGAAATATCTGAATCAAGATTCAAGTGATATTCCAACATTTTTTTTGAGATGTATGGATCATTCCATAATACATCAATTGTCATTTTACTAAATGGTTTAATCATGATTTCACCTTTTTATTCAATAATAAAAAGCAAACTAAACATGAGTAGTCTGCTTCTGTAATAAGTTATTATAGTAAATTTAAAATACTACCCTTATGGTTCTAATTGTATCAAGCAATATCTATACTGTCAATTTTGTATCAACCTAGACCAAACATTCATGTTCCGTATTCTTTTAGATTATTTATGATACAGCTCGTTGTACTGCTTTTAATTATAACTGATTATTTTTTGATTATGAAAATCTATTGATATTATAACAACAAATAATATGATATGATATCAATAGATAGAGAGGAGTGCCCTTATGTTATATCCAGTAAACAATAATAAAAGAATTTCGATATCTTTAAATGGTTTATGGAATTTTGCTTTCGCCGATGATTCATACGATCCTAAGAGCAAAATAAAAGAGCCAATTTTGATGGGCGTTCCATCCAGTTACAATGATTTATTCACTACTATCAAAGAACGTGATCATGTTGGAAATGTAGTATATGAAAAAGAAATATTACTACCAGACATATTAAATGGTGAATGGCGTATTAGACTTGGGTCAGCAGCTCACAAGGCAAAATGCTATGTTAATGGTGAACAAGTATGCGCTCACAATGGTGGATTTTTACCTGTTGATTTTGCCATTCCAAGTAAAGAGAAAATCCGACTCACAATTGTACTTGACAATAGACTAGATTATCAAACACTCCCAATTGCTTCCCTCAAAAAAGAAAATGGGAAAGAGATAGTCGATACTCATTTTGACTTCTTTAATTACGCTGGGTTACACCGAAATGTATTTTTATATCACCTACCAGAAAATCCCATCGATGATATTGTTATCACAACAAAAGTTAAAAAAGATACAAAAATATCTTATAGTATTGATACTTTATCAGAAAACATCAAGGTTTTAGTTAAAGATCCATATGGAGAAACTGTTGGTACTTCTTCTGGTAAAAACGGGAATATCATTGTCGAAAATCCTCAATTATGGGATATAGGATGTGGATTTCTTTATACCCTTTGTGTTGCGACTGAGACCGACTATTACGAAGAAACATTTGGAATCCGTGAGATTGCAATCAAAGACAAAGATATTCTTCTTAATGGAAAAAAAATATATTTAAAAGGGTTTGGGATGCATGAAGATCATATAACCATTGGAAAAGGTACCCATACAGCATTAAATATAAGAGACTTCAATTTATTAAAATGGATAAATGCCAATTCATTTAGAACCAGTCATTATCCTTATGATGAGGAAATGTATTATCTAGCAGATAAACTAGGAATTTTAATCATCAATGAAATTCCTGCCGTTGGTATGAATTTTTGGAGCAGTACAGAAGTATTTAGCAAAAACATCATTAATGAGGGTACAAAAAAAGTGCACATGGAACAGTTAACAGAACTCGTTAATAGAGATAAAAATCATCCTTCTGTTATTATGTATTCTGTAGCGAATGAGGCCAATACTCATGAGCAACATGCTTTATCCTATTTTAAAGATATCTTTTCTCATGCAAAAAGCCTAACAAATTTGCCAATCATGATAGTCGAATGGGTTGGGGCAGAAAATAACAAGGTCGCTCAACTAGCTGATGTGATCGGATTAAACAGATATATTGGTTGGTATGTAAATCTAGGTGACTTAGAAACCTCAAAAAGGAAACTAAAAGATGACTTAAATCAATATTATGAGACATTCAGAAAACCATTAGTAATCACCGAATTTGGAACGGATACAATTGCTGGATTGCATAGTTTGCCTAGTGTTTCATTTAGTGAAGAATATCAAGTTGATTTCGTTAAAATGTATGAAGAGGTATTTAATGAACTTGACTTTGTAGCGGGTGAGCATATATGGAACTTTGCAGACTTTATGACAAAACAGGGATTAACAAGAATAAACGGAAACAGAAAAGGTGTATTTACAAGAGAACGACAACCAAAAATGATTGCACACTTTTTAAGAGATAGTTGGAAATAAAAATAAGAAAATATTTAAGATTTCTGCATTGAACAATTATTGATCTTTTGATATAGAAATAAGACTATGATAGAATAAAAATACCTTGTTTTTTTTGTATGAATTTAATGATATATGAGATGAGGTGGCAAATATGTTGTTAACCAAAAAGAAACGCATCATTTTTCTAACGATTTTAATTCCATTTAGTATTGTTTTTGCATTCATTATGATAACCAAGCCTCATTTCTTTTATAAGCAGCCGTTTAAAATTTTTGGGTATGTTGCTTACGATACCTGCATTTATGATGACAATGCATTTACCGCAACAAATAACGGTTTCTATGTAAACAACGTTTCTGACATGAACAACATTAATCGTGGTTCATTTTATGATTTTGATGATACCACATTTGCAATTTCTGTTGTGAATGGTGATTTATATGTAGGATATGAAAGTGGATATTTAATTCAATACGACATTACTGATATTCATAATATTATTGAAAAAGAAAGAATCCACCTAAGTGGAACAGTCACATCAATTACATCCAAAGATAATCATTTATATGCATCTACTTCTTCAGGAAACATATACGCGATTGATTTAACGGATTATACAATAAGCTCAACATATACAAAAAACAATGAATATATAAGAGATCTTTTGGTCTATAAAAACTTACTTCTATTCGCTTCGATTGATAGCGGTGTAGGAATACTTGATTTATCAGAAATTGATACATTGAATTATGTTACAACACTTTCAAATACTAGTGCAAGTTTTGATATAAACATATATGAAAACAAACTATTTGTATCAAGACATTCATACGGACTCACCATATTTAATATCTCAGACAATTCTTCATTTAGCTATTCTCAAAACATCAATAATGGTGGAGAAGCATATTCCTCTGACTTTAATGGCGAATATTTAGTAATTGGTGATTTACAAGATGGTGTGGAGACATGGAAATACAATTTTTCGACATCTACATTTGAATATGTCGAAACATACATACAATCTGTACCACACGTTCTATTCATTAAAGATGATTATATAGTCATTGCCGATCAAGATTTAGGACTATATATTTTGAAACTATCTGAATAAATTTTTATACAAACAAAAGGACCGATATCGGTCCTTTTTCCACTTAAAAAACAATTATTTATTGGGCTTTGTGAAAACATTAATTCGATAATTTATTTCATACAAGAATTGAAATAAGCATACTACAAATAAACCTTCAAATAAGTTAAAATAAGTAACGCTTATATATTCTTTTTTTTTGCTTACACTTCATAATAGAATACAACCCCGTGATCTACGTTTTTCACTCCATATGCTTTATGCTGCTTTTCTTGAATAGCTTTCACAATAGCCAGTCCTAGTCCATGGCCACCCGATGCACGGTGTCTAGATTTATCCACCTTATAAAAACTATCCCATATCTTTTCAATATCTTCTGTTTTAAAATGATCACTTGTATTAAATACTTCGACTATGTATGTATCATCTTGTTTTTTTAATGTGACTGACATCTTTAAGTGCTTGTCGCAATAGTTGATGGCATTCGTGATGTAGTTAGTCAATATTCTATCATTATTCATTGTACCGAACTTATACTTGATATTTTTAGGAATATTAGTTGTAAGTGCAATCTTTTTATCTTGAATTGGTTTTTCAAATTTGTCAATGATCTTTTGCAAAAAATAACTCAGATTAGTTTCTGTTTCTACAAATTGTCTATCACCAAATTCTGATTGATCTAATTCTAACAATTCTTCAACCAATTGATTCATTTTTACAGTTTCATCCATAATCACATCACAATAAAAGTCTCTTTTTTTATTTGAAGTCGCAATATTAAGCTTTAGCCCTTCTGCATAACCTTGCATTAATGTTAATGGTGTTTTTAATTCATGAGAAACATTATTAAGTAGTTCTCTTCGTCTTTGAGATAGTTTAATGTTCTCATTCATTTCTTTTTCTAAAATAACATTCTGATTACTTAAGTCCTTGATTGTTTTTTCTAATTCATTTGACAATTCGGTAATAGTTATAGCTAACTCTCCAATTTCATCTTTTGATTTAATATGAATATCATTACTAAAATCAAGTTCTTTCATTTTCTTTGCAATTTGATTGATTTTTCTAATTGGATTTGTAAAATGATTAGATACTAAATATGCTAGCATCATTGATAATAGGAAACTGACAATACCTATATAGAGTAAAAATTGATTAAATATATCAATATTTCTTCTGATTGTATCAAGTGGAATCCTAATTTGAATATTGTCTCCTGTATCAAGTGTGCCTTCCAAAATCAGCAACTTATAACCTATATGAGGATCTGTTGCATAAATAAAACTATAATTATCATTGATAATCTCTTCCTCAGTAATTATAATTTCTGGTATTGCAGGTGTACCGCCCGGAATATCATAACTTCTTGATTGATATAACACAACATCATTACTATCTGAGATGAAAATGTCAACATTGACAGATGTTTCTAGTTGGTTCAGAAATGCTCTTTGACTTAGATAGTCTGATGTATTCAAATCATTGATTAATTGATAATATTCTTCCACTGTATCTTTTTGTTGATTGACAAAATAGATTTGAAGAAGAAAATTATTAGTCAAGAGTAATAATCCAATAATAAATAGAAACAATCCTCCAATTTGTAAAAATAGTTTTGCTCTGATGGATCTCATTGTGTCACCTCAAACTTATATCCAATACCTCTAATCGTTGTTATATAATCTTTAGCGTTTCCTAATTTATTTCTCATTCTATTGATATGCGTATCTATTGTTCGGTCCGTGCCATCATATGAATAACCCCATACTTTATCTAAAATTAGTTCTCTTGATAAGACTCTATTTTCATTGCTAATCAAT
Source organism: uncultured Mariniplasma sp. (assembly GCA_964566285.1). Lineage (GTDB taxonomy): Bacteria > Bacillota_I > Bacilli_A > Acholeplasmatales > Acholeplasmataceae > Peloplasma. The sequence continues at coordinate 50,453 of CAZMIG010000012.1, read as the reverse complement.
ACTTCAAGTAATTTAAATTCAATCGTACTTAACTTAACATCCTGTTCATCAATTGTCAGTTTGAATTGATCAAAATTTACATGAATAACGCCTTTGATGATAGTTTCATCAACACTATAAAATCTTTTGATTAGACTGTTGACTCTTGCAACTAATACACTTGGACTAAAAGGTTTTTTTACATATTCGTCTGCGCCTCTATAAAACCCTTTCAGCTCATCACTTTCATTAACTTTGGCAGTGAGCATAATGATGGGTACTTTTGAAACTTTCCTAATTTCCTCACATACTTGCCATCCATTCATGATTGGCATCATCACATCTAAAATGATTAAACTAATTGAAGGATTATCAAAAAAGAGATCAACCGCTTCTTCGCCGTTGCGTGCTTCTAAAATTTGATACCCTTCTTTTTTTAGAAAGTCAGAAATCAATATTCTTGTTTTTAGTTCATCATCGACGATTAATACTTTTCTCATGCTCATCACCTCAACCTTATTATAAAGACTCAATGTCACAACTTTATCACATTTTACCATATTTTTAATATTGTGATAAAACTGTGACAATCAAATAGTAAAGTAGTCTTATAAAAGAAAGGAAGGCAATATATATGGAGATGAGTAAAAGACAAGAATTGAAATTTTTAATCTCCAATTACGAGTTTTTATCACTTCAAAAGAAACTAGATAAAATTTTAAAAAGAGATGAACACAGTATAGATGATTTTTATAGAATAAGCAGCCTATATTTCGATGATATTTTTAATACAGCATATCACGATAAAATTGATGGGTATGAACACCGATCGAAATTTAGAATACGCTACTATGATAACAATAAAAATTTCTTTAAATTAGAAAAAAAGATGAAATTTGAGAATATTACCCATAAAGAATCTATTATCTTATCCAAATTAGAGGTCGAAGAAATATTACACAACAAATATGATGTTATAGAACAAAGACCAGAAGAAATCATTAAAGAACTTCTATTCAAATTAAAAGGCGGATTGTTTAAACCCAAAGTAATTGTTGAATATTTTAGATTAGCTTATACTTATCCAGTTGGAAATACAAGGATAACTTTCGATAAGTATGTTAAAGGAACATTTAATAAACCTAATCTTTTTGCTAGTAACAACCTTTTTTATGAAACAATTGATTCTAATTTTGTCGTCATGGAAGTAAAATTCAATGGTCAAATTCCTTTATTTATTAAAGGTTTGATCCAAATGAGTAATGTTTCACAAGAATCGGTATCAAAATATGTTTTATCAAGAAAAGAAAGTCAAATATAGGAGGAATCACACATGACATTTCAAGATATTTTTTCAGACAGTTTTTTAGAAAGCACTACATCACTTAGTGCTATGCAGGTTGCAATCACTATTTCATTATCATTTATAATTGGATTATTTATTTATACCGTATACAAGAGAACATATCAAAGTATAGTTTTTACCAAAAGTTTCAGTACTTCTTTAGTCATGATGAGTATGATTACATCACTTGTCATCTTAGCTGTAACATCAAATATCATCTTAAGTTTAGGGATGGTTGGCGCGTTAAGTATTGTTCGTTTTAGAACAGCAATAAAAGATCCTATGGATATTGTCTTTATGTTTTGGTCGATTGCAGTAGGTCTTGTTACTGGAGCAGGATTCTATGCACTTGCAGTAGTTGGCTCTTTATTCATTGGTATCATTTTATATATTTTCAGCTTAAATAAAACAGGTGAAAGTCCTTATCTATTATTGATTTCATTTAGCAAAAATGAAGCTGAAGAAAAAATTATGGACCAGATAAAATCAAGTGTAAAAAAATATCAGATTAGATCAAAAACAGTTCAAAGTGACCTAGTAGAGTTAACTGTGGAATTAAGATTTAAAAGTAATGAGTTGGGATTCGTCAATCTTCTTCAATCAATTGATTCGGTAAATAATGCGGTATTAGTCAGTAACAACGAGTTTTCCAATTAATTGATTATGAAAATCATAAAAGGTTTTATGGCTATCATTTTATTTGTTTTAGTTCTCGTGATAGCAAGCACTCTATTTACCGAAGATAACAGCAATGTTATATCATCTGATACGATTGATTTAAGTGATGAAATTGTCTTTCCTCATGATGAAGTAATCGATGTAAACATTGTAATTGACGAAGAAGATTATCAATATTTGTTAGCAAATGCAACAGATGAAGAATATGTACTCTGCGATATCACCTATAATGGCTATACACTCAGTAGTGTTGCCATTAGAGCAAAAGGAAACTCCAGTTTAAGAGATGTTTTTAATTCTGGTGATGATCGATTTAGTTTCAAAGTGGATCTCAATTATTTTATAGACGGTCAAGATTTATTTGGTATCAAAAAACTAAATCTAAATAATTTGTTCGCAGATCCAACGATGATGGCCGAATATATTGGCTATGAAATGTTTGATGCATTAGATGCAGTTTCATCAAGAACTGTATTTACAGCACTTTATATTAATGGTGAATATTATGGTCTCTATTTATCAGTTGAAGATGTGAATGATGATTTTTTAGAAAATAATTTTGGTGGCAGTGACGGATATTTATATAAACCCGAAATGGGAGCCGGATCAAATTTGGGATACATTTCTGCTGATGGATCAGATTATACCGGTTTATTTCCAGAAAATGAAACGACTTATACAAATGATTCCGTCTTAGAATTAATAACAGCAATCGAAAATAATGAGAGTTTAGATGATGTTTTTGATGTTGATCAATATTTAAAATATCTTGCGATTAGTACTTATACTGTTCATATGGATAGTTATCAAGGCAGTATGTTTCATAACTATTATCTCTACGATAATGACGGAGTATTTGAGTGGATTCCTTGGGATTTAAACATGATATTCAACGGTTTTCCCGGTGTATCAATGACAGATGATCAAGCAGTAACATTTTTAATTGATGAACCTGTCTCAAGCACCTTATCAAATTTTCCATTAGTTGAAGCCATTCTTGCAAACGATGAATATTTAGAAATCTATCATGGATACATTCAAGAACTTATCGATGGTTATTGTGAAAATGATACATTTAGTTCTAGAGTTCAAGAAATATATGACATGATAGATGAGTATGTTCAAGCAGATACAAATTCTTTCTATACGTATACAGCCTTTGAATTAGCCTTGTTTAGTGATACTTCATCTGGACTAATTAGTTTTGTGGAAGCAAGAAATGAAAATGTATCTTCACAATTATCTGGAGAAATAGAAAGCACAAATGGAGGTCTTGGAGGTGTTTTAGGAACGACAAGTGGAACTCAACCTGAAACTCCACCAGGTACTAGACCGGGTAGAATTCAACCCGGAGTCCAGCCTAATATGAATCAAGATGAAGCTGTTAATGTTGTTGCTACTGAAAAAGATTACACTGTTATGATTGTAGAAATTATTATTGGTATTATTGGTATTGTAGGTGCAACAATTTTCATAGCAAATAAGAGATTTTAAACAAACCTCAAAATGCATAAAAAAGCGATAATTTACATCGCTTTTTTGTCTCTATTAAGAGATTCATATGGGAAACTAATAAAGTATACAGTGGTGAGAAGATTTTACTTCCAAGTAAATGATAGCAAAGTACTAGTTTCTCATATCTTCTTACAACATGAATGATTTATTGATTAGTGACCTGGTTTATGATCTTTGAAATGAATTTTATTCTCATCAGAATCAATAAAATTTTTCATTTTTCTACTTAAAACTTTTATTACTGATACAGCGTCTTCTAATTGTTTTAATTCTTCTTTAGAGTAAATACTGATTCTCTTTTGATAGTAATCCTCATATTGGGTTGTTAATTCATGAACAATTTCTCGGCCTTTCGAAGTGAGTTCAAGTGTCTTTTTCCTTTTATCATTTTCATCTTCAATCTTAATCACTAATTCCTTTAAAACCAATAAATCAACAATATAGCTAAATGAGCTTTTTTCTAAATGTATATGGTGTCCATAAAATCCAAATGGTTGATTTGGCATCTCATTTAGTACAAGCAATAAATCCATTTCACTTTTATTAATTTTTGTTGTTACAGCTGGATGAAAATCTCTTTTAACATCTTTGTGAAACCTTTCAAGAACATTTAATTTAAACATTTTATTTCCTCCTATTATTTCAATCTTGATAAATCGAATTCGAATTCAATTATATTATAGTACGAATTCGAACCATTGTCAATAGTTATCGTTCTATTTCGTACTATTTATGAGCATATTACCTCTCGTTTCAAATAATAAGCATGTTAATATCCTTTTTAAATTTATACATCCATCTTATAAGTGTGTAACAAGACCTATTTTTACTCATTCCGAACGAATATCTTAATTAGTGTTATTTTTAATTGCTGAATCTTTAAATGAAACCTTTTATTAAGTAAAAAAGTTGATAATTTTTTCATCAACTTTTTGTCTTTATTATGGGATTTATATGCAATTGTAAGTGGCTAGAAATGGTGCCGAAAATAGGACTCGAACCTACGACCTGCTGATTACGAGACAGCTGCTCTACCACCTGAGCTATTTCGGCCTAACCACTTATAAATATTTCTTAATTGTTCTTTCGCTTGCAAAAACTCTAATTGCTTCTTTATAAGTTTTAATTTCTATATCTCCATTACAAGAATATTCACCATCTGCATTCCATCTAACATCATCACTCGTTTCAATCAAAAAACGATCTGATACCAAATGGATATCTTCTCCTAAACGCTTACCACCTCTAATGAGTGATGATAAAAATCTAAATTTCCATAATCTTTTGGCTCTTTTAAAGAATCTCAGTTCAAATAAACCATCATTTAATTTTGCATCCGAGAAGTTTATCAAACGCACGCCACCTACACGATTCGTACTTAAACCTAAAACCATGACACACTCACAATTATGAGTTTGTCCATTCGCATTAATTTTTATTGGATATCTGTAATCTAAAACCAAATCTTTCATGGCTGCTATCACATATGCCAAATACCCATATTTTTTTATATGTCTTCTCGAAACGTCATAGCTAACTCGTGATAGAATACCTGATGAAACGGTATAGATAAAGTATTGCTCATTGATTTGATTAACATCAATTAAGATTGGTTCTTGATTAAAAAAAATTTTAAAAGATCGTTTAATGCTCTTATTGATTCCCAAGATTGCTGCTACATCATTTGCAGTACCACTCGGTAAAACAGCAAGTATAGGTCTAACATCAGATTTCATCATCCCATTAACAACTTCATTAATGGTTCCATCTCCACCAGCTACTAAAAAAACATCATAGTTAGATGATTCTTTTTTTGCATACACTTCTAAATCTTTAGGTGCCTTCGATTCATAAATTTCTAATTCATGAATTGATTCATCAAATGCTCTTTTGATTTTAGATATATTTTTCTTAAATGAAATCCGTCCACTAACCGGATTATAAAGCAATAAAAATTTCATAGCTCACAACCTTCATGACGTTATTTTAACATATAACAAGCAATAAAAAAAGAGTTGTTACAACGAATAACCAACTCTTTCTAAATTGAATTAATTTACATGTGAATCGGTTTGTCAACTGCACCATGTGCAGCTTCCATAATAATTTCTGAAAGTGTTGGATGTGGATGGATTGTATGTGCAATCTCAACAGCTGTACCTTCAAGTTCAAGGGTTACTCCAAATTCAGAAATTAGATCTGATGCATTATATGAAAATATATGTGCACCTAATATTTCTTTATATTTTTCACTTACAATAAGCTTAATAAAGCCATCTTTTTCATTATCGGCCAAAGCTTTACCGCTGGCCATGAGTGGGAAAGTTGAAACTTTATATGAAATACCTTGTACTTTAATTTCTTTTTCAGTCAAACCAATGGATGCGATTTCTGGAGATCCATAAACAGCATTAGGAACACGATCATAACGCATCTCTCTTTTTCCACCCATAATATGTTCAGCAACAATTAATCCTTCAGCTGATGCGACATGAGCAAGCATGAATTTTCCATTGACATCACCAATCGCATAAACGTTAGAAACATTCGTTTCCAAATATTGATTTGTTTCAATAGCTGAACGATCCATCTTAAGATTCAAAACTTCAAGACCTTGAGTATTTGCTTTCATCCCAACTGATACTAAAATAGTTTCAGCATTAATCTTAACTTCATTACCTTCTGATATATATATGACTTCATGATTTTTAACACCTTTTACTTCACTACTTGCAAAGATATCAATACCATCTTTTTTAAGTGTCTTTGTGTAAGCACTTCTAATATCATCATCCATCATCGGTAAAATACCATCAAGTTTTTCAATGATTGTTACTTTCGACCCTAATGATGAGAAAATAGTTGCGAATTCACAACCAATAACCCCACCACCAATAATAACTAATGATTCAGGAATCTTTTCAATCTTTAATAGTTCTCTACTGGTAACTGCGATACCTTGTTCATATGCTTCTTTAAGTCCAGGAATGGGTGGAATGATAGGACTTGCTCCGGTTGCTAAAATCAGATTTTTAGTCTCTAAGATTTCTCCGTTAACTTCAACCTTATTTTTAGCTAATACTTTTCCATATCCCGAAAAGACTTCAACACCATTTTTCTTAAGTAGTCCAAAAACACCCATTGTTAATTTCCTAACAACAATGTTTTTTCTCTTAAGCATAGATGCCCAATCAACATTGATCTTTCCATCAATCATAACGCCATAATCAGCAGCATGCTTAACAGTCTTGTAGACCTTTGCATTCTTTAATAATGTTTTAGTTGGAATGCATCCATGATTTAAACAAATGCCTCCAACAACTTCTTTTTCTATTAATGCTACTTTGGCACCTAGTTGCGCTGCTTTAATTGCAGCTACATATCCACCAGGTCCACCACCTAAAACGATGATATCATAGGTCTTCATCTCATCACCTCAACTTAATAATAACATCATTGGGTCACTTAATAAAGACTTAATGTAAGATAAAAATCTTCCAGCGTCTGCTCCATCAATAACTCTATGATCTACAGCAAGTGAAAGTGGCATCACATAAGCTACTCTAATCTCACCATTTTCAACAATTGCTTTTTGTGCAATCTTACCAATACCTAAGATTCCAACTTCAGGATGATTGATGATTGGTGTACCATATGCAACATCAGCAGCTCCAAAGTTGGTAATTGTAAATGTTGTATTTTGAAGATCTTTTAGCTGTATCGTTCTATCAACAGCACGATCTGCAACACTTTTTAATTCCTTAGCTAATTCTAGAATGCTTTTTTGATCAGCATCTTTTAAGTTAGGAACAATCAATCCTACAGGTGTATCAACAGCCATGCCTAGATTGACATATTTTTTATAGATCATACGCTCATTTTCCTGATCAAAACTTGCATTAAAATTAGGAAATTTCTTTAACGCTAAAACAACTGCTTTCATAATGAAAGCCATATAGGTTAATTTAATGTCTTCTGCTGCGGCTTGTTTTTTAACCTTATTTCTAAGCTCAACAAGCCCATCAACAATAACTTCATCCATTAAGACAGTATGAGGAATAATCTGTTTAGATAATGTCATACTTTTTACAATGGTTTTTCTTAAGCTCGTTAGAGGCACATATTCGACTTCACCCTGAACTGAAATACTGACCTTAGGCACAGTAAATGTCTGAGGTGTTCTTTTTTGTTCAGATGCTTGATATATATCCTCTTTTAAAACTCTTCCCATTTCTCCTGAACCATTGACCCCTTTAATATCAACACCAAGATCTTTAGCGAGTTGTCTAGCGACAGGTGTCGCTAACACTTTATTTTCGTTTTCTTGAGTCGTTGGCTTACTTTCCGTGCTTGATGCCATGACTTCAGATGAAACTTCAATCTCTCCAATAACTCCTGGAGCAGACTTACTTTCTTTTAATGCTTCTGTTTTAGGTTCTTCTTCAGTTTCGCTTCCATCATCAATTAAAATAATCGTTTGACCAACTTCAATTGTCTCCCCTACTTGGGCACCTAATTTAACGACAATCCCATCAACTGGTGATGGTAATTCAGCATTCACTTTATCTGTTTCAACAATAACAAGTGTTTCGCCTTCTTTGACTTCATCGCCAACTTTATAATTCCATTTTAAGATTCGGCCTTCATGAATTCCTTCACCGATATCAGCAAATTTAAAATCATACATAATAATTAATCCTCCTTTTAAAACTTTGTAACTTTTTTAATTTCAGCTGCAATACGCTCTGGTTGAATAAAATGATAATGTTCACCTTTTGCAAGTGGAACAGTGATATCAAAACCTGTCACTCTTGCAGGTGCCGCTTCAAGTGATAAAAATGCTTTTTCATTAATCATTGCAATCAATTCAGCACCAGGTCCATAAGACTTAACTGCTTCTTGAACAACAATAAATCTTCCAGTCTTTTTAACTGAATTGATGAGTGTTTGTTCATCAATTGGACTGATTGATCTGAGATCAATGAGTTCAACACTGATATCATCATCTAACAACTTGATTGCTTTTTCTACTTCACGAACAAAAGCTCCCCATGCAACAACGGTGACATCTGTACCTTCTTTTACCACTTTTGCTTTTCCAATAGGTATACGATACATTTCTTCAGGTACTTCTTGTTTTCCTGAACGATAAATTCGTTTAGGTTCCATAAAGATAACTGGATCTGGATCTTCAATCGCAGAGATTAATAATCCTTTTGCATCATAAGGTGTTGATGGAATGACAACTTTTAATCCAGGAATATGCCCTAAAAGGGTTTCTATACTCTCAGAATGATGTTCCAATGCTCTAATACCTCCGCCGACAGGAAACCTTACGACAAGTGGTAATGAGTATCCTCCACGTGTTCTATTTCTATATCTTGCCATGTGTGTGACAATTTCTGTGTATCCAGGAAACACAAATCCATCAAATTGGATTTCAGCAATTGGAATTAATCCATTAATTGCCATCCCAACTGCTCCACCAGTGATTGCTGCTTCAGCAATAGGTGTATCAAATACACGGTCAACACCATATTTCTTTTGTAGCCCTGCAGTGACTCTAAAGACACCACCTTCAAAACCTGTATCTTCTCCAAAAACAACAATTCTTGAATCATCTGCCATTTTTTGGTCTAATGCTTGATTAATTGCTTCTAATAAGGTGATTACTGCCATATTATTTTCCACCTTCTTCTATATATTTCTTGTAATCCGCTAATTGTTGTTCTAATTGTGGTGTCATCTTTTCATATGTATATTTAAAGATGTCTTCTAACTCAGATAATCCTGAAGTTTCAACTTTCTTAAATGTATCTCCAACAAACTTGAGTTGTTCAACATTTAATGCTTCATCTTCTTTTTCAGTCCACAATCCTTTATCGATCAAATACTTCTTAAAGCGAATCATTGGATCTCTTGATTCCCATAAAGCAACTTCTTCATCTGAACGATATATTGTAGGATCATCAGATGTCGTGTGAGGTCCTAAACGATATGTTACAGCTTCTATTAAAACTGGACCTTTACCTGATCTAACATAATCAACAGCAGCTTTTGTAGCAACATAAACTGCTAAGACGTCATTACCATCAACTTGAATGCCAGGTATACCAAAAGCAACCGCTTTTTGAGCGAGTGTTTCAGCTTTGGTAGCCTTAGATCTTGGGGTAGAGATTGCATATTGATTGTTTTGTATGACAACAACCATGGGTGCATCATAAGTTGCAGCAAAATTCATACCTTCATAAAACTCTCCATGAGAAGTTCCACCATCACCGATGGTTGCTAATGCTACTTCATTCTTTTTAAGAATCTTTGATGCATAAGCAATACCTGCAGCATGGTTAACTTGTGAACCGATGATGACATCAATAGGTAATACTTTTACACCTTCATCAAAATGGTTTCCCCATTCGTTGCCATACCAATAAAGAAAGACTTGTTCTAAGGTAACACCTTTATAAAGCATTGCACTTAATTCTCTAAATGCAGGTACTAACCAGTCTTGTGATTCCAAGGCAGCCATCGCGCCTACTTGCGCTGCTTCTTGGCCTCTATTTGGTGCATAGGTAAGCATGCGACCTTGTCTTTGGTATTGAACAGCCTTAATATCAGCAATGCGACCTAAAGCCATTGTTTTATACATTTTTATAAGTTCTTCTTTTGCAATTTTAGGTTCTAGTTTTGGTGTAACAATTACACCTTTATCATCTAAAATTTGAAGTTGTTTTTTCTTAAGTGGATCATAATCATTAAATAACATGAGTAACCTCTCCTTCTATTTTGCACTCTTATTATACTAAAGGAGGGAGGTGAATTCAAAAGCTTTGCTTGACTGATGGTTTAATAATATTTAATAGTTTCCATAATCTTATTTTATGCCTTTATAAAGCCATTTTTGTCTTATTTATAATTATTATTTTCTTAAAGACTATGTGAAATAAAACATTAAAAAAAGAGAAAATGTCAACTTTCTCTTTTAACTATAATTATTGATTTTATTTAGATTTCAAATAGTCATTAATCAATGCATCGTATCTTTGATTAAATACTTCATCTATTTCTTGAAGCTCTTTGTGATCTAATAACCTTCTGACTGCTAATTTTACAATATCGCTATATTCTGTGACAGACTTATAATGTGGTGCGACTGATTTGATTTTACTGTTATCAAATACAGCACTAGTCAGTTTGTCGCCATATATTTCATCTTTATATTCAGGAAAATGCTTCAAAATGAAATCAATAGGAATATAAATGACATTAGGTTTAACACCTACTGCATCACAAATAAACTCATTGATTTTTTCCCATGTGTAGACTTTATCACTCGTTAAATGATAGAAGTTACCATACGTTTTTTCATTTCCTAGAATATCAAGAAATGCATATGCAAAATCCCCACTATAGGTCAATGTCCATAAACTCTTTCCATCATTTGTCAAGATGATTGGTTTGTTGTTTAACATACGGTCAATCATCGTGTATGGGTATTCTCTACTTTTCAATTGAGCTACTATCATTTTTTCATCATAAGTATGAGAAGGTCTGATGATTGTAACATTAAATTCATCGTTATGTATACCTAACAAGTACTCTTCACACTTCTTTTTATTTTCACTATATTCCCAGTATTTGTTTCCTAAAGGCATATCTTCAGTAATTGGTAAAAAAGGAAGTGGTTTTAAATACGCTGAAGCACTACTAATGAAAACATACTGTTTTGTATGTCCTTTGAATAAAAGATAATCACGTTTGACATGATCAACTGTAAAAGAAATCCAGGAAACAATCACATCGAAGTAAAATCCTTCTAACAGTTTTTTAATTTCATCAATGTTATTTATATCTCCTTTAAGTATTTTTACTTCTTTGGGTAATTTATCGTTTTGTTTTCCCCTATTGATCACATAAAGATCAATCTTTTTTTCAATAGCTAGTTTTGATACTTGTGTGCTAATGGTTCCACTACCACCAATAAACAATACTTTCATCAAAAATCCTCCATTTTATTGTTATGACTTCTGTTTTTTATACTTTTTTGATAACTGCAACCTTGCATTCCGCTTGGTGTTCAACTTCATCTATAACAATAGGATGATGAATTGAATCATCACGTATAGATTCGACTTTATAAACGATTTGATCAATCATCAGTAAATCATCCGCCACAAGATACTCATTCGCTCTAAATGTCATCGTTTTGAAATTTGAATCTAAAATACCATAAATGGGTGTATCCAAATTGATATGTTCACTCGTCACTTTTTCAACTTTTACAGCCTGTTTCTTGAATGCTTGATATAATTCAACTTTTTCTAAGGTATCTTCAACTTTATTAAGCTCTGTATCTTCATTTTGATGTGCTTGTTTCTTAAGATCTCTAAATAGTTGCTTACTTCTTTTTTTCATATAAGTTAACCTCCATTCTATTCTTTATTATACCTCTAAAACAAAGTATATCCGTATTTGCATTAAGTTAACTAGTTATTACATTTTAGGTTAGAATGAATATGTAATATCATTTTTTATCTTTTTGATTTAATCAAACAAGCAGTAAAAGGAGAAAAATAGTGCAAAAAAGAATTATTTTCATATCACTTTCAATACTACTCATTACTTTTGCATCTTTTCTTGTGCTTTTTTTGATTAGACAATCTCGAGATGTCTATGAAGAAGATGGTATTTCATTTGTTTCAAAAGTTGATGGACGAGATTTCTTGATCTACAGAAATAGTAAATTCGAACAAAAATTTTTAACTGGTGTAAATATTGGTGCAGCCAAACCTGGATATTTTCCAGGTGAACTTGCAATTACTAAACAAGAATATTTAAGATGGTTTGACTACATCTATGAAATGAATTCTGATGTTATCAGAGTTTATACAACCATGATGCCGGCATTTTATGATGCGCTTTATGAATTCAATCAAAACAAAGATAAACCATTATATGTCATGCAGGGTCTTTGGATGAATGAGGATACATCAGGTGCATTAGGTGATGCTTATGCTAATGATGAACAAATCGTTAACGAAATGATTAATGGTGGCATAGACCTTGTTGATATTTTCCATGGAAATGCTACATTAGATCAAAAATCAGGTGTTGCCTATGGAGCTTATTCTAATGATGTTTCCAAATATATCATTGGATGGATTTTAGGTGTTGAATGGTCCCCAGATTTCGTGGTATCAACAAATTCAAATAACCCAACGAAGACATCTTATGCAGGCGATTATTTGATGACGATACCTCAAGCTTCTCCTTTTGAGGTATTTCTTGCTGAATTTGGAGATGCTATTGTAAGCTATGAAATGGAGACTTATCAAATGATGCGCCCGGTTTCTTATACAAACTGGTTAACTACAGATCCACTATCACATCCCAATGAACCTTTTTTTAATGATGATCTTGTATCTGTTGATACTGAAAATATTAAAGCTACAGAAGCATTTATTCCCGGGATGTTTGCCTCTTATCATATTTATCCCTATTACCCTGAATTTATGAATTATTCTGATAATTATCGAGAGTTTATCGATGAAAATGATCAAATTAATACATATAAGGCATACTTAAGAGATTTATTTCAATATCACACAATGCCTATTCTGGTCGCTGAATTTGGTATTCCTGCTTCAAGAGGTAAAGCACATGAAGCAAAATATTCAGGATATAATCAAGGAAATGTCACAGAACAAATGCAAGGAGAATTCTTATCTGCACTCCTTGAAGATATCTATGATGAAAATTATATGGGGGGATTAGTCTTTGCTTGGCAAGATGAATGGTTTAAACGCACATGGAACACATTAGATTTTGACTTATCACATAGACGACCATTTTGGTCAAATGTCCAAACAAACGAACAAATGTTTGGCTTGATGGGTTTTGAACCAGGCAGTGTTGAAAGAATATTTTATCCAGATGGAAACTTTGAAGAATGGAATGAAATCACACCAGTTTATTCAGATGATCAAATAGATTTATCAATTCAAAGTGATGTGCGTTACCTATATCTTTATATCAATGCTACTGACTTTGACTTCGATAGTGAGAAACTCTATATTCCAATTCATACAATAGCTAATCAAGGCAATGATCATCTTATGAATTCAAATATTTCATTTAGCGAGGATGCAGATTTTCTAATTGAAATAGATGGACAAGAAAATTCTAGAATTACTGTTGATGCTTATTATGATACATTTTATTATTTTAACTCTGAATTATATAATTACTTACCTGTGAATGTAGATTATCATAATAAAAATAGTGGTATTTTCAATTCAATGCTTCTTGCTTTATCTAGACAAATCTATTTACCTGTTGATCAAGTCACTATGCCATTTGACTCTTATGAAACTGGTCGCCTACATTACGGAAACGGCAATCCCCAAAGTGATTCATATGATTCATTATCAGACTTTTATATTAATGATCATCAAATTGAGATTCAGATACCTTGGGCTTTGCTCAATATTTCTGACCCATCATCAAAAATGCAATTAGGTGATTTCTATGCATTTGATGGATTTGAATCAATTCCTATCAAGAATTTAGATATTGGAGCAGCAATCGTTTCTTCACCTTCTGATGTTACTTTAATCCAAATGAACGCATATACTTGGGATACATGGAATATACCAATTTATCATGAGCGTCTCAAACAATCCTATTATATTCTGCAGGATGAATTTAAAAAATACGAATAACCTAAAGAAAAAGGAATGACTTAATAGAATAAATTCTATGTCGTTCCTTTATTTTTATCTTATTGAATTACTTTCTTTTTTCAAGATTTTTTTGAAGAATCAAAACCATTTCTCGTAAAGTCTTAGCAGCTACAGCTGTTGAGGCTCCACTTGGATCTAACATTGGTGATAATTCTACAAAATCAGCACCAACCAAATGGTTTAATTTTTCAAATTGATCAAATGCTGAAAGTAAATCTTTATATTGCATGCCACCAGCTTCTGGTGTGCCTGTTCCAGGGAATACTGATGGATCTAGTACATCTAAATCAATCGTTATATATACAGGAACGTTTTTGAGTTTTTCAATGACTTTATCAAGTCCTTCAAAATCAAATTTTCTCATAGTGACATGGCCACTTTTAGCCCAATCAAATTCTGGTTTTTCACCGCTTCTAATACCAAATTGATAAATTCTACCATCACCAACAAATCCATGAACGTGTCTCATAAATGTCGCATGTGATAACTTTCTACCAAAGAATTCTTCTCTTAAATCGGTGTGCGCGTCAAAATGAAGGATATGCAGATTCGGATATTTTTCATAAACCGCTTTAATAACCGGATAACTTACCAAATGTTCACCACCAACCATCATCGGTGTTTTTCCATCATCTAGAATTTGTTTTGTTGTTTCATAGATAATATCTAGGGCATCTTCAACTGCACCAATAGGTAGATCAAGATCTCCTATGTCAGTAGTTTTAAATTCATTTAAATCTCTTTCTCGATATGGTGAGTACCATTCAACACCAATTGAATCCACACGAATTGCATTGCCTGCAAATCTCGTTCCTGGTCTAAATGATGTTGTCGCATCCATCGGAACGCTAAAAATAACAACATCCGCTTCTTCATATGTACTTTTACAACTCTGAAAAGATAAATCTACTTTATTCATCTTCATATAATTCACTCCACTTTTCCCAATATTCTTTATCGATTATTTTTATGTATCCGCCTTCGGTATCACTTAATATAATTGATCCGCTACGTTGATAGAAATCTAGGTCGTCAAGGACATCTTGACTAATAATTTCACCCGGAATAACAATTGGAATCCCCGGTGGGTAAATCATGATTGATTCAGCTGAAATCTCATCGACTGCTTGATTGAGTGGTACATACTTTTTAGGAGCATGATACGCTTCTCTTGGTCTCGTATAGGCTTCAGGAAAGATGTATTTAATCTTAGGTTGTAAGGGTTCGAGTTCCATAGGCATATATTTATCTGAAATCTTTTGTAGTGCAATAACAAGTGCATCCAAATCTTTTTGTGAAGTACCAATAGAAAGGACTGCTAAAATCAAGTGTGTTTCTGCAAGTTCTAATTGGATATGATGTTCATCAAATAATTCTTTATAAACATCAAAACCTGTAATCCCTAATCCAGAAACTTTGACAATAATCTTAGTTTCATCATAGTTAAATGCTCTTTTCTTTACAAAGTCAGCTTTTCCAATTGATCTAATTCCTGGAATTAAATCTATTTGAGTTCTTGTTTGTTTTGCCATTTCAATTAATTTTGGTATTTGAATAGGTCCATCAAAGTAAATTGTTTTTCTTGCAACATCAAGACTTGATAGTAATAAACTTGATGGGGATGTTGATTGAATCATGTTGATTGTTGATCTTAATCTAATATGATCAACTAATGCGCCTTGAGTAATTAATATCGAACTTTGAGTCAAAGATCCCACGGTTTTATGTAGGGAACATGAACTCATGTCTGCACCAGCTTCCATTGCACCAACTGGTAGTCGATCTGAAAATGGAAAATGCGATCCATGCGCTTCATCAACGATTACCATCATATCTTTATCATGCGCATAATCTACAATTTTTTTTAGATTACTAGTCGCTCCAAAATAGGTAGGGTTAATTACAAAAACCGCCTTTGCATCGGGATTGTCTAAAATAGCTTTTTTAACATCGTCAAATTCAATATGATTTGCAATTCCTAATTCTTGATCAATATAAGGTTTTAAAAAAACAGGAATAGCACCACTTAGTATCAATGCATTAATTGCTGATTTATGTACATTTCTTGGTAATATTATTTTTTCTTTTGCTCGACAAGTTGACATGATCATGGATAAAATACCCATCGTTGTTCCACCCGTAAGAAAATACGCTTTTTCCGCACCAAAAGCATCAGCCATCAATTCTGCAGCTTCTTGAATGACACCCGTAGGACGATTCAGATTGTCAAGACCTCTAGGTGCATTTGCGTCTAGTGTAAACATCTTTTGACCAGCATAGTCCATCATATCGTTATGAACTTGCCCTAGCTTGTGGCCAGGAACATCATGACAAACGATATTAGAGGTAGCATATTCAAATAATTTTGTGTAAAATGGTGTGAGTTTATGATCTTTTTCC
Organism: uncultured Mariniplasma sp.; assembly: GCA_964566285.1. Lineage (GTDB taxonomy): Bacteria > Bacillota_I > Bacilli_A > Acholeplasmatales > Acholeplasmataceae > Peloplasma. The sequence continues at coordinate 33,794 of CAZMIG010000012.1, read as the reverse complement.
ACGAATGAACCACCTTTCAAAATGCAAATCTATTTTAACACTTTTATGAGTGAATTAAAAACAAAAAATTGGAAATTTATTAATATTTTTTTTAGATAGCCTTACTTCACTCATTATTTATAAACATGGTATAATAAAATAAAAAGCGAAAGGAGATTTTTTATGAGCTTTAATTTATTATTTGCATCAGTCGCTTTAAACATAGGACTTACTGTTTCTATCGTTGTCGGCATTCTTATTATATTATTTTTGGGGAGACTTTTTTTAAAGCGAAAAGCTGAAACAATAAACAAATGGTTTGTTGTTTTCCTATATTTTCTCACATTTTTACTCATTACAACTGCAATTTTCTTCTTACTATATATGTGGGATTATAATTTATTAACCTACATTGAAACACTTTTTACAGATGTTGATACGCTTATTGCAGCAAATATGGGTTCTGCCGTTAGTAGTTTACTCGTCATCTTTTTTGCCTTACTCATCATGAGAATAGCTAAAATGTCATTACTCAATGTTGGTAAGAAAGAAAGCCCAATGAAGAAACGTAAACAAACCATTGCGAAAGTTGTTAACAGTATTATTAAATATATCGTATCCATTGTTGCTATTTTAGTTGTTTTAGCAATTTGGGGTGTCAATGTTGCTCCTGCTCTTGCTGGTCTTGGTATTTTAGGATTAGTTATTGGGTTAGGTGCTCAAAAGTTTATCAATGATTTAATTAGTGGATTCTTTATTGTTTTTGAACACCATTTCGATGTTGGAGACAAGATCGAGGTTCAAGGATTTAAAGGCGATGTTGTTGATATTGGCTTAAAAACGACAAGAATTAGAAATTGGAAAGGTGATACTAAAATTGTTTCAAATGGGGAAATCTCAACCTTAATCAATTACTCGAGACATTTCTCTGTTGCAATTGTTGAATTTGGAATTGCATATCAGGAAGATGCACAAACAACAATTGATCTTCTAAATGCAGAATTACCTAAGGTTAGAGCAGATTATCCAATGATTATCGAAGATCCTCAAGTTTTGGGAGTCATTGAACTTGCGAATAGTAGCGTCAATCTTCGTGTTATCGCAAAAACACTACCAGAACAACATTATGCTGTTGAAAGAGAAATCAGAAAAAGAATTAAAAAACTTCTTGATGATAATGATATTGAAATTCCATTTCCACAAGTTGTTGTCAACCAACCAAAAAATAGAGATTAAATATAAAAAACGATATCAACGCGATATCGTTTTTTTCTTTGGTGAACAATTGTCATTACAACCTTTTGCATACGCACAATTTGCACATATGCTTTCATCTTTTTTCTTAACCATTCGGTAAATGATTAATGTGACAATCGCTAAAACGACAACTAAAATAATCACATCAGCTAAACTCATAATATCACCTCAATCAAATGACCTATCTGATATACGATAACTGCTAATATCCAGGCCATACCTGTTTGGAATATGACTGCTTGCCACATTTTTTTAGTTGTTCCCAATTCCTTATGCATGGCTCCAATAGCTCCTAAACAAGGTGCACTAAATAAATTGAATACCATAAATGCATACGCAGATGCAGGAGTAAAAAATGAGAATGCTGCACTTCCAAAAATTAATAAACCTTGAGATGTTTGTTCAGAATATCCAGCTATAATTGCCATGGATGCAACAATCTGTTCTTTTGCAACTAAACCTTGAATCGCTGATACAGCAGCACCCCAACTATAATTACCTAACATAGGATAAAAAATCCAAGCCAAAACCTTACCAATTGATGCTAAAATGCTATATTCAGCATCAATACCATAATGCATTGTCCAAGAAAAACTAATTAAAAACCAAACGACGATTGATGCGAGTAAAATGATAGATCCCGCTTGTTGAATAAACGCTTTAACTTTATCAAAAACATCATATGCAACAAATTTTATATTAGGTAGTTTATAATCTGGAAGTTCAAGGATAAAACTTGATACCTTACCTTTGAACCAGTACTTTTTCATAATGAAAGCTGATAGAAATATAACCATGATTGCAAAGAAATAGAGTGATGCACTAACCCATCCTGAATTTTTTCCAAAGAAATACCCAGCAAAAAGTGTGATGATGGGTAGTTTAGCACTACATGGAATAAACGGAGTCAACATAATTGTCATTCTTTTTTCTGTTTCATCATTAATTGTCCGAGCTGACATAATCGCAGGAACACTACAACCACTGCCGATAATAAAGGGGATGAGTGATTTACCAGATAAACCAACTTTTTGAAAAATGCGGTCTAAGAAAAATGCAATTCTAGACATATAACCTGTTGTTTCAAGAAGTGAAATCAACAGAAATAGAATAACAAGCTGTGGCAAAAAATTTAAAATGGCTCCTACACCAGCAAGCATACCATCTACAACCAAGCTCACAGACCATGGTGAAGCTCCAAAATCAGTTAATAACACACGTGTCCAATCACTAAATATACGCACGTAATGCCCAACAAAATTCACAGTAAACTGACCAACTGGTCCAGCTGCCAAGTAATAAACACTAAACATCACGATAACAAATATTGGGATTGCTAATATCCGGTGCAATAAAACATTATCAATGCGATCAGTCCATGTCATTTGATCATGCTTCGCAGTAACTGCTTCATCTCTTATATTTTCGATATATCTATATCTTTCATCAGCAATGACTTGTTCCATATCTCTGATATACTTTGATGAGAGCTCTTTAACTAATTTTTTTGTTTCTTCGGTTTGATAGTCTATAAATAATGGATCATCTTCAATAAGTTTTACTGCAAGAAAACGAGGATGTTTTGAATCTGTTATACTTTTTATTTTATCGATGTAATCTTCTAACTCATGATCATAGACATGTTGATAATAATTTTTTCTATAATCTCCCATTTTAATGTATTGAATTAAATTGAATACATTTGTTTTCTTAAGTGCAGAAATGGAGATGATTGTCGTATCTAATCTGTTCTCTAAGGTCTTTAAATCAATGTGTATGCCTCTTTTATCGGCGATATCACTCATATTGAGCGCGATGATCATCGGTATCTTTAACTCCAATAATTGTGTTGTTAAATACAAGCTGCGTTCGATTGAGGTTGAATCAATAATATTTAAAATAAGATCGACATTTTCTTCAAACAAGAACTTGGTAGAAATCTCTTCTTCTATGCTATAAGGTGAAAGTGAATAAATGCCTGGTAAGTCGACAATCTCAAAATCTGTTCCCCGAATTGCTCCTACTTTTCTTTCAATCGTAACTCCAGGCCAATTACCAATTTTCTGATTCGTTCCAGTTAATAGATTAAACAGTGTTGTCTTTCCGGAATTTTGATTTCCAACGAGTGCGATTCTCATGAAATCACCTCGACATCAATTAATGACATATCAAATTTTCTCAGACAAAGTTCATATCCTCTGATTTCAATATCAATTGGATCTCCCAAAGGTGCAATTTTTTTAATTTTAATTAGAACACCTTCAGTAATACCCATATCTAAGAGTCTTCTTCTTAATGCTTTATTTTCCGTGTTTAAAAAGACCACTTTGGCCTTTTGTCCTTTTTTTAGATTAGAGAGCTTTGTTTGATCGCCTAGTCGATATTTCATCGCTTTTAATTTCATTGGGTTGAGCTCCTTGCAATAGATGTTATCATCTTCATTATAAAGGTTAGCTGACAGATGTCAAATAATATAATAAAGATTATAAATTCATCTATAAATAAGAAAAAAAACAAGCCGAAGCTTGTTATTTTATATTTTCTTTATTATTTTTTTTACTTTCATACATTTTATGGTCCAAATGAATGAAAAATTTCTCCATTGTTTCAAACCTTTGAACATTATAGATATCATATCCAATACTTACATTTATTTGGTAAGAATTCTCATTTGATTTATTGAATACACTTAATTTTTCTTCAATTCGATCAACGATCTCTTTTAGTGTCTTCTCGTCCTGATTCATAGCTACAATAGTAAACTCATCGCCACCAAGTCTTGCTACAAAATCATCTTTTCTAACACATTCTTTAAGGATATCGCCCATGGTGACTAATGCTTCATCACCGATATGATGCCCAAATTGATCATTGATATTTTTGAAATTATCAATATCAGCAACAATGCCACCCATTTTTAAATTTTTACCTTTGAGTTTTTCCATTAAGGATAATTGATTTTCATATTCTCTTCTGTTATATAGTCCCGTCAGAAAATCAGTTGTTGTCAATTTTGATTGAATGTAGATATAGACAATCAATATGGAAATGGTCATCGATGGCCAGATAATTGCTGTACCAGGAACTGCAATTTGAATGAAGCCTGCGATAGTGGGTGGAACTGCAAATAACAATAAAGGTAATACTTCATTTTTCTTAACCTTTTTACGGTATGCTACGATTAGTCCTGTTGCTATAAACACAAAACTAAATGAAATCACTGGTGAAATCCAAAACCAACTACCTCTTGTATAATTGCTTAGAGAATCAATATGATAAATAAAGTCTCCTGAAATACTTAACATAATAAATATCGTATGAATTAATATGAAGGGTAAACTAAAATATAAAATTTTGAATATGCGTCTACGATTTCTAAATATATGGAAATCAACATAAAATAGCCAGACTAGAGGAATAATCGGATTCAAGAAATAATAAATTCCTGTGCTAATATGAAGTATGATGAATCCAAAAACAGTATTTATACCATTAAAATCTATCTGAAATGAATCAACTACTAAAATCAGCATATTTAACCACACTAGCGTGATAAAAATACGATTGATAAATTCTTGTTTATTCACTTGCTTATGTAAACTAAAATACAAAGTGAATAGCATTAGAATAGAAATGATGTTTGTTTCAATGTTTAAAAAATACATATCATATCCCCTTATATTGATTTCATGTAATTATGATACCATATTTTTATTATGATGTGGCTTCTTTTTAACAAGAAAAAGGATGAATTCAAGAACTCATCCTCAATCAATAATAATATTTATGTATTCAAATCTAAATCATTTGAAATAAAAGGAAAGTCCTGGCATTCCGTACTCAAATATTTCGAATGTACCTAATACCCACGCATCGTTTTCAATATTAATCGTAATTTCTGATACACCAGATAAATCCATCTCTATTGTAAAGATTGCTGGATTGATGGTTGGTGATATCGTTCCAATTGTTAATTCATTATAATCTTGATCATAAATATGTATATAATCCAACACATCAATTGAGTCAACAGTAAAACCTAAATTTAAATTAAATCCCAATACACTAACCTGATTAATAAATCCAGGATTATAAAGTTTTATCGTGTCATCACTTAATACTTGCGTGAATCCACCAACATTGACTTCGTCACCAGAAATCTTAACCAATATAAGATATCCAATATCATCTGAGTTAGTTATATATGTTTGATTGGTTGCACTCATAATTTCTGTCATTTCAAATGTATAAGGATTAACACGATACCATTGATAATTCAAAGGATCACTTAATACATTGCCATCTAGATCCGAAACATATGCTTCTGCAGTTAAACCACATCCTTCATATGGATACATCACACCAGAGATAAACATACTCATATCTAAGGACCATCCTGTAAAATTCGTTTCAATTAATGTATAAGGAACTTCGACACTATTTGATACCAGTTCACCGCCTATAACACCTGATGTTATAAGTCTAAATGTGTAACCTTCATCTAAGTTTAAACTGAAATTGTCATTCATTGTTGTAAGTGGTGTAAATGACTCATAATCAAAATCAATCCATGTTTCAGTTACATCATCATAATATTGTAAAGTATAATAATCAGCTCCAACTACAGATGGTGCAGGAAAAGATAAATCAACGATTAAATTTGTTCCGCTAATGAAATCATTTTCTCTAGCAACCTCTGATATATAAAAGCCACCAAATAAATCTGCAATCATTGTTGATTCTAAGGAAGAAGGTATCACACCTAAACTGCCCGCAGCAACTCCATAAGGATTATCACCTACTTGAATAGCTAGTGATAGATATAAAACTCTAGATTCTAATCCGTAAGTAACCGTAACTTCCATATCTACTAAAACAGATACAAGTGGATTACCAATTGCTAATTCGTTTCCATAAAGCGTTGCGTAAATTGCATTAGGGCCATAAGTTGCATAGCTAATTGCTCCACCATAAATAGGATTTGAATCAGGAAGCACTGGAGAAGTGTTTGGATCAAATCCCATACTGAAGAGTTGATCAACTTGAGCTGTTAGCATATCAACAACTTCATCGTCACTAAGCGCATGAAAAGAAATCTCTCCACTTTCGCCAGCAAAGAATACTGACCAATTTAATCCGTGATAGAAATTATCAAGCATGTAAGTATAAGCAAATAGAGAAACATCAGTATCTAGAAATGAATTGAGTAATGCATATACATCGGGATCATTATTAAAGATATAAATCATTTGTGATCCATTAGTTATATGAAATAAGTTATCATCGTTAGAAAAATACAGTCTGCCAACTAAATTAACATATTGCATATGCAATACACTAAGTGGCCCCATGAAGTTTGCAATATCTTCCAATGTCATTGGTGATACTGGAATCGTAGGTGTAACTCCAGTATTTAATACATCGTAGAATCCACCATTTTCACCATTCATAAGGTCTGTCATTTCAGATACTTGATGTTCACCATAAACAACAATTTCATCACCAACATTTAAACCAACATAATTATCAATTAAAATCATTCCTGAACCATCCATTAAAATCGAACGATAATCATCAATGATGGCAGTGACAACACCTTGAATCTTTGCTGATTCGTTATACCAAGTCATATAAAAATCAGAAATTGTTAAGATAGGTATTGGTTCGATAACAACATCAAATTGCTGATTAACTATTGTTGTACCAACGGTAATTTCTGCGCTAAATATTAGCGTCTGTATCGTCAAAACATCTGCAATCATTCCTGTTTCAAAATCATAAATTTCTGCAGGTCCAGAGACAATTTCCCAAACTACTGTTGCACCTAAAACTGGAAATTCTGGAGGTAACATCAAGTCATCACCAGGACTAAATGGTTCTGATTCTAAGAAGAAATGACCCAAATTAATTAAAGCCTCGATCTTTTCTTGATCCGTTGAATAATTCAATTCTAAGCTACCTTCATATCCTGTGAAAAATAACATTGGATAAGGGTTCATATAATCATCACTATAGTCAGGTAACAAGAATCCTCTGAGTATTACTTCTAATCCATTATATTCATATAACATTTCCATAACATCTTTAGTTGCAGCAGATATTTCAAATGTATTTTCTCCATTGAAACCATCAGCAATTGAAATATAGATATAATCATATTCATCATACACAGAAATAAATCCTGTAACTTCTACATATAATCCCCAGTTTGCTATATCAGTCATATCAATATTATATAAGTCATCAATCGTTTGTACTATTGGGGTAACAGGTAAAGTATTATTAGATGATAATGTGTCAACAAGTAAAACTTTGTGTTCTACACCAAGTACCATCATACCTTCAAAAAGTTCTTGATAGCCTACTAGTATAACTTCATCACCAACATAAACAGGCATAGGATATACAACAAAGACTTGTCCTGTAGCATCAGCGATAAGTGTTGCACCATCTTTTTCATCTGGCATTGAGATTAAAACAATACCTTGAATTTGGTATAAAACATCAGTTGTACCATTAATAAAACCATCAATAGTAACAACTACAGGAGGTATAACATGGAATATTAAGACAACAATTTGTGTTGTTGATCCACCTTGAATAGTTGCTGTTACTTCAATATCTAACGCTGTAACAATATCGCCAGAAATTAGTCCTGTTGCTATATTATATTTATCAGCATTTAATCCAAGCAATTCATAACTAAACGTAATTGCATAATCGGGATCACTCGTAGGTAATAAATATGTCTGTCCGGGTATAAAGAACATATCATCATATTTTTGTGGTAATTCAGTTGCTAGCAAATCAACATATTCATCAACTGTGTAAGGTAATTCAATATCGCCTGGTAAATTAATGAAGAGGATCATCAGCATTCCAGCATCCCCGGCGTTCATAGAAAGACCTCTTAGACGAACCAATCGTTCACTGTAGGTCTGAAGCATTGCGTAGTCTTCAGGGCGTTGTGCAAAGATTGGAACTTGATTTTCTCCATCATCTAAATAGAACATATGATTGTATGTATCTTCACGAAGTGTTGCTACAAATTCATAATAAATTAAGCTATTTGCAGAATCATATGGGTTAAGCATCATAAAGTCAGATAACGAGATCTCCTGTCCCACTAATGGATTAAAATTACCATTGCTAACAATAGCCACGATTGTTTCAGCTGGATTACCAACCAACATAATCATACCTTGGCTATCCATTCTAAAACCTCTAGCCTTGATTAGGTCGCCTAAATGAACTGTTTCTTCACTCATCACCATAATCACATGATCTGCATCAGCAATCATGACTAGGTTTTGTTCAGGTTGAATATATACCACAATACCTTCAACCAAATATTCATTCTCATTATCAGTTAAATTAAAGAATTCTGTAACTGTTAAAATTGGTACAGGTACGACATGAATTTGAAAACTAAATTCATCGTAATAAACTCCATCAATATAAATAGTTGCTGTAATATCAATATATGTAGGTGTATCAATATCAGCAGAAATCATACCTGTTTCAAGGTTATAAAGTTCTGCGTTACTTGTAACTTCATAAACAATTGTTAATAAAAATGGTGGGAAATCATCTTCTAATATATGCATGGTACCTGGTCTAAATTCAGCATCTAGGTGATTACTTATTGTTAAATCTTCTATATATGCTGCAAATCCTTCAGGTGTCATATTTGGAACGAGATCTCCAGGATAGTTTGTGAACATTAACATGTTTCCAACTTCAGAATTTGGGAATGATAAACCAGAAACTAGTACATCCATATCTTTGAATTGTAATAATCCCATATATGCTTCTTGACTGATTGGGAAAATAGAAACATTTAATTCTCCATCTTGTATAAAGAAGACGTGATATTCTTCATTTTCTACAAGCGTACCTGAGATTTGATAATAATGCATCATATTTTCAGGAAGTGTCATATCGATATCTAAGAAATCAGACATCGAAATGACTTCTTTCGTCATTGGATGAGGATTATCATGTGAAACAATTTCAACAAATGTTTCTTCTGGATTACCTGAAACAATAACAATTCCACCATCGTGTTCCTTATATCCATTGACAATAATTAAATCTCCTAGATTGACGATTTCAGTAATCATCACCGTAGCAACACTGTGTTCATCTGCAATCATTACCGTAGTAAAATTATGCTCATCTATACCCATCACCATAATTTCAGGTGGTTGGATAAGGATAACAACACCCTGAACATAATAAGAATTTTCATAATCAGTCAACTGATAAAAATCGGTAACCGATAATATACTCATAGGTGCAACATGAATTTCAATAATTGTAATTTGTGTTAATTCACCATAAGTTAAAGTTGCATGTAAATCAAAAGTTATTTCGCTTTCGATTGTTGGCGAAATTTCTCCAGTCAATAAATCAAGTAACCCTATATCATCACCCAAGAGTTCATAAGTCATAGTAATAGGTGCAGCAGGGTGATCTCTTGGTAACTCAATGATTTGTCCTGGAAAATATGTATAACCACCAAGGTAATCAGTTAATATTTGTGCAATCGCATCAAGTAATTCTACATCAGTATAATCAAGAATAATATCTTCAGGTCTTCCTGAGAATACAAGCATCAATTGAGATCCTTCTTGATCAAAACTTGGTAAACTAATACCTCTAATTCTTATTTCTAAACCTGTAAATGTATTTAATAAATTTTGTGCATTCATATCGAATGCAAAGATTGGCATCCCAATCATTCCATCTTCTAAGAAAATAGTACGCTTAAACTGATCATATTGTAAAACTCCTGAAATTTCAAAATATTGAAGCCAATAAACAGGATTATTAGGATCTAAAGAATTAAACTGTTCAACAGTTATTGCAATTGGATCAATTGGAACATCCTGGTCATGATCAATAATTTCAACAAGTGTCATTTCCGGATCATTAGCTAGTAGTGCTGCACCATCCTGCATCATCTTATAACCAAGAACTCTAATAGAGTCCCCAACTTCAACAACACTTGATGATACAACTCCTAAAATACCAGTTTCATCTGCAATGACCATCATTTGCATATCCGTATCGGTAGCTACAAAGATAACAACACCAACTACTTCATGCATTTCCATATCATCTGACATTAAGAATTCTGCCACAGTCATTGTTTCAATAGGTCTTAAAATAATCGTCAAATCAAAGATTTCTGAAAGTTCACCAATCGTTACAGTAATTCTTAGGCCTATTTCAATTTCAACAGGTATAAAGACAAATTCACCAGTTGTTGGATCGTAATAAGATGCATTGTCACCAAATGTTTCTGCAGCTAACGATGCACCATAAACTGGTTCACTTTCTGGAATCATAAAGTTTTGTCCATTATAGAACACTTCATTATCAAGCATTTCAGTAGCAAACGCTACGAGCAAGTCAAGTTTTTCTTGATCAGTTAACTCGGTCACTTCGATACTTGCTCCTGAATTATATAGAATATGCCATTGATGTGAATATCCATTGTAATCATGAATAATAGCCTGAATCGTTACAGTTTGTCCAACTAGTGTTTCAAATGGATTGGACATAGGTAGATACGACTTGTAGTTTATCATTACCACATCATTAGAACTTAAAACAGTCAAATAATAATCAGGTCCGTTATTACCAACAACGCCAGTAATTAAGACAGGTGTTCCATAAATATCAAGATTTTCTTCAGGAACTTGAGTCAAATATTCTAATAACATTTCTGAAAAGTTCGGCATTGTTGTAAATGTACCATCAGGCGTGATATTTGTAACATCAACAAGTTGTGGTGTATTTTCAAATAAATCGAATGAAGCTGTTACTTCTATTCCATCACCAACCATGAAGCCAGTACTTAAATGAAGCACGAAAATATATCCTGTACCATCATATAAGTAGAATCCAGGATTTCCTGCATCTGGGAAGACATAATAGATGACACCATGAACAGTAACTGGTTCTGCTGGTTGATTGATGAGTAATAAATCAATTGGATAGAATCCTTCTTCAGCAACCCATTTAGCATAAACAGTCATATCTGAAGCTGGCATATCTAAAAACTCATAAGGTAATGTTAATTCTGCATCAGCATACCATCCTCCAAATATATATCCCTCTTTCACTGGAATTCCAGGATTTGGAATTTGATCCATATAAGGAACTTGAGCGGTATCGTAAACTGTACCACCATTGGTTTCATATGTAATTGTATATACACCTTGAATCCAATCCCCATATAAAGTAAAATCGTGATCAGGCATTTCTGTTCCTACAAATGGCGTAGTAAATTGAATATCCGTATACCATCCTAGGAATTCAAAGCCTTCAAATGGTGTTGGTACTGGTAAAGTAATTGTTGCACCTGTTGGCAATTGAATTGGTAAAACGAGATCATTTCCACTTAAAAAGTCAATAAACGTTATCGTGTAAACAACGATATCCCACTTCGCATAAAGTGTTATATTTGATGCAGGCATTGAAGTAAATGTATATGCTGTAGTAATTGGTATATCACTATACCATCCACCAAATGTAAAACCTGTCTTTGTTGGAGGTGTTGGCGCAGTGATAACACTTAAGTAATCTTGAGTGATATCTGTAACAGGACTTCCTCCATTTTCTTCAAATGTAATTGTATATTGATTGATTGTCCACTTCGCATATAATGTTATACCGTTGAGTGGCATTGTACCAAAGGTATATGCTGTTGATAGACCAACATCACTATACCATCCACCAAATGTGTAACCTGTTTTGGTTGGAGGAGTCGGTGTAGTCACAGCACTCATATAAGCTTGAGTGATATCTGTAACAGCGCTTCCTTCATTTTCTTCAAAGGTTATCGTATATTGATTCGCAGTCCATTTTGCATAAAGTGTCGTATTTTGTGCAGGCATTGTTGAGAATACATAAGCAGTGGTAAGTGCAACATCACTATACCATCCACCAAACGTGTAACCTGCTTTTGTTGGAGGGGTCGGTGTAGTCACAGCACTTAAGTAAGCTTGAGTGATGTCTGTAACAGCAGTTCCTCCGTTTTCTTCAAATGTTATTGTATATTGGTTAATTGTCCATTTTGCATAAAGTGTAATATTTGTGTTGGGCATTGTAGAAAAAACATAAGCTGTCGATAGACCAACATCGCTATACCATCCGCCAAATGTATAACCAGTCTTTGTAGGAGATGCTGGAGCAGTAACTGCTGATTCTATATTTTGAGTTATAGCAGCAACAGCACTTCCTCCATTGACTTCAAATGTAATTGTGGTTTGAGCGATAACTGCATTCCATTTCGCATAAAGCGTTAAATTTTGTGCAGGCATAACAGAGAATGTATATGCTGTAGTAAGAGCTACATCACTGTACCATCCTCCAAATGTGAAATTAGCCTTAGTAGGAGGTGTCGGTGCTGGGATGGTTGCTCCGCTTGCTGCCACAATGGGTGCAACTGCACTACCTCCATTAACTTCAAATGTTATTGTATAACTTGTTACTTCAGAGTTCCATCTTGCATAAACGGTAATTTCAGTTGCTGTCAATAATGAAGCAAAAGAAAAAGGACTCGTTAAATCTTCGTTAGTATACCAACTATCGAATGTGTATCCTTCCTTAACCGGTGTAGGTAATTCAAAACTTGTATCATCTGCATTTACTATCATGTCCTCAATTACATTTCCGCCATTAGTTTCAAAGTGGATAGTAATTGATGTTGCTCCAGTACATGCAGCGATAGAAAAAGCCAATAAAACGAATGCTACGACTGTCAGTAATTTTTTCATCATTTCTCCTCCTATTTTTTATAAAACCTTGAAAAATAAAAAGACACATCAGAAACCTAAATCCCAGATGTGTTGTTTCAATATTGTTTCGTTCTTTATTTCATCTTACTATGAAAAGCCCTAATTCACAATAGTGAAATCACCCTTTATTATCATTTCAATCTTATTAACATAAGAATTGATGTCAAATTTTCTTTCTAAACCTTTGTCGTTCATATATCTTAATTTACCAAACACAATTCTTTGTTTCCAAGCACGATCATGTTTACCAAAACACCATGCAATCCCAGTATAACTATTGGGATCTCTGCCATCAATAAAATAGTGATTATTTAAGTCTTTAATCATTTCATATGCTTGTTTATATGATGGTGTCCATTCAATAATTTTTTTTGCCCAGTACATTCTCATATAGTTGTGCATAAATCCTGTATAAACCATTTCTTTCATAGCAGCATTAAAATATGGATCATGGGTTAAACTGTTTTCTATCTGCTGTTTTGTATAAACAAATGGTCTTTGATCCATCTCGTGTTCTTTCATTGTAAAGTATGCCCAGGATTCAGTCATTGTTTCAAACCGGTCATAGCCTTTATTGTAATAAACATAATTAAATGCTAATTCTCTTCTAACTAATAATTGCTCAATAAAGGCATCTAATGATGCTCCATCAACCTGTCCATGATGATGTGCCATCATCATTCTTTCAAGTATTTCTAGAGAAGAAATTTGACCAAAATGAAGATACATTGAAAGCTTCGAAGTGTAATCAGTACTTGGATCACTACTATCAAGATAGTGTTCTACTTTGTGGTCTAAAAATTCATAAAAGAGCTTTGATGCTGCAAGGTAACCACCTTGGTAAAATCTACTTGGAAGTAGTGTATGATCTAGGTTTAATGTTTTAATGGTTTGATTAATATCAGATAAATCATCATCACTAACAAATTCTAATTTTTTCTGATTAATTACTGTTGAGATGCGTGTGAAATCTCTAAATTCTTGAAATATTTTCTTTAATTTTGGTCTTAATGTATATGCTCCATATTCAACTTTATTAGAAGCAATTTCAACTGGTACAATGAGATCTGTATCAACGATATCTATTTCTAAATGCAATTCATTTTCATTGGAATATTCTAAGATACTTTTTCTCCAGTTGATTTGATGTTTGAGATACCCTTTATCCATCACAAGAGTTTTTGCTTCTTTTAAATAAGGAAGAATACCTATTTCAGGAGATGCGAATTTAATAATGAAATTAATATTAAAGGTCTCTAAGATATGTTTAACTTCTTTCAATCCTTCTAGCATAAATACATAATGTCTTTGGTTTGCTTCAGGGTAATTTGAAATTAATCCAAAAAACACTAAAACAGGTAAATCAAAATGATTTGCCGTAAGAATCGCATGTTCAAGTGCATGATTATAATGGACACGTTGAGATTGCTGCATCCAATACAAAACATATTTACCCGTATTAATTGCTGTTTGTTTTTTTAATTGTTTAATTCTCAAAGAATTCATATAATCTCCATAAAATAAGTTTTTTATATTCTTATTTTATCATGTATCATCATATTTCATGAATGATTAATCTACTCCTTTTAGATATGATTATTTTATGAGCAAAATCAGTGCAATATTAAATATTAATGATATAATTAAGCATGAAATAAAAAAAATTGGAGGAAACATGGAAACAGAAAAATTATTGAAACTTAGAAAATTTAATATGCTTATGGGAGGACTTCACTTAATTCAAGGGATCCTCATGCTTTTTTTGGCAACTTCAGTCATTCAAAATATTGCCGAATTTAAACCAGTAATCACACAAAACTTCTTGGAGTTTAATCAAGTCACTCAATCACTTGAACTTAGCTCATCAGAAATATTCCAATTACCTTTTGGAATCCTCGTTGCAGTATTCTTACTATTATCTGCAGCAGCACATGCTTTAATCTCTATTCCTAAGAAGACTAATGATATTTATAATAAGGATTTAGCTCTAGGAATCAATAAATTCAGATGGTTTGAATATGCATTAAGTTCTTCAGTCATGATTGTTTTAATTGCAACCTTATTTGGAATTTATGACATCGCATCTCTCATCTTAATCTTTGTTGTTAATGCCAGTATGAATCTATTTGGTCTCGTTATGGAACAACTTAACGCTAAAAGAGAAAAAGATGAAAAGATTCATTGGGGTCCATTTGTATGGGGTTCATTTGCAGGGTTAGCACCTTGGGTAGCAATTCTTCTTTACATGTTTGGAACAGGTAATTATGATATGGTCCCATGGTTTGTTTGGGCAATTGTAGGTACTTACTTTGTTGCATTTAACACATTTCCTATCAATATGGTATTACAATATAAAAAGATCGGCAAATGGAAAGATTACCTATATGGTGAACGTACATATATCGTACTCAGCCTTGTTGCTAAGTCAATTTTAGCTTGGCTCGTTCTTTTCGGAGCAATGCAACCATAAAAAACTAAGCTGGTTATTCCAGCTTTTTTATTAGGGGCTATTATGTATTTTAAAAAACTCATACATCCAGAATACTTTCAGGGAAATAAAAAGAAAGATCATTATTTCGAGGGTTGGTATTATAAGCTTGTCAGTCATGATGAAAAAGATACAATTGCCTTTATTCCTGGAGTAAGCATCAATAAAAAAGATCAACACGCTTTTATTCAAGTGTTTGTATCTCATAAAAGTCCAAAAGGAGTGTCACTCAAGACACATTATTTACGATTTGACTTTAGTGATTTTTCTTATAGTCATAAAGAATTCTGGATAAAAATTGGTAAAAACTATTTTTCCAAGGAAAGAATCGAATTATCAATTAGAAAAAAAGATTTGAAAATTGCTGGTATAGTAAATATTGATTATATGACTCCAATCAAAAAATCATTATTTTCTCCTAATATCATGGGCATTTTCGGTTATATGAATTTCATGGAATGTTACCATGGAATCATCAGTATGTCACATCAACTTAGTGGGATCATACATATCAACCAAAAGAATATTGATTTTTTTGATGGTAAAGGCTATATGGAAAAAGATTGGGGAACATCATTCCCTAGCATATATGTATGGCTTCAATCTAATCACTTCAAAGATTTAAACACTTCTTTCCTGTTTTCATATGCAGATATCCCTTTTATAGGGTTTCATTTCAAGGGATTAATCGTAAATCTTTTTTATCAAAACAAAGAATACCGGTTTGCTACTTATAATGGAGCGAAAGTTAAAAAAGAAACCATTGAAGATGAAAAGGCAAGTTATACAATAAAAAAGGGTAAGTATCTTCTAGAAATTGTTGCTACTTCTTCTGTTCAAATTGAACTTGCATCTCCTAAAAATGGAATGATGATTGAACAAATCAAAGAAGGTCTATCTGGTACCATTCATTTAAAACTTTATCATAAAAATAATCTCATTTATGAAGATATTGGCGAGCACGCAGGTATTGAAATCATGAAACCAACAATCAAATAAAAAGTTGCACCCTCGGGTACAACTTTTTTTATGAATTTTATTATTTAAATTTAATAATCGTACCGCTTTCTTGCTTGAAAGCAAGTGAGGCATGTTCTAAAGATGCGATAACTGCTGGTTTCTTAGTTGCTTTAACAAAAGCCATGCAAGCTTCAATTTTTGGTAGCATTGATCCTTTTTTAAAGTGTCCTTCTTTTAATAGTACTTCTAATTCACTTATAGTTGTAATTTTTAATTCCCTTTGCTCAGGTGAATTAAAATCAAGGAAAACATAATCAACAGCAGTTAAAATGATTAGTTCATCAGCTCCTATAATTTCAGCCATCTTAGCACTAGCATGATCTTTATCAATAACTGCATCAACACCAATGAGATGATTTCCTTTTTGAATAACTGGAATTCCTCCACCGCCTGCGGCAATAACAATTTGGTTATCTTTTAATAAGGCTAAGATACTCTTCTTTTCAATCACGTCAAGTGGTTTAGGACTTGCTACAACTCTTCGATATCCTCTACCCGCATCTTCTACCATTGTATAGCCTTGACTTAATACAAGTTCATCTGCTTTATCTTTCGAGTAAAAGCTTCCAATAGGTTTAGTTGGATGTTGGAAAGCTGGATCATTCACATCAACTAAAACTTGTGAAACGACCGTTGAAATGGGACGATGAAAATTCTTTTCTTCCATAATGTTATAGATTGCATTTTGGATATGAAAGCCAATGTAACCTTGGCTCATTGCACCACATTCAGCAAAAGGCATGAGTGGTGTTGATTCGGATTCACTAAAAGCTAAATTAATCATTCCAACCTGTGGTCCGTTACCGTGAACAATAACGATATCATGATTAGCTTCAATTAATGGAAAAATGGCTTGAGCAACATCTTTAAGCAGTTCTTTTTGTTCACTCGCATTTTTACCTAACGCATTACCACCTAATGAGATAACAAATCTAGACATAAAGATCACTCAAAGTTGCCAACATCACTGCTTTAATGGTGTGCATTCTATTTTCTGCTTCATCAAAGACTACGCTTTGATCAGATTCAATTACTTCATCAGTTACTTCTAACTCACCAAATTCAACGACTGGAAATTCATTTCCAAACTCATGAGCAATTTGAGCACCGAGTTCAGTATTATTTCCATGAAATGCTGGTAAGCAATGCATGAATATTGCGGTTGGTTTTGCATTTTTTAACAATCTCATATTGACTTGATATGGATGAAGTTCAGCAATTCTAGATTTCCATACATCTTTTGGTTCACCCATCGATACCCAAACATCTGTGTATAACACGTCTGCAAGTTTGGTAGCTAAGACAGGATCAGTTGTGAAATTAAGTGTTGCACCGGTAGTTTGTACGATTTTTTCACACTTTTCAATCAATTCTTGATTTGGCCATAAATTTTTAGGTGCTGCAGCATAAAAATGCATACCCATTTTCGCACACCCTATCATAAGAGAATTACCCATGTTATTTCTTGCATCTCCAAGATAAACGAATTTTATATCCTTAAGATGTCCAAATTGTTCTTGTATGGTTAGAAAATCAGCTAATATTTGGGTTGGATGATAAGTATCAGTTAATCCGTTCCAAACTGGAACTCCTGCATATTCTCCTAATATATCTACATCGTTTTGTAAATAACCTCTAAATTCGATACCATCATACATTCTCCCTAGAACTCTTGCTGTATCTTTAACGGATTCCTTTTTTCCCATTTGTGAACCGGTTGGTCCTAAATAGGTAACACCCATTCCTAAGTCAAGTGCTCCAACTTCAAATGCTGCACGTGTTCTTGTCGAATCTTTTTGAAACAATAAAACCACGTTTTTATCATGAAGGTGTTTGTGTGAGATTTCTTCTTTTTTTTCATATTTCAGTTTTGCAGCTAAATTGATGAGATCTTGGATTTCTTCTGGTGAAAAATCCAAGAGAGTAATAAAATTTCTTCCTTTAATATTCATTGTCTGCTCCTTTATATTTCTTCTCTTTCTAGTGGCATACTCATACATCTAGGACCTCCACGTCCTCTAGAGAGTTCGCTCGATTCGATTTCAAGTACTTCAATACCAGCTTGTCTTAACATTTTATTGGTGACATGATTACGGTCGTATACAATGACTTTACCTGGAGATATTGCAAGCGTATTCGCTGCATCATTCCATTGTTCTCTAATACTCGTTATTTGATCTTTACCACCGCAACGAATCAGCTTGATTTTTATCTTTAAGTGTTTTTCAAGAACTGTTTCTAATGAATCAACGATCTTAACAACATCAAACTTTGTTTTATTTTTAGTGATTTCAAAGACTGTTAATTTTTTCTCAATTTCAGGATGAATGGTGAACACGCCATAATCAATTTGAGTAAAGACAGTATCTAAGTGCATAAATGCTCTACTCTTAGGAATATTAAAGGCAAGCACAGTTGTGAATTCATTTTTTTCTTGAAATAACCTTTCAGAAAAATGTTCAATAGCTCTCGGATCTGTTCGATTTGATATACCAATAGCAACAATATGCTTATTAAGGATGAGTACGTCTCCCCCCTCGAGTCGATATCGATCTAACCTGTCATAATAGAAAGGAATTTCTTTTCCATAGAAACGAGGGTGATAAGTTAGGATATATTCCGAAAAAAGTGTTTCTCTTTGTCTCGCTTGCATTGACATTTTACCAACGGCAACACCACAACCTACACTGGCAAACGGATCTCTTTGAAATAATAAATTAGGAAGTGGATCTGTGTAAAATGGATATTCATCTTCTAACATATCCATAATTGAGACACTTTTTCCTAAAACAATTTCATTTGTTCTAATTCCTTCAATCATTTTATGAATCATTTCAGTAGTGGGCAAATTGATGAGATATTGATATAAACCCGTCTTTATCGTAAGTGAGTTGATTTTTGATTCTTCAATGAATCCATTAACAAAATTACTAACAACCTCAGGATGCGCTTCAAGTGCTTCAGTAAGCATATCAGTTACATATAAAACTTCAACCCCTTCATTTTTCAAGGTCTCAGCAAATAAATCATGCTCTTCTTGAGCAATCTTTAAATAAGGAATATCATCGAAAAGTAATTTTTCTAAAAGATCTGGTGTTAAATTTTCTAATTCTTTTCCAGGCCGATGTAGTAAAACTGATTTTAATTTCCCAATTTCAGAATTAACTTTTATCATGTTTTCCTCCTTTAATCATTACTCTAGGTACACGGTATGATAGTGACGTACAAACTTCATAGTTAATTGTTTGTAATCTTTTAGCAACTTCATCAATACTAATCATACCACCATATAAGGTTACCGTATCACCTAAACTGATTTCATCATCAATTTTAATAAAACATGCATCCATACAAATCGTTCCAACAAGCTGATACAGTTTGTTATTGATTTCAACAGAACTATTTTTATTTTTTCTAATAAATCCATCAGCATACCCAATAGGTAAAATACCTGTTTTCTCATGTTCTTTTGCACAATAAGTAGCTCCATAACCAACACACTCACCAGGTTTTAGTTCTTTAATCTGAACAACCTTTGATTTTAAAGACATCACAGGTTTTATATCAGGTTTGGGATGGTCTAAAGATAATCCGTATAGAGAAATACCCAATCTAAAGTGTGTTGTAAAATCATAATTTTTTTCATATTTTAATGTCGATGAAGAATTAGAGATATGAATCATTGGAGGCAATGTTCTAATCGCATCAAGGACAAGCTTAAATTTTTCTAATTGCATCCGGTAATAAGTTTCATCATCATTTGCAGTTGCAAAATGCGTATAGATTCCCTTAAGAGATATATGATCAGACAACTCTAAATTCTCAATCATTTTTGCAATCTTTTCTGGCTCAGTAAGGCCATATCTGGACATTCCAGAATCAACTTTAACATGACATGTAATCCAATATTTAGATTTCTTTATCGCTTGATAAATCTCATCATCGTAGATTGTAATCTCAATATGATTTTTTGAAGCAACCTTCAAGTCTTCGGGCATAATTGGCCCTAACATCAGGATATCAATATCTTTAAAAATTGCTCTTAACTCTAAGGCTTCTTCTAGAAGTGATACGGCAGCATAACGAATGCCATGTGCATGTAAGTATTTCATGACTTCAATTGCTCCATGACCATAAGCATTTGCTTTTATGACAGGAATCATGATTTTATTTGGAGCATTTTTTTGTGCTATTAGCACATTATGCCACATATGTTCTAAGTTAATTTCTGCCCAGGTGGGTCTATAAATTGTTTTCATATACCCTCCTCATATATCTTGAGGTAGATAAACTCAAGATACCAGCATAAGTAAGTTTAAATATCATTAAATCTCCAACTTTATAATTGCCTTCTTTAATTTCAACAATGAGGTGATCACTACTGCATCCAAGGATTCTAATACCTTTTGGTGCAATTAAATTTTCACAATATACTTCTTGTCTACCAATACCTATGATTGCTCTTTTCATTATGCCTTCATCTTTAAAATCGACTTTATTTCCGAATGCATCACACCCTAACTCACCCTCAGGCATCGATGGTTTATGTTTAATTTCAATTATTTCTGTGTGTAATTCAAAGATATCATCATACATTGATTCAATGTGTTTACCATAAGCTGTTTCACGGCCAAGCACTAAAATCTCACCTATTCTTAAATTATTAATAAAGGTTGGAAATTGATGATCAACAATCATTTGTATAGATGAAGAATTTCCTCCACTAATTAATGTGATTTGAATATTAAATGTTTTTTCAATGACTTGCTTAATGGTTTCCAATTTTTTATAAACATCAAAACTTGGAATTAAACCACCATAACAAGTGAGATTGGTTCCAATACCATATAAATTTATATGTTTAAGTTCTAATATTTGTTTAACCATAGGTATGTAATCCACCTGATAATAGATACCTTCTCTTAGATCACCTAAATCGAACATTAAAATGATGTCATGCTTGAGATTTTTTTTCATGGCAGCATGATCTAATGCATAAATTGTATCTAACTCTGAATTCAAAGAAATATCGGAATAACTAATGACATCATCAACTTCACTGATTTGCGGAATTCTCAACAAAACTTTAGGTTTTGCAGTTCTCATTTGTTTAAGATTCTCAATCTTTGAGTCAGCAATATATTCTATTTTGGTTTCGTTAATCACATCAATTAATTGTTGATCTGCACAAAAAACCTTAGAAACAGCCATCATCGTCACACCTCGGCTTTTCAGTAGTTCATGCATAAATAATAAATTATGACGATATTTTTCAAGATTAATATGGAGACTAGGAATCATTTATTTCACCTTCCAACCGAATAGTCTTTTTCAACAATTTCTTCACTTCATTAGGATATTTATGAGATAAAACTCCTAAAGATGCAAATATATAATCATAATCTTTATAAATTTTCACATTTTGGTTTGGAACAAGTTTTTTATGCTTCTTTTCGATATATTTAGTAATCATTTTTTCTGGATTATCAACATTTAATAATGCTCCACCAGTTAAAAAGATTGCTTTTACTAAAGATGTATCCTTACCTTCGGGGATAACTTTGAATCCATTTGTAGTAAATACTCTTCTTAAATCTCCAATATGTCTATCAAGTGCAAGATTGACACATTGCGCAGTCATGATTTGATTGAGTTTTTTTCCTTCAACTGATGAAGGAATGAAAGATTCTTTTTCAGCCAAACGCAAACAATCGTCTTTGCTCATATCCATTAAACGTTCTAGCTCTTTATTATTAAAAGTGTTGAGGACAAGTTTTCTATTGATGAAAACTCCTAAATCACCTTCTACAGTTCTTTTAAATCTTGGTTCTCCATCACTATATTTTTGATAAATAGGTTTGGTTTCGCAAACTGAATGAACATCTGTTGTTGCGCCACCAACATCTATAGTGATAACACCATCAAACAACTCATCCAAAAGCAGTGTCGAATCCATCACAGCTCCCGGTGTAGGAATAATTGTTCCATTCACCATAGAAAAAATGTGTTGCATTCCTTTTGCATGAACAATATTTTCTTCAAAAGTTTCATAAATTGCTTTTCTTAAGGGAATGATATTAAAATCATCAACTCTGGGATAAACATTTTCGACAATTCGAAGATTTGGATAATTTAGTTTTTTTATTCGATCATGATTTGCGATATTACCTGTATATATCACAGGAATGTTTAAGGGTAGAACAGTTAAAAGGTTTTGAAACGCAATTTCCTTCTCACCATAATCAGTTCCACCTGCGATGATAATCATATTGGGTTGTATTTCTTTGATTCTTTCAATATGATCACTTTCTAATAAATTAGCAGTAATTAAATGAATATTAGCACCTGCATTAAGCGCAGCTTCTTTTGCTGCTTTTGCCGTCATCTCATATACTAACCCATGAACAGTTATCTTTAATCCTCCAGCAGCACTGGATGATGCAAAAAGCTCGTTATATGTTAACTCATCGACGTCTAATACTTCTTTAAGATTATCTATCGCATTTTTTAAACCTATATTCACATCTGTATCGACAGTTGTCTGATGCATTCCTCGTCCTAAAAAAGCAACGCTATCTTTTAGATTAAAAGCATTGACGACTGTGGTTGTTGAACCAATTTCAGCAACTAAACAATCAATTTTCATAGATTTCACGATGTTTCTTGACAATAAAGCTTGCTACTTCCTTACCATGGGTACCTCTACTAAATCCTTGGTCCATTCCATACTTTTTAGCAAGTTCAGGAGTGACTTGAGTACCACCAGCTAGTAAGATCAACTTATCTCTTACGCCTTTTTCAATGGCATAATCATTTAATTTTTGCATATTTTTATAATGAATATCATCATGAGAGATGATTAAAGAAATCATCACACAAGCCGCATTGGTTTCTATGGCTGCATCAATAAATTTTTCAATCGGAACACTCGTTCCTAAATAAGTATACTCAATACCGTATTTTTCGATACCACCATGTTTAATATCAAGAATTTCACGCATACCTACACTGTGTTCATCACTTCCACCAGTACCAGCAACTACTTTAATTCCATATTTTTTGACATATTCTAGAATTTCATCTTCAGATAAAACTTCTTCTTTCTTAGGTAAAACAAGCTTTGTTGTATCGATTTCAAAATTGACTGTACCTTTTAGTTGTATTCTTGTACCCTCACTCGGATGCATGATTTCTTTATGTATCACTTCAACAGCTGATAAATTCATTTGCTTTCCAGCTTCAAGCGCTGCTGCTTCAGCAGTTAATACATCAGTTGGAAAGAATAAATCAACTGTAACAATACCATCACCAAGCCATTGAACTTCAGGTTTGAGCATCGATGTTGAACGATATCTTTCATTTTCGTCTAGTCTGATATTCACGCTATCTTCATCATCGAGTTCATCAATGTATTGAATCAGCTCAGGATTTTCAAAAGTCGATCCACCAATGAGTGATGCTGGATCATCATTTATTCCGTACTGACTTAAATTATTATATCCATAATGTGCCGTAACTGGTGCCATATAATTCTTATGTCTTTTTATGATTGTTCCTGCACCAATTCCACCATCTATTTTTCTTGTGATACCATCACCAGAACGTTCTGGATATTTACCACTATCAACAAACATACCAGCTTCAACAGCATTAAAATAACCACCCATTTCAATGATTTCTTCAAGCATTAAAATAGCTCGTTCCTGTATTTCTCTTTTGGTCTTCATCAAATAACCATCTTTTTTAAAATCGAGCATACCTTTGAGATCATCCATACCCATCATTGCTTGTTTCGCGGTATCTAAGGCTTCGATATTATAGACATGCCATGGAACATTGCGTCCTTCATCAGGTGTAATTGTAGACTGAATGTCCGCTGATGTTAATTTAGATATCAATAAATTTAGTACATGAGTAACCGTGGCTTCTCTTGTTGATGAATCCATATATTTCGTATTCATTTGCGCACGCATTTTATATGCTGAAAAGAATTCACGAAGCGCAATTGCATAAGGTAAGTTTAGTTTTAGATCAGGACTTGGTGGTGCAGCCGGAGGTACAGTAGAAAGACATATTAAATCAGGACGAATCCCAACTCTTTCACTCATTCTGCTATTAATTGCATGCTGAACAAGAAGTTCAGGCATAACCTTCCAAGCATCTCTTGCTGTTGCATTTGCATTATGTGCACCATCAATTTGTGCTAGTCCACCATAAGCCATTATCTTTTTACTTTCTGCAGCATCAACAAAACTACGAATCATATTAATATTTCGGTATAAAACATTATATTGTGGGTCTTGGTGAGCTCCATTGACACCTTCTTCAGTAAACATTACCGCTATTTCAGGACCTGCAACACCAGAAACATATGAATGATAATTGATGGGTCTACCAACCTCATCTTCAATTAAATCGAGCGCTTTACGTTGCGCTCTAACTTGCTTTCTCGTAATTGGAACACCACCAATACCCTGGGGTGTTCCTTCGAGAAGACCATCCATGTGTGACTGACCTGCTGTTCTTATTACCATAATATGGTCAGCACCATGATAAGCAGCCATTCTCATTCTTCTAATATCATCTTCAAATCTTCCTGAAGCAATTTCAGTTGTAATCGTAGCATCAGGTTGAGGATCGATACCATTTATATTTCTTGCACTTGGAAGTGCAACAAAATTTTTTAATGATGGACTTGCTTCTACATAGTGAAATGGACCTAAGTCAATAGGACCCTTGTCTCGCCATACCCAACCTTTTCTTCTTGGTCGATAATGCTCTAAATCCTTAAGAAGGTTTCTAATATCAAGCTTTTCATTTGGCTTCATGTTTGAACACCTCCACCATTTGATTAATATTAGATCCTTCGAGAAGCATTAATCCTGCTTCTCTAATGGACAGATGATGTTGTTTTGAATAATAATAGATTATATGACCAGCACCAAATTCTAATAAATTATGTTCGAATAGCCGATCTGTAATTGCCTTTGCTTCTAAACTAGAAAAACCCATGCGTAACAACACACTACGCTCAATAGCTGGTGACGTATATTCAAATGCCATCTCTAATAACGGATCAATAAGTTGATCTGTTAGCTTATAAAAATAGGTTTTTAATTCTTGGTCACTATACGTATCTAAATGTTTTCTTCGTTTATTAAAATCATCATTTCTTGCTTTCATCAAGATCCTCCATTAAGTGTTTAATATGTTCAATTGTTGTTTTTATTTCTTCTGATAGATACAAATAATCAGTATCTGTTAAATCTTGGTTGCTATAGTGTTTCAAATATGAGGTTCTCAATTGATCTAAAGGTAATTCTTTATGTTTAAGTAGTGCTCCGGAACTAGGAAAAATAATGTTTTTACCTGGTTTTTCTTTTAATGGGTCGCCCAACATAATCTCAACGCCTCGATCTGATGCAAAAGATACTTGAGCATTCATATGTTTACCTGCTCCTGTATATTCACTTTCTTGAACAACAATAATCTGGTCTTCTTTCATTGTTTGTGCAAGACTAAACGCTGCAGCTAAGCTAATATTACCTGCTGGTCCTCTTTCTAGCCCTTCAAGTAAAGCAAGTGCTTCAGTAATAAAGAAAACACTTCCTTGATTGACGAGCACGTATTGATCCATGTATCTTAATGGTCTTGCTGCACTCCGTGGCACATCACTACGATCAGGAAAAGTAGCAAATGGTATTCCAAATCCTGTATGTCCAGTTGTAAATGATTTTTGATTAAAATCATGATCACTTGCCATATGTAGTCCAGTTAAATCAACACTTGCTGCAACAACCTTTGTATCAATTGCTTTTGCTTTTATAAAACCTCTTGCAGTTCCAGTTAAATTCCCTCCACCAGCATTTGTACAAATAACCATTTCAGGGAATTTCTTTTCTCTCTTCATTATTTCAGATGCTATTTCATATCCCAAAGTTTCTATACCCATAACACCATAAGGTGAATAAAGTGATGCATTGAAATATTTTGTTTCTTCTAATAGCTTTAAAAATTCATAAAATAATTCAGGTCCCACCGATAATTGTATAACTTCTGCACCGTATGCTTCACATGCTCTAGCTTTTTCAATAATTTCAGGTTGCCCAATACCATTGGAATCATAACATTCCTGTACAATAATACATTTAAGTCCTGCTCTTGCTGCTAAAGCTGCAACTGCAGCTCCATAATTACCACTTGTTGCTGCAATGACACCTTCATAACCTAAGGTCTTTGCTTGATGAATACTCATTGCAGCTCTTCTTGCTTTGAAAGAACCGCTAATATTTGCTGCTTCATCTTTTAAAAAGATGCGTGCCCCATAACCTTCGGGTGCAAATTTTCTTGCATAAAGAGATAATCTTTTCAATTCTATTAAAGGTGTTGAACCCACACTATTTTCCAACTGAATTTTTCTGACGTCATTAAGACTATAGCCAGAATCTTTCATCATCTTCTCATAGTTAAATCCAATCCCTGAATTCTCGTACTGATCATAATCCAATTTTAAAGCACTTTTCGTGATGATTGCTTTTCGTGAAATAATATCTTGATAAGAGTTACTCATGATTCAAGTCCTCCGTTTCGGCTATAATTATATCTTTAACATCCTCAATTTCTTTAATGAAATGTCCGAAACTATGAGAAAAATACGGTTCTTCAGCAATCAAAATTCCTGTTTCTTTTCTTTGACTTGAAGTTATGACTTCAACGAGATCTCCAATCTCAGCTGCTTTAAGTAATTTCCCTTTGACACGCATCTCAAAAGGAACATCTTTTGTATCTGCAGGTAGATTAGATGCTCTGTTTTCTCTAGATAATACATTTTTATATATTTGTACGAATGTATGCTTTTTAATCATCTGATTAACCTCCCATTTCATAGAAAAAAAGATAACTAACTTGAAAGCGCTTACCCACTAAATATAATACCATTTTTGCATATTATTGTATAGTGATTATTACTGTGAAAAAGCAAAAATAGGAAATCTTAAAGATTTCCTATTCATCATCTGATTCTATCATATCTCTCATGTCACCAAGAACTGCTCTTGGTACTGGTAAATCAATCATTGTCTTTAATCCCGATCTTGCATTAATCACATGGGGTATCATATTTACACACATTGCAATTGTTCCAATACCACCTTGAATCTCGGGAGTTATTGCCATATTGATATTAGGAATTCCTTTTATATTTATATAATCTCCAGTCTGTATACCAGCCATTTCAGGTTCAATTTGTTGAGGATGAATCAAATCAATAAATACATCTCCATTATATAAACCCTGACCAGTCATATTTATGCCCGCTAGATTTCCTGTAAGTGCTTCTCCATATTTACTCTGTCGATCAATTTCAGTAATAATAGGTTCCATTTGTTGGTTAAATCCATCAAGTTTAACACCTAGTGCATCAGAAATCATGTGGACACTTTCTTTAAAACCAACATGTCCTGCTAATTTCTTGTCCATAAGTTTCTTATGATATTCTCCAATTGTGAGACCTACACCTTGCTCATTCATAACAGTTGGTCCAAATGGACTTAAACTGTTTACTCTTTTCGCTTCAATGTGATTAACTTCAGCCATTGTTCCTGTTAGAGCAACTACAAGTAAATCCATAATAAATCCTGGATTGATTCCCGTTCCTAATACGGTGACATTATATGCTTTAGCCAAGTTATCAATTTGTTTTGCCAATCTTGGTTCATTTGCGTTAGGATATGCCATTTCTTCAGCGGTTGAAATACAATTCATCCCCTGTATAACAATTTTCTGGATTTTATCAAATGCATCTTTGACAAAACTATCGGTGCATAATAAAACAACGTCCGCAGTATTGGATCTTAAAACCAAATCAATATTTGATTCAATAATAACGGGTTCATGATCTGATTTTACATTTAATATATCTAAAAAATTCTTCTTATCGTATTCAGGATTTAAATCACATATTCCAACAATTTGAACACCTTTTTTGTAGAGTAGCATCTCTGCCATACCTCTACCCATTGCTCCAAATCCCCAAATAATTACTTTAATTTTTTCCATACGCACACCTCTATGATAATTCGTCAAACACTCTAGCTAAAGTAAATAAATAATCTGATAATCTATTCACATATTGCAAAGTATTTCTATTAATTTCTTTCTGTTCAGCCAATAAAACAAGTTCTCTTTCAGCCCTTCTGATCGTCACCCTGGACAAATTAAGCCATGATGCGGCAAGTGTTTGATCCAGTTTAATAAACTTTGTTAAAGGTTGAAGTTGATGATCGTAAGCATCAATTCTAGATTCTAACCAATTTACGTTTTCTTCTGATGTAATTTTTTTGTCAGGATGATTTAATGCAATTTCATGACAAATAGAAAATAAATGATCATGAATTTGATTGATTTCATTCTTAATATCTTCATCTTTTATCTCATGCTTTGACATCAATAAAAACGCCATTGCTTCATCTAATGCTCCATTAACTGCGATATGTAAATCTGTTTTACTAATACGCTTTGTTAAAAGGTCAGTTTGACCTGAGTCTCCTGTTTTTGTATAAATTTTCATCGGAAACCTCCTGAATTGATACTTCTATTTTACCATAAAATCCTTGGTTGTTTACTTGTGATTTTTAATCTTGACATGCTTTTTCTTTAAAGCTTGCACCGCAAAGCTTGCTACATCAAATGCATATTTTTTAGAACCAAATCCAGCATCATATCCCAATTCTTTAGCTAATCCGTGATTAATTCTAGCACCACCAATAATAACTATAAATTGATCTCTTTTATTTTCTGCTTCAAGTAATTCAATAAAACTCGTTAAATTTTGAACATGAATACCTTTTTGTGTAACCGTCTGACTGATTAAAATCACATCTGCATGATATGCTATTGCTTTTTCAAGTAATGTTTCATTATCGACTTGTCCACCTAGATTAATAGCCTCTATACCCTTATATCTTTCAAGACCATAATTTCCATTATAGCCTTTCATATTCATAATTGCATCAATACCTACAGTATGTGCATCAGTTCCTGTTGATGCACCTATGAAAACCAAGGGTGTATTAAAGTTTTCTTCAATATATTGTTCAACTTCTTCTTTGCTCATAGATTCTGAATCAACCTCAACAACATGCAAAGCATTTGTATCAATTTGATGCTCAACCGTTCCGTAAACAATATAAAAACTAAATGCATCACTTAAAGGAGCACTGTGAACAACTGAAGGATTATGAATACCCATTTTTAATGACATTTGTTTAGCTGCTTCTTCACCTAATGCATTACATGGCACAGGCAAAGAAAAACTAATCTGAACTTTACCATCATTTAAAGTATCTCCGTATGGACGAATCAAATGCTTATGATTAGGCATGATTTTCCTCCTTGAGTGAATTAATAAAATAATCAATCACTGGATTTTTGTAATGTTTGTGTTTTTTAATAACTCCATCTAATCCCTTACCACCATCTTCATGTCTTGAAATTCCAGCAAAAGTTCCTTTTTCTAAGGTCTTAAATAATCCTTCTCTGCTGATCTTTAAAAGAAGATCTTGTGCATTTTTTAAAACTTCTTTTGCTCTATTGATAATGATGCCATCGGGACGATAGCTAATTTCATTTCCAAAATCCTTAAAAGCTTTTTCAATATAGGTTGCATTATCTATCGCAATTGCTCTGTCACTCATAAATGGTGTATGAATGGCTTCAGTCATCATACCAAGTAAATGAATTGATTGTGATGAAGTAACTGCAGCAATATTAAATAATGTATTTTGAACATTACCTTTAAATATATCTCCTGTCATATGTTTTGTTGGTGGCATATATTTCAATGGTGCGTTAGGAAAAATCTCTCTTGACATTTCTGCTTGAGCGAGCTCATATAAAAAACTATTTTCAATTTCAGGATTAATCTCAAAAGCATGACCTAATCCCATGAGTGATTCATCCATAAATGCTTTTTTAGCAAATTGCTCGTTAATAAATTGAGATGCTAAAACTGTGTGTGCATGTTCAATTGCATCAGAGGTTGTCAAATAATTATCTTCACCTGTATTAATCATGATATTAGAATAGGCACTTAACACTCTTGAAAAATATTGATCAATGAAAGTTCTTTTCATGTTAATATCTCTAAAGATAATTCCATATAAAGAATCATTAAGCATCATATCTAAACGTTCAATCGCTCCCATTGCAACGATTTCTGGCATACATAAACCAGATGCATAATTAACCAATTTGATATATCTATTTTCTTCGAGTGATACTTCATCCAGTGCTTTTCTCATTAATCTAAAGTTTTCTTGAGTTGCATAAGTTCCACCAAAACCTTCTGTTGTTGCTCCAAAAGGAACGTAATCTAAAAGAGATTGTCCAGTG
Source organism: uncultured Mariniplasma sp. (assembly GCA_964566285.1). Lineage (GTDB taxonomy): Bacteria > Bacillota_I > Bacilli_A > Acholeplasmatales > Acholeplasmataceae > Peloplasma. Next base: position 2,849 of record CAZMIG010000012.1, on the reverse strand, counting down.
CTTCTAATCACTGCTATGATTTCAGCACCTCTTTTAGCAGCAGATATTGCTTGTTTAATATCTTCATATATATTGCCTGTAGCAACAATGACATATTTATTTGGTGTGGTCTTAATTGCTGTTCTTTCTATCCATTCTTTTCTTAAGGTTCTCATCTCATTTATAGTTTTTAATGTTTCTTCGAAGTATGGTGTTAAATCGCTTAAATAAGGGCTTTCCGTGTTATCCATATATTTGCTTAAACTTAATTTTCTTGCCGAAATACTATTTGATATTTCTTGTGGAGAACGTTTTAAGTCGTGAATCGCATAGGACATATAATGACAAACGCCCAAAGATAAATCAGCATTATTCTTGATATGATCAATAACAACATTAACCAAAGGTACTCCGAAATCATTAATTCCATCGACACCTAATAATCGTAAAATGGATCGCTCAACTGAAACAGTTGTGTGGAGATCAATAAAAGATTGTACTTGGCTTGCTATTTGCTCAGCACTATCTCTACACGCTTTGACTTGCAATTGATTCAAGTGAAGTTTTGACATTGTTTACCTCCTTGTTCATGACATTATATATCGGTAATGATATGGCACTTCTAATTTGTTCCATAAATTCTTTTTTATCATAGTGATTACCTGTTGGACTCCAAGGGTTAATTGTAACGCACAATAAAGGACAGGGGTGAATTACATTTACTTCAATACGTAATTTTTTCAAATATTTAAAGTCTCTTTTCTCAAGTAATAATTTTGTTGGATCATCACATACTAATGAAAAATCTGTCATCATTTTCTCTGTGAAAAAATGAATGATCTTAGGTGTAATTGCCCCTTTGATATATAAGAGATCGACTTTATCATTTATATTTGAAAGTAAATGTTGTAGTGTCTCAATTTTTTTATCACCATATCCATATCTATTAAATGTTGTTTGAACAATCATCATCTCGATCGGTATTTTTTCAATACGATATGATTTATTTAAACCAAATGTGTCCGCAATCATTTTTGTTTGTTTAATTGTTTCACTCATTATGGGGCATACTGCTGCACCAGTTGCAAGAATAATTGCATCAATCTGATCTATGTTTGAAAATGTCATTCTGTTAAATGCACCATCAACAAATATCTTATCGACAAATAACTTCATCTTTAAAAGTACTTGATTTAACTCTTTATTTGTTGTGGGTCCAGCAATGACCATATGACCATCAGATAAGATTTCAACGATTTGAATCCGTCCTAAGGCAGTATAAAAATCAGTCTTATCCAAGACTTGAAAATTTACAAATGAAGCTTCTAAGCATCCACTTGCAGTTGCAACGACCATACCACGCTTAACATAAACTTTTGGTTTGGGTAAAAAATTGACTTGGTCGATTGCTTCTCCATCGAGACCAATGGATGTTATTCCAATTTTTAGATACTCATAAAGGGAAATAATATAGTTTAAAGTTGTTGTCTTTCCACTATTTTTCGATAATCCTATAATTCCCAAAGTATCTATAGGGTCAATGAGTTTTTTCACGGTTAATTCTTTCTTTTCTTTTTAAATGCTCTGGTTCCATAGAAATTTTGTTACCTTCTAGTAAACCACTAATACCGTCTAATTTTTCATTCTTACATTCTTCGCACTCACATTCTGATTTATAGTTTTCAGGTTCACTATATGTTGTAATAACTCCTTCGAAGTTACGAAGAACAACTTTTCCGGGTGCTTGAGAAATCATATAATTAGGCATAACGGGTATCTTTCCTCCACCACCAGGTGCATCAATAACAAATGTTGGTACAGCGATACCACTGATATGACCACGCAATCCCTCAATAATTTCTATACCTTTAGACACCGATGTTCTAAAGTGTTCAATACCAACTGATAAATCGCATTGATATAAATAATATGGTCTAACTCTAATTGAAATCAGTCCTTTGACAAGTTTTCTCATAGTATGAACACAATCATTAATTCCTCTAAGTAAAACACTCTGGTTTCCTACAGGAATACCTGCATCAGCTAATAAATCAATTGCCTTCTTACTTTCAGGAGTTAATTCACTGGGATGATTAAAGTGTGTATTAACCCAAATTGGATGATATTTCTTTAGCATATTAACTAACTTTTCTGTTACACGTTGAGGCATAACCACTGGTGTTCTTGTTCCAAAACGAATCACTTGTACATGATCTATTTCACGAAGTTTCTTTAAAATATATTCAATACGATCATCAGAAACCATAAATGAATCTCCCCCGCTTAGAAGGATATCATTGACTTCTTCATGATCTCTAATATATTCAATTGCTCTATTTATTTGATCTATTTTGAGTTCGGTATCCTTTTGTCCAGCAAATCTTCTTCTTGTACAATGTCTACAGTATGTAGAACACATATCCGTTATCAAAAACAAAACACGATCTGGATAACGATGAGTTAATCCAGGTACAGGTGAATCATGATCCTCGGCAAGTGGATCATAAATATCATTTTCCCCTTTAATTAATTCGCTACCAAAAGGAATGGCTTGCTGTCTAATTGGACATTTAGGATTATCTGGGTCAATTAACGTCAAATAATAGGGTGTAATTGCCATTCTGAGTTTACCTAAAACTTGCTCGATTGTATTTTCTTCATCTTTGGATAAATTGATATATTTCTTTAAATCTTTTGCAGTTTTTATCCGATTTGATGTTTGCCATTTCCAATCGTCCCAATTTTCATCTGAAACATTACCAAAAAACTGTTTCCGTCTTTCTAAATGACTTTCATTTAATATAGATTTCATAATAACCTTGTATACTCAATACTGTAATGATAGATTGAGTAATTCCTTTCTTTCTATT
>CAZMIG010000011.1:0-76223 GCA_964566285.1 uncultured Mariniplasma sp. | reverse complement strand
TAGAAAAAGATGTTAATAGACTTTTTTTTGTGTCTACTAACATCTTACTCTTTCATAACTAGGCCTTTTTATTTATTTCTTTGGTGGTAAAGGAATAAAGACTGATGTCTTTTTAGCATATGCTTGAAATAATGGGTTATCCTTATATTTCTTTTCAAGAAGTGGAACTCCCGAAACAAAGAGTAAAAGGTATGTAATGAACATTGAACCAATAATACCTATTAGATTTAACCAAATTAAACTTGACATAGAAACAATCCAGACTGCCCACCACATAAGTGATTCACCAAAATAATTTGGATGTCGTGTATACTTCCATAATCCTGATTGCATAATCTTTCCTTTATTTTCAGGATTCGATTTGAAATCTTTGAGTTGTGCATCACCGACTGTTTCAAAGAAGAATCCTACAAACCATAAAATTAAACCAATCAGTAAAACCAAGTAACCTAGTGTACTATTGATTTCCACAGCATTTATATTAACGAGCTGAATAGGTAATGAGATAATATACATAAATGTTCCTTGAAGCATAAAAACATAAATAAAAGCTTTTAATGGAATATTTGTTTTCCATTTTTTTCTCATATTAACATATCTAAAATCTTCTGGTTTATTCCAATTTCGGAGTCCAATATAGAAAAACAATCGAAAACCCCATAAGCTAACAAGTAAAGCAACTGCAATTGCAGGCAATGTATATGTTCCAGCATAAATCAAGCTAGTATATGCTATGACAACAAATCCCAAACCCCAAGCCATATCTGCAAGCCCGTTATTTTTTTTGATTTGAGCAATGATGAAAAAGAGAACAAAGAAAACAAATAAGACGAGTGCATTAACTAGAAAATTCATGATTTACCTCCCTTAATATAAGCAATAGCAACTGTTCCGATACCTGCATTCATAGCTACTATCGTTGAGATATCCATAATATAAGCAGGTTGTTTACCAATAATTTTTTCATATTTTAAGGCATATTCTTGTGCGCGATTTAAAGCATTGCAGTGAACGATAGCATAAGTTTCAATACCTTCAGTTTTTTGAATACTTTCAATATGGTTTTGAATCTTCTTATTACTAGATTTTAAACTAAGTGATTTTTCAAAAATAATTCCATTACCATCTTCATCAATTGAGATGACTGGTTTTAAATTCATTATTTTTCCAATCAAACCTGTTACTTTGCTAACCCGACCTGATCTAACCATGTATTTTAGTGTTTTCACGCTAACCAAAATCTTTGATTTTGGAATCAAGGATTCAATTGATTCCAGAATTTCCTCATAAGGAAGACCTTGATCAATCATTTCCGCTGCTTTCATAACAATTAAACCTTCAGATCCGGAGTTTTGTTTAGAGTTGATAATGTTAATCCGAGCATTCTTAAACTTCGCAGAAGCTTCAATAAATGCTTGATATGTACCACTCATTTTCTTTGAAACAGTTACAACGATTACATCTTTGTAATAGGTTGTTAAAAATGAGAAGAAGTTTTCAAGGTTTTTTGCATTAGGTTGACTTGATGTTGGATAAGTTTTCACTGAATCCATCAATTCATAAAATCGAGAGTTTTGAATGGTTACTTTGTCATAGTAGTTTGTGTCATTGATTAATAAATTGAGCGGAAACATATGAATTTGATATTTATCTACCATCGATTCAGGTAAATCAGCAATTGAATCGGTTACTAAAGCAATGGGATATTTTCTGTGATTTGCGGTTTCAAATTGACGTTTCATATCATCAACTTTTTGTTCTGTTATTTGTCCGATACCATCCAAATAAGCAAAGACTTGATCTGGATGATTACTATGAATATGTATACGAATTGTTCTATTACTTCCAGCAACAACTAATGAATCGCCAAAAGCAGTTAATTCAGATTTCATTTTTTCCAAATCAATATCATTACCTCGAATTAGAGCTTCGGTACAATATCTATTTTGAGAGTCTTCTAAGTGATCTACATGCAATTGTTCGATATTTTCTATTTTTTCTATATCAAGAGAAACTTCTTCACCTTTTAGAGCTTTTAGAAAACCTTCAATAAAATGAACAAATCCCTTTGCACCTGCATCAACAACTTTATTTTCTTTTAAAACAGCAAGCATTTCAGTCGTTTTAGAAAGCTCGATAAGAACAAAATCATATGCTTTACCCAAGAGTTCAATGAAACTGGATGCAACACTTTTAAATTTATTTAATGCATGAGCCCAAGCTCTCATAATGGTAATCATTGTACCTTCAACAGGTACAGCTATTGCTTGATAAGCATAATCTGAAGCATTTTCAACGAGTTTTATAAATGTATCAGTATCGATGATGTCCTCTTTTAAAGCAAGAGAAAAACCATAAATATATTCTGCAAATATTATTCCTGAATTACCTCTAGCACCTACGATTGCAGCATCGACTATCGATTGAATTGTTTCTTCACTTGTTTCACCAAGCTTAGATCTTTCAATAATGCTCGTCATCATTGAAGCTAAGTTACTTCCAGTATCACCATCAGCAACAGGGAATACGTTGATTGCATTTAAGCTGTTTTTTTCACGAATAACATTTTGTGCACCGAAGATAAATGATTTATAAATTAATTCATTTGTTAATTGATATTCTGGCATTTTTCACCTCAAAAAATTAGATTATAAAACAGATAAGATAATGTACTTGTAGATGTACCTAAAAAAGTTCCCCATACTAAATCAATAATTGTTATTTTTAATGGCCAGTCTTTAAGTGTTGCAAGATTTGTTAGGTCATATGTTGCGTAAGTAATAAATCCAAATAAAGCACCTAATAGGATTGCCTTTACAATATTTCCTGATTCAACTGCAGGCATTAATACGAATATAACTAGACCTCCAATGAATAATAAGTAAAAGAGAACTGCAGCAATCCAATTAACATCTGTTTTTAATAAATGACCGATTTCTGCTTGATACAATTTCTTAGCTATAATACCTAACCAAAAAAGATCAATTGCAAAAAAAATAATAAATGATACAGCGTATAGCTTTAAAAAAGTTAACATTTTTACATCCTCCTTATTCATAATTATTATACCACTTTAAGAACTTGACTTCATTAATATTGCTTTTGTATTTAAAATATATAAAACATAAGATTTCTCTTTCTTAGAGAAGCATGCTATAATTTGATTATCAAATAGCATAGCAGGAGGCATTGATTATGATTTTGGTTAGACACCAAAACGAGGGTCAATTAAAACCATATTTTTATTTTGCTCTTGAAGAATATATTCTAAAAAATTTATTAAAAGACGATGAAACATATTTTTTTACTTGGGAAATTCATGGCGTGGTAATTGGTAAAAATCAAGTCATAGAAAACGAAGTTAATTTGGATTTTCTAAGACAAAAACATATTGATATCTATAGAAGACCAACAGGTGGAGGGTGTGTTTATGCGGATCATCGTAACACCATGTTTTCAATTATTACAAAAAAAACGAACAAACAATTTACATTTAAAACATATCTTTCAAAAATTATTGATTCGATGAAATTATTGAATGTTGATATTGAATTTAGTGGAAGAAATGATTTACTTTATGAAGGCAAAAAAATTTCAGGGAATGCATTTTTACAAAATAAATATGGCATGTTAATGCATGGGACATTTCTTTATGATTGTGATTTAGAAACAATGGTTAGAGCAATCAGCCCGAGTGATGAAAAACTTGTTTCTAAAGGTATAGATAGTGTTCGTTCAAGAGTCACAAATTTAAAACCATATCTAAATGGTTTATCTCAAGAGCAATTAATTAAACATTTCGAAAATACATTAACAAACCAAACATACGTCTTAAGCGTTTCAGAAGTAAAAGAGATTAATGAAATGGCTAAGAAATACGAATCTAAAGATTGGATTTATAAAAAACAACCATCATATACAAAAGTTTTGAAGAAAAGAATGTCTGGTGGTCTTTATGAAATCAAACTCGATTTGGATGATGGTATGATTAACAATATAGCAATACAAGGTGATTTTTTTGACAAAACCTCATTGGCATCATTTGAAAATGCATTTAAAAATATTCCATATGAAAAAGATGAGATTGAAAATGTCTTACATCACCATCATATCGAGTCTTATATACTTGATGCAAAAGCAGAAGAATTTAAACAACTCTTATTTGAGGGGATTTTAGGCGATTAATTCATTTAAATGAAGAAATTCTCAATTTCTTCTTAAAAAGTCAAACAATATTTGACTAGGTCTTCAAATTTTTGTTAAAATAGAATAGAAGGCGAAAGGCGGTAATAACATGAAAGAAAAGAAGGAAAAAGTTCAAAAAGAACCAAAAGAAAAAAAAGTTAAAAAAAACAAGCTTGATTTTGATGATGAACCAGAAGAAAAAGTACGTAAAGTCAAAGCTCCAAAAGTAAAAAAACCTAAAAAAGCAAAATCTCGTTCAAAAGTAACCGCTAAATATTTCAAGAAATTCTCAGGAAGATTTTTAAACACCTATGACGAAATGGTCAAAGCCGATTACGCCAATGTCATTGAAAGAGCTCATCAACTTTCTAGTATTCAAAAATTTGATTATAGCGCTCCTATTCTTATCACGGTACCCGATGCCTTTAAACATGGATCACGCGTAAGTTACCGTTTGGACAAAAAAGAAGATGGTACATTTTCAATGATGTATGATCAAGCATTAGTTTATCTTCTATTTTTCGGTAAAAGTTCGCTTTTCTATTATCGTGCTAATATTGATCATAGAAATGGCAATATAGCTACAGATATTGCAGGTGAATTTAATTATTCTGATGTTATTCACATGGAAACAGAACTTAAATATGATAATATTGATAAGCCTAAATATATTACTCTTGAACTTGAGATTGGTTTGAGCGACAGCACAATTATCACTTTTCATTTAAGAAATCACCGTGTTCATCAGGATTATACTTTGCCAGCTTTACTTACTGATACTGAGAAAAAAATATTAAGCATTTTAAAGAACAAAATCAGAGAGAGTCGTTCTCATTAATAGGGAATTTATAGCATATTAAATTATGTTTAATTCATTGACAATTCTAGTATAATTATGTATAATAAATTAGTTGAGGTGATATTATGAAATTTTCTTTACATGAATTAAAAGACAAAACCTCACTTGAACTCACCTATGACTTTTCAAAACAGATAGAAGACATTGTTGATATATTAGCAATTGAACCTGCACATATCTTTTGTGATCTTAATTTTGTCTTAGATGAGTTATTAATGAAGCTAACTGTAGATGTTAAAATGGAACTCGCTTGTTCGAAAACATTAAAACCCGTTGCATATCAATTGGGATTTAGTGATGAAATCGTTTTTGGCAGTTCAAATGATGCCGATTATCCATTGACAAACCCACTTGAGCTTACAGATATTATCTTTGGATACATTGTATCTGAAAAACCGTATACCATCTATCATCCAGATGCTAAAGATACCTTTTTTGAAAAAGAAAAGAGTCCACATCCTGCATTTGCTGATTTAGATAAGATTGTGAAAAAATAGGAGGTGAACAGATGGCTGTTCCATTTCGCAGAACGAGTAAAACCGCTAAGAGAAAGCGTCGCACGCATTTCAAATTGACCGCTCCTGCCTTAGTTGTTTGCCCGCAAACAGGTGAATTTACACTACCACATCGTGTAACACCAAACAGTGGTTATTACAAAGGACAACAAGTTTTAACCAAGAAAGAATCCAAACAGGATTAAGGAAGGGTGCCGACAGGCACCTTTTTCTTTGAATAATTGACAAAGAATAGTATTTCATATATAGTTGATGTGAATTACATGGAGAAGAAATTATGAAACATGAAACTGTATTGCTAAATGAGGCAATTTCATATCTTAATATCAAACCTAATGGTATCTATGTTGATGGAACCCTAGGTGGTGCTGGTCATTCCAAATTAATTTTAGATCATCTAAAAGATGGTTTTTTATATGCATTTGATCAAGATGAATTTGCTATTGAGTATGCAAAAGAAGTTTTAAAAAAATACGATAATTATAAAATCATTAAAAGCAATTTTAAATATTTAAAACAAAAACTCAATGAAGAAAATATTAATGGCATTGATGGACTTTTATTAGATTTGGGTCTCTCATCATTCCAAATTGATGATGAAAAAAGAGGATTTACTTATTTAAAAGATGCTAATTTGGATATGCGTATGGATCAACAGCAAGAATTAAGTGCTCAGATTATCTTAAACACCTATTCAATTGAAGAACTAGCAAAAATATTTTATGTTTATGGTGAAGAAAGAAATAGTTTCAAAATTGCAAGAAAAATAATAGAAAATAGACCATTGACAACTTCAATGGAATTAGTGAAAATTACTGATCAAGTCAACTATAATGAAAAAGGGCATAGTGCTAAAAGAGTGTTTCAGGCATTAAGAATAGCTGTCAATGATGAATTAAAAGTGTTAGAAGAAGTCTTAAAAGATGCTTTAAACATTTTAAATCCAGATGGAAGGCTTGTTGTTATCTCATTTCATTCTTTAGAAGACAGAATAGTTAAACATTTTTTTAAAGAGCATAGCACTATGCGTATTCCCAAAAATTTACCGATCATACTAGATGACACATCTCCACTAGAATTAATTACAAAAAAACCTATCTACCCCTCAGATGAGGAATGCAAAAGGAATTCACGTTGTAAATCAGCTAAACTAAGGGTTGCAAGAAAAAAATAAGAGTTCAAAAAAACTTTTCAACCGATTATAAAAAAAATAAGCAGATTTGCTTATTTTTTCTTATTTTGGGCTGAAATTATGATTCTTATATATTCTAAATCCAAATCTTTAAAAGCTGGGTGATTTGTTAGATATTCAAATATGTCTGTACTATTGACTTCAGTGATTGTATTCGTATCCTTATTCATAATATGAATATGGCTATCAGCACTATGCATTGGATTGCCCATCGCTAGATCATAATACTTTGTATCATTGATGTAAAGTTCAACAACGATTTTTTGATCCACCAGAAATTCAAGATTATTATAAATTGTTGAAACATTATAGAATCCTCTAGCTGCTAAAGCTTTTTGAATTTCTTTAAACGTTAAGTGTTGATTTTCTAATATTTCTATCATTGCCTTACGGCTTTTTGTCAAACGCATATTTTCAGTTCTAATTCTTTGATAATATCTTTCTTTTATATCCACTTTTATCATACTCCTTCAAGAGATAATTTACATAAACAATACTACATTCTTATTATATCAATATTTAGAATTAATTTAAAGTAAAATGCAACGTAGCATTTCATTATTGAGATTCATCCCATCAAAATACATTAATGCCATTGTTTTATATGTAGTATACATATCATTTTGAAAAATGATATAATGAGTATGGTGATTATATGGTCTTAGTGTTTGGAGGTTCGTTTAATCCTCCGACGAAAGCGCATCTAAATATAATAAATAAATTATTGTCAATCTATCCCGATTCACATATTTTAATTTTACCGGTGGGCAATCATTATTTGAAACCCGAACTGATTGATATTAAACACCGATTAAAAATGTTGGAAATAATGACCGAATCATTGAAACAAGTTTCCATTTCTGATTTAGAAGCATATCAAAAGTTTCAAGGTACTTATGCGAGCTTGAATGAACTTAGTAAAACATATAAAGACATCTATTTTGTCATTGGAATGGATAATCTATCTAGTGTTAGAAGATGGATGAAATATCAGAATTTACTTGCAACATATCCATTCATTATTATGAATCGAAAGAGTAATAAACATTTAGGTGATGTAAATCATATGTTTAATGATGTCAAACATGATTTTACTTTGATAGACTTTGATGATGAGGTTTCATCAACAGATGCTAGAGATAATCCAGATAAAAGATCATCGATACTGACAAATGAAGTTCTAAAATATATCAATCAAAATAATTTATATAAGGAGTCAAACAATGTTTAAATATGGTTTTCTCAAAGTAGCAGCAGCAACACCACAAATTAATGTAGGTGACATTGAACACAACAAACATGAGATTTTATCTATTTTAGCTAAAACAAAAGCTAGCATTATTGTTTTTCCCGAGTTAACAATAACCGGATATACATCCAGCGATCTCTTCTATCAAGAGTCATTTATTTCTGAAGCAAAAAATGCGCTATCTGATATTATTCAAAAAACGAATTATCAAGGTGTCTATATCTTAGGAGTACCTCTTGATCTTTATGGCATTTTATATAATTGCGCAGTTGTGATTCAAAAAAAGAAAATCTTAGGTATCGTTCCTAAACATTATTTACCAAATTATCAAGAGTTCTATGAAAAAAGATGGTTTCATTCTGGATTTAAGACAACGATGAAAGATATTAAATTATTTAATGAACAAGTTCCATTTGGTTATCTTATATTTGAAGATGCAGAAAATAGTATTCGATTCGGTGTTGAAATTTGCCAAGATTTATGGGCAGCATATAGTCCAAGTGATGATATGAGTCTTGCAGGTGGTAATTTGTTTTTTAATCTATCTGCATCCACTGAACGTGTGGGTAGACCGACGGTAAGAAGACATTTGGTCTTAGATCATTCAAGAAAGCAAATGGCAGCTTATGTTTATACGAGTTCTGGTCATTTTGAATCGAGTTCAGAAGTTGTATATTCAAGTCAAAAAATCATTGCTAATCAAGGAATAATGGTTGCTGAAAGTACTTCATTTGATACTGATTCAACTGTCCTTACTGCGGATATTGATATCAGTGCTATAAATTATCAAAAGAGACAAGATAGTACGTATAGAGATATGCATATGTTGATTCAAAATCAATACCAATTTATTCCAGTTGTATTTGAAAATTCAAAATCATATATTTTTGAACAACCTATCAATCAAAAACCATTCATCACTAATCCATTAAGCTTAGAAGATTTAGAATTAGCTAATAATCTTCAAGTATTTGGTTTGGTGAAAAGACTACAATCACTTCCTGAAGGTTCAAAGAAAATAGTAATTGGTATATCGGGAGGTCTTGATTCCGCGCTTGCTTTACTTGTTAGTCATCAAGCAATGTTGAAATTGAGCAAGAGCCCAAAAGATATTATTGCTGTAACAATGCCAGCTCATGTAACTTCCAAGAATAGTAAATCAGCCGCTATTCGTTTAATGGAAGGACTAGGTGTAACTATGATGGAGATCCCAATCATGGAATCTGTCGACCAACATCTTAAAACAATTCAACATGAAGAAAAAGATGTGACATATGAGAATGCTCAAGCACGTATTAGAACACTCATTCTTATGGATTTAGCAAATATGCATGGGGGCTTTGTTTTAGGAACTGGTGACTTATCAGAAATTGCTATGGGTTGGATGACCTATAACGGAGATCAAATGAGCATGTATGCAGTTAATGCGGGTTTACCTAAAACCTGGGTACAACATATAATTAGTTATCATGCTAAGCATCAATATAAAGAATTATTTACTGTTTTAGATAGAATATTGAAAGCACCAATCACACCCGAGTTGCTAGAAAATCAAGAAACTGAAAAAGCAATTGGTCGCTATGATGTGAATGACTTTATCTTATTTCATCACCTTGAACAAGGTGCTGACGAAAAGAAAATTATTTGGTTAGTTGAACAAGCTTTTCAATTTGAACACAGTGAAGCCCTACATTATGTAAATCGCTTTTTTAAGCGGTTTTACACACAACAATTTAAAAGAACAACGCTTCCCGAAGGACCTAAAATATTAGGTATTAGTCTATCACCTAGAGGTCAATATAGGATGCCGAGCGATGTAAAAAAGAAAGTAGAAGCATGAAGAAAAAAGTAATTATTGGTTTAAGTGGAGGTGTGGATAGCAGTGTTGCTGCATATCTACTTCAGAAAGACGGCTATGAAGTTGAAGCCGTTTTTATGCGTAATTGGGATAGTGCAATAAATCATGATATTTTAGGGAACCCAACAGCATATGATGAAATATGCGAACAAGAAAAGGATTACCAAGATGCTTTATTAGTAGCAAATAAATTAGGGATTAAATTACATAAAGTTGATTTTATTGAAGATTATTGGGATAGAGTTTTCTCATATTTTCTTGATGAATATAAAAAAAATAGAACACCAAATCCTGATGTCTTATGTAATAATGAGATTAAATTTAAAGCATTTGTAGACTATGCAAAAAAATTCAAACCTGATTATATTGCCATGGGTCATTATGCACAAGTTGATCTTTCAGGATCTTATCCCGTATTAAAAAGAGCGCATGACAATAACAAAGATCAAACTTATTTTTTGTCACAACTCAAAGAAGAACAACTAAAAAATGTACTTTTTCCAATTGGACATTTAGACAAAAAAGAAGTGAGAAAAATTGCACTTGAACAAGATTTAGCAACGGCAACTAAAAAAGATTCTACGGGTATTTGTTTTATTGGAGAAAGACATTTCAATGAATTTTTAAATAATTATCTACCTGCGCAACCCGGACAAATGAAAAGACTCGATGGTACTTATATGAAAGAGCATAGAGGATTAATGCATTATACGATAGGACAAAGAAAAGGATTGGGTATTGGTGGTTCTAAAGAAGGTACGAATGCTTGGTATGTGGTGGGTAAGGATTTAAAGACAAATACACTTTATGTTGAACCAGATGATCAGCATCCTCATTTATTTTCAGACGAAGCGCTGATTACAGATGTAATTTGGAGAGGTCCTAAAATTGATGGTCAGATGACTGCAAAATTTAGATATAGACAAAAAGATCATCCAGTTTCAGTTAAGTGGATAGATTATCAAACAATATTAGTTTCTTATCCCCAAAAAATTCGCTCAGTTACACCTGGTCAAGTATGTGCTTTTTATCAAGGGGATGTCTGTTTAGGTGCTGGATTTATTCAAGAAGCTTATCTTGATAAAAAAGTAAGACAATATAGTTAAAAGGAACGCAGGTTCCTTTTTTTTATGTTTTTAAAATGGTATAATTTTATTAACTATTAAGTGAGGAGAAACTATGGAAACCATTAAAGGAAAAATCAAAAATTACGTATTTCATAATGAAGAAAATAGTTACTCCATTGCTCGTCTTATTACTGAACAGGAAGAAATAGTAACCCTTGTCGGATATTTTCCAATAATCAGTGAAGATATTGATTATGAATTTCAGGGAACATGGGTTAAACATCAAAATTATGGTGATCAACTTAAAGTGGAGTCTTTTCATAAATGTGAAGAACAAAGTGCTGTAGGATTGATAAGCTATTTATCCAGCCCTTTTTTTCATGGTATAGGTACTAAAACCGCAGAAAAAATGGTTGAAGTATTAGGTCCTGATGCAATAAAAAAAATAATGAAGGATAAGTCCATTTTAAAATCGGTTGGACTTAACGCAATTCGCATTGAAAAATTTTATCAGCAACTGATTGAAAACCAAACTAATGAGTATATTTTAGTTGCTCTTTATGGATATAATTTATCTGGAAAACTTGCCATGAAATTATTGAGCAAGTATCAAATGTTAACTCTAGAAAAACTTGAAGAAAATCCCTATCACTTAATTGATGATATTGAAGGTATTGGATTTATAAAGGCTGATGAAATAGCTTCTAAACTTGGTATAGCAAAAGATGATATAAGACGAATTAAAGCAGCAATTATTTATGCGATGCAAAATATTGCATATCAAAATGGTGATTTATATCTGACTGAAGAACAACTAAGATCATATGCACTTCAAGTTTTAGGTACAGAAGCTGTTTTAGAAGTAGGTATCGAAACACTTATTGAGGAATCAAGGTTAATTCTAGAAGAAGACCGATATTATCTTTCTTTATCTTACTTCACTGAAATAAGCCTTGCTGAGAAAATGATTGAACTTGCAAATACTGAAGCTAAACACTATGATCTTGAGTATTTAGAGACTTTAGTAGATGCAGTTGAAATTCAAAGAGGTATGCAATATACAAAGGTTCAAAAAGAAGCTATTATTACAGCAATATCAAATCCTGTTTCAATCATAACTGGTGGTCCGGGAACAGGTAAAACAACGATTATAGATGGATTGCTGGAGGTCTATAGAATATACCACAATCTTAATTATAAAAATCCAAAAATTTATGAAAAAATTGCTTTAATGGCTCCAACAGGTCGTGCAGCGAAGAGAATGAAAGAGTTGCTTGATATGGATGCAAAGACAATCCATAGACATTTGGGATACAATTATGATGGGTTATTTACCTATAATGAACATCACCAACTCACACAAGATTTAATCATTGTTGATGAAGCTTCAATGATTGATATTTTCCTAGCAAAAAAATTATTTTCATGCATTAAATCGGGTGCTCAGGTTGTTATTGTGGGTGATGTCGATCAACTACCTAGTGTTGGACCAGGTCAAGTTTTAGCTGATTTTATTGATTCGAACATACTTCCCGTTGTTAGATTAAACGAAATTCACAGACAAGCAAAAGATTCAAGAATTATACAACTTGCAAGATCTGTAAATGAGCAAAATTTAAATCAAGAAGATTTGATATCAGATCAAGATGTTTATTTGTATAGAGCACAAGCAGATAGAATCAAATCAGTGATTATAAAACAAATTGAAGGAGCAATTCACGAAGGTTATAGTATGATTGATGATATTCAAGTCCTTGCACCCATGTATAAGGGTGAATTGGGTATTGATAGTTTTAATCAGCTCTTACAAGATAAATTTAACACCAATAAAGAAAATGGTATGACGTATGGAGATAAAACCTATTATATAGGTGATAAGGTCATTCAACTGGTTAATGATCCCGAAAGATTAATTATGAATGGGGATATTGGTGTTGTAAAAAATATTAAATACAATTCAAAAAATGATCAATATATGATTGTAACTTTTGATGATAATGATGTGATGTATGAAAAATCTGATTTGGATGAACTCAATCTAGCTTATGCAATTAGTATTCACAAATCTCAGGGTAGTGAATATAAAATTGTAATGATTCCAATGGTACGCAACTATATGCATATGCTAAAAAAAGAACTAATATATACTGCAATTACCAGAGCTAAACGTTATTTGATTATTTTGGGTGATTTAAATTTACTTGTCTATGCAGCAAATCATTTATCCGAAAAGCGGCAAACAACCCTAGCAAGTAGGTTAAATCAAAATATAGCATCTGTAGATATTAATGATGAGATAGATGAATTAAGTCCATATGATTTTATGTAATTTGATAATAGTTAGATTTAAGATGTGAGCGATAGCTTGCATCTTTTTTTAGCTTTTTATATACAAAAAGGTAGAAACAAAGTTTCTACCTTAAAATTGATTCTGATTGAATAAGTTTATTTTAGAGTGGAACCACTTGGAATTTTAAGTTCATCAAATTTAGCAGTCTTAAATATTCTACAGTTACGTCCAATTTGAACATCACTAGGGATTATAGCGTTTTTTTCAATTACGGTGATTCCAGATACTAATAAATCGGGCTTTTCCATATTAGGAGTGAATTCATTACCATAACCAATGAATGTATTATGTCCAATAATCACCTTTTTATCAATAATTGAACGTTGGATAGTCACATTTTCACCGATGATTACATTATTTAAAAT
The DNA here is from genome assembly GCA_964566285.1 of uncultured Mariniplasma sp. Lineage (GTDB taxonomy): Bacteria > Bacillota_I > Bacilli_A > Acholeplasmatales > Acholeplasmataceae > Peloplasma. Next base: position 62,583 of record CAZMIG010000011.1, on the reverse strand, counting down.
AACACTATCTTTGACGACAGTACCTTTACCCACTCGAACACCAGGGCTTAGTACAGAATGTATGACAGTACCTTCGATGACACACCCATTAGAGACAAGACTACTTTGAATGACAGCTTCACTACCTACTTTAACTGGTGGAAGATCTTCACTCTTTGTATACACCTTCCAGGTTGGATCATAAAGGTCAAGTTCCGTATAATCTTTCGTCATCGCAATATTTGTATCCAAATATGAGTCATATGTACCTACATCCATCCAATAATCCTTGAATTGATATGCATAGACTTCTTTATTGGTTGTTTTAATTAAATGTGGGATGATGTGCTTACCAAAATCTAAATCATCTTGTTTAACATTAAGAAGAACGTCTTTGAGTAAATCAAAATCAAATAAATAGATCCCCATTGATGCTAAATTTGATTGGGACTCTTTTGGTTTTTCTTGAAATTTAATAATTTCACCATCATCATTAACTGACATGATTCCAAAACGAGAAATTTCTTCCTCTGGAACAGGTTGAGTAGCAATTGTTAATGATGCGTGTTTTTCTTCATGAAGTGCTAGCATCTTGCGATAATCCATTTTATAAATATGATCTCCAGAGAGAATTAATACATATTTGGGTCCTCTTCTTTGGATGAATTCTAGATTTTTTAGAACTGCATCAGCAGTACCAAGATACCAATAGTTATGAGGTTGTAGAAGAGTTACACCAGAATCTCTTCTATCCAAATCCCATGGTTTTCCACTACCGATATGTTCATTGAGGGATAGTGGTAGATATTGTGTTAGGATACCTATATCATATAATCCAGATTGAGAACAGTTACTTAATGTGAAATCGATAATTCTAAATTTACCAGCAAAGGGCATTGCGGGTTTACTACGTCTTTGAGATAAAATATCAAGTCTACTTCCTTTTCCACCTGCAAGGATTAATGCTAATGTTTCCATATGTTCACACTCCTATTATTATTTGGTATAGCTTTTCATACTCAAATGCCATTTTTTCAAGACTGAAATTTTGGGTCATAGCTTGCTTTACTAACTTTGACCAAGTTCTTTTTTTACTATTATATAAATGAATACTTTCAAACAATTTTTCTTTTAATTCATAAGCTTCATAATTCGCAAATGTAAACCCAGTACCTTCACCAGTATATTGATTGTAAGGAATTACTGTATCCTTTAATCCACCTGTTTCACGTACGATAGGGAGCGAACCATACTTCATTGCTATCAATTGCCCTAATCCGCACGGTTCAAATCTGCTAGGCATCATGAATAAATCGCTTGCAGCATAGATTTGATGTGCTATTTTTTCATTAAAACCAATATATTTTGCGACTCGTTTTGGATATTTATAGGATAAATAACGGAAGAAGTCCTGATAAGCATCATTACCTGATCCCATAAGAATAAATCTTGATTTGCTATATACAATCGTTTCCTCTAAAATTTGAGTCATTAAGTTGATACCTTTTTGTGTTGCTAATCTACCAACATATGCAATTAAAGGTTCTTTGAGATCAACATCTAAATCAAAATGATGTAATAATCCTTCTTTGTTTTTCAGTTTTCCATCTTTAAAATTCGTTGCATCGTAATTAGCAATCAAATGATGATCAGTTTTTGGATCAAATATTTTTTCATCAATACCATTTAAAATACCTATAAAATCTCCTGCGCGATTATTTAAAGCTCCATCTAGAGAAAAGCCGAAGTCTCTAGTTAAGACTTCATTTCTATATGTGGGACTAACAGTATTGATTTTTGAAGCTCTTTCAATGCCAGCTTTCAAAAAGTTCACACGTTCAAAATGCATGTAGGTATAGTTAAAGTCCACATTAAAAAATCTAGCAACATATGGATCAAAAGATCCTTGATATTCAAGATTATGAATTGTGAGCAATGTGTGGATGCTGAAATATTGATCATTTATTTTTCGATAATGTTCATCTAACAAGAATGGTACCATTCCAGTTTGCCAATCATTCAAATGCATAATTTGAGGATAGAATTCAAGTGTTTTTAAACTTTCAAGTATGGAATAACTGAAACATGCAAATCTTTCAGCATCATCATGATACCCATAAAGCTGATCTCTTTCAAAATAATGCATATTTTGTACAAAAATATAAGGAATTTTTTCATAAATTAATTGATAATAATTAACAATAGTTTCAATTCCGCCCATAGTTATTGTCGATGAGCCAAGGAATGTCATTTCTTTGTGATATTTCGCGATATTTTTGTAATAAGGAGTAATAATTCTAACGTCGTGACCGAGTTGTTTTAGTGATTTAGGTAAAAAAAGAGCCATATCTGCTAAGCCACCGGTTTTGCTAAATGGAAATGCTTCAGAACTGCAGAATAGAACTTTCACGATAGACACTCCTTTATCAAAATTGTTAAATTTCACTTATACTAGTATAATTATACCCCACGAAACCGCTTTTAGCAACTTGAAGATACCAATTAAAAACAAAAAGATTTAACAATATGTTATACTAAAAATAAGAGCAAGAAGGTGAAAAATATGAGAAAAGAAAAATCATGTGGAGCCATCATCTTTAGAAAATATCAAGATAAATATCAATATGTACTCGTTAAACAAAAATTCGGATTGCATTTTGGCTTTCCAAAAGGTCACGTAGAGAAAAATGAGAGTGAAATTATGACTGCTGTACGTGAAGTTAAAGAAGAAACTGGTCTTGATGTTGAAATATTTGATCAATTCAAAGGTCAAACTCAATATTCCCCTAGACCAGGTGTTATTAAGAATGTTGTTTATTTTTTAGCGAAGGCCAAAACGTATGTGCTAAACAGACAAGAAGAAGAAATTGCTGAAGCAATATGGGTGGATGAAACCGACGTTGTAGATATGCTTAGCTTTAAATCTGATGAACATGTATTTAAATCACTTAAAGATCATATTAAGTTTGGAAATTAGGTACTCATGGAAAAACAACTCAAAGAATATCTAGAAAACAATATTATACAAATGTATCAATCTTTTGATATGGCACATCAACCCAAACATGTTTATAGTATCATCGAAAATTCCATGAATATCGCTAAAGAATATGATGTCAATTTAGACATGGTTTACGTGATTGCTTGTTATCATGATATTGGAATGCAATTTGGAAGAAAAGATCATCACTTAACGGGTGGTCGTTTTTTATTTAAGGATTCTAAACTAACTCAATGGTTTGATGAGAAACAAAGAATTTTAATGAAAGAAGCAATTGAGGATCATCGAGCTTCAAATACTCATGCTCCAAGAAGTATCTATGGAAAAATTATTGCTGAAGCAGATCGTGATATTAATGCTGAAATTGTCATTCAAAGAACAGTTCAATTTGGATTTAAACATTATCCCGGATTAAGTAAAGCAGAACATGTGGAACGAGCATTAGAACATATCAATGAAAAATATGGTCCTGAAGGATATCTTAAATTATGGTTAGAAACCGAAAAAAATAGAAAAGGTCTCAATGAAATTCATACATTACTTAAAGAACCTGAAAAGATAAAATCAATCATTATTAAGCATTATAATAAAATTAATAAAAATCTATAAAAAAGCATATGATTTTATATCATACTTATGTTACAATAATTGTAGAAGATACGATTATTTTAAAAGGAGAAAAACATGATTATTGGAACAGTAAAAGAAGTAAAAAACAATGAGTTTCGCGTTGGATTGACACCAAGCAGTGTAAAAGAGTATATCCACCATGGACACAGTGTTTTGGTTGAGAACAATGCAGGAGTTAATTCAGGTTTTAGCAATGAAGATTATATCAATGCTGGAGCAAAGATTATAAAATCTGCAGCTGATGTATGGAGTTCATCAGAAATGATTGTCAAGGTGAAAGAACCTTTGGAATCGGAATTTGTTTATTTAAGAGAAGGCTTGTTGCTTTATACGTATTTACACTTAGCAGCTAATGAAGCATTAACAAATGCACTGATAGAATCTAAAACTCAATCAGTTGCCTATGAAACCATTGAACTTGAAGACAATTCACTACCTTGTTTAAAACCAATGAGTGAAGTTGCAGGAAGACTTGGAGCAATTGAAGGTGCAAAATATTTAGAAAAACCCTTTGGCGGAAGTGGTGTTCTAATTTCAGGCGTTCCAGGAGTTGATCAAGCTAAGGTTACAATTATAGGAGCTGGAGTCGTTGGTGAAAATGCATTGAAAATGCTTGTTGGAATGGGAGCAAAAGTTACTATTTTAGATATCAATCTAAAGAAATTGACTTATCTAGATGATATTTATGGGAACCGTATTCAGACTTTATATAGCAGTAATGATAATATTGAGCGTTCAATTAAAGATTCTGATTTAGTTGTAGGAGCTGTATTATTACCAGGTGCAAAAGCACCAAAACTGATCAAGAGATCATATTATAAAGATATGCGTCCAGGAAGTGTTATCGTTGATGTTGCTATTGACCAAGGTGGCTCAACAGAAGTAAGTAAACCAACTTATCATGATAATCCTACATATGTTGTTGATGGTATTATTCATTATTCAGTGGCGAATATGCCAGGAGCAGTACCAAGAACTTCTACAATCGCACTAAATAATGCAACACTTAAGTATGGATTGCTTATCGCAGACGATGGTTTAGATATTGCAATGAATCGTTCTGAACCTCTTAAAAAAGGTGTTAACATATACCAAGGGCATTGTACATGCCCAGGTGTTTGTGAGGCATTTAATATACCTTTAATGGAAATCTAAAAAAAATAAATCAGGGGGTTAAAGTCCACTTTAACCTCTTTTTTTTATCAATATAAAAATAAAATAAAAAAATTGTTGGAATTTCAAAGTATTTTATCGTATAATGATAGAAAAGGGAGAGTCCTATGAAGATAAAAGTTGAAATAGGAAGATTCATATTAAAACTCATTTTCTATCCGAGATATCACTTTGTTTTTACATATTCTGAGTTTAATCCCAAGCGTAAGGATCCATATTTTTTAATTGCAAATCACGCTTCATTAAATGATTCTTTATTTGTTGAGATAAATCTAATCAAATATCCTTATCCTATCGTAAACAATATTTTATATACAAACCCTTGGTATAATTTTTTATTAAACAAAGTGATTAAATCAATTGCTAAACGAAAAGGTCAAAGTGATATACTAACTATCAGAAGTATTATTCAAACTTTTAATCATGAGCAAAGAGGTATAATAATTTTTCCAGAAGGTAATGCCTCCTACTTTGGTGAACAAACTGACGTTTCATACTTTAGCATAGCTAAATTGGTAAAAAAAATCAAACACGAAGTTGTGCTAGCTAAAATTAATGGCGGATACTTTTCTGCACCAAGGTGGGGTAAGAGAAGGAAAAAAGGATACTATCATGTTCATTATGAAACACTTTTAACAACATCTCAACTTGAGAATCTATCTATTGAGCAAATTGAACAGAAAATAAAACAAGCCATAGCTTTCAATGATTATGAATGGAATCGAACTGAAAAAATTGTTTATAAATCTAAGGAAAAGGCAGTTGGTTTAGAAAAGTATATATACTATTGCCCAATTTGTGGTCATTTACAAACAATAGAAACTAAAGGAAATGATATATTTTGCAAATCATGTGGAAAGATAGCTCATATAAACCCATACGAATTTATTGAAGGTTTACCATTTGATAATTTGATTGAATGGGATCATCTGCAGAAGAAAAAAATTCCAGAAGTAATTTTAAATGAAATACATTCGTTTGGAAGACTTATTGAAATTGATTTTGTAAAAAATAGAAGAATAATTATAGGTGACATGAAAATCACCTTGCATCAGAAAGAATTAATTTTAGTGAATGATGAATACCAAAAGATATTTTATGTTGATTTAATCAGTGGAATAGCTTTGACTCAAAAAAATTACTTATCATTTGATTATGATGAAAAAACGTATCTCATCAGAATCAATGATCCAATGTTAATTATGGATTCAATAAACTACATAAAAGGAGAATAAGAACATGCAAGAATGGGGTATTATCGTATATTTTCTATTAATTGGTGTTTTAATGTTTATCGCAAAAATTTTAAAGACATGGCTGCCTGGATTAAATAAGGTCGTCATTCCAACTGCTTTATTAGGAGGATTTATTGGTCTTGTTATCTCACTTGTCTTTGCACCAATCCTCATTGGTGAAGATACATTTATTGATGTAAATGCAATGGGTTATATTGTCTATCATGCACTAGCAATTGGATTTATTGCCTTAGCATTAAAAAGAGATGATAGTAAAATTAAGAAAAAAATATGGTCAACAGGAATGCTTATTACGAGTACATATGCTTTGCAAGCTGTCGTAGGTATTTTCCTTGTTTTTATTCTATTTAGTGATAAATTTGTTGGGTCTGGAATGCTAGTTGCTTTAGGTTTTGGTCAAGGACCAGGTTTGGCACTATCCATTGGTAAAATGTGGACAGATATGTTAGGTGGAAATGGACCAACTTTAGGTGTATCTTATGCCTTCTTAGGATTTGTTTTTGGAGGAACCATTGGCGTCATCCTTATTAATTTGGCAAGTAGAAAACGGGGTGTTTTGAAACCCAAGAAATATGATGAATTATCAGTGAATAAAATGACTGTAGAAATTGATACGATTAAGGAAATTAGTATGCTTGATGGTATAACTACTCAGGGTATTATCATTTCTATTATTTACGGTCTAGTCTATTTGATTTTATATGGTGCACATCAGGTGCTTGGTGAAACAGGTATAGGTGGCACAGTTTTTGGTCTTCTCAAAGGATTTAATTTTATTATAGGTATATTGATAGCCTTATTATACAAACAAGTTTTAAGACGTTTTGAAAAAAAAGGTAAAAATATTCGTTTCATGACGAATAATTATATTCTATCAAATATGGCTTCAGCTGCATTTAATGTAATGATTGCAGGTTCTGTATTAACAATAACTTTAGATTTCTTAGCCTCATATGGAGTTCAATTAATTGTTACAGCAGTATTAGCTGGAACAATAACATTGTTCTATTTGAAATATATGACTAAGCGTATATATCCGAAATATCAAGATGAATATTTTATTGGATTATTTGGGATGTTAACGGGTGTTGCTTCAACTGGGTTAGCTCTCTTAAAGGGTATTGATCCAAATTTGGAAACTCCAGTAGCTGAAGAAATGGTTCTTGGTTCAGGTACAGCTATTTCAATGGCATTACCACTATTTGCTATATTGTTTATTCCATCTTTAACATATGGCACTGTACATGAAACTCTGTGGAGTTGGATAGCGTTATTAGGATGTTTGTTATACACAATTGTTTTTGCAATCATTTTACTTATTCGAGGTAAAAGAGGAGTCAATGTATAAAAAAATAACGGAAGGCTAGCAAGCCTTCCGTTTTTAATATAACCAACAGTAATAATTGCATAATCTGTGAATTTAAAAGCAGTGATTGTCGCTTCTGAAGTTGAAAATAAATTTCATCAACAGCAGATTTCACCATCTATTATATAGCTACTAGTGAACTCAAAACCCCTATAGGTCCTGGTATAGCAATTTTGGTTATCTTTCATTACGACCTATTAGATGTGATTCTAATATACAACAAAAAATAATCGAAGCAATTCTATGAAATTTCATTATAACTATGTTATAATAAAAGTGTAAAAATTTGTTCAAGTCAATCATCAAAAAAATATGATGTCTATTAATTATATAAATAATGATGATTACTTTGTATGTGGCAGCATACAAAGGGTTTAAAGCTTGATTACATCTATAAAAAATAGAATTTATTATTATGAAAAAGTATCAAATCACTAGAATGCTCGAGGAAATTTAACAGGGTTAGTCTTTTTTCTTTTTGCAAATTAAGATTTATTAGACATAAAACATGTGAATATTACCATAATATTTAATTAAAATCGAATAAAAAAGGAGTAACAATGAACGTTTTATTTTGTTTAACACCAAAAGAAAAAGTAGCATATATTTATGACGATTATACTATCAGACAAGCATTAGAAAAAATGCAGATTTACCGATACAACTCAATTCCAATCCTCAATAGAAAAGGTGCATATGTGGGAACTTTGAGTGAAGGAGATTTATTATGGTTTATTAAAGAAAGACAACTTAACTTTTCTAAAACCGAATCCATCATAGTTTCAAAGGTTCCAAGAAACAAAGATAACGTTTCGGTTCCTATTTATACAAATATGGAAGATATTATTGATGTAGCAACAAGACAAAATTTTGTACCAGTCTTAGATGATTTTGGTACATTCATTGGTTTGATTACAAGAAAAGAAATATTTAACTATATGGTTAAACAAATGATAAAGAAGAATATTTCAACACAGCAGAATTCCAATACAATCAATACAGATCAAATAAAACCACAGTGATGTGGTTTTTTTATATTGAACAATAAAAAAAGGCGAAAACTTCGCCTTTATACATGAAATCTTCTTTTAAATTCCTCTCGACTAGATTTTGAAGGGAGAAAAATAATTCCTGTGAGTGTAATCAACGCATATACAAAGCAAATAAAACTTGGAAGTGGCTCATGTGTTAAATGAAGTAAATTTAGCAAACCAGGAATCAATCCAATAACTGTGATGATGATTAAACTCGCAAAATAGTCATACCATTTTTTCTTATTTGTTATAATCAAGATTGTGATAAGTAAAATATTTGTTGCTACAACAATTGGTAAAACGTAATCAATTGCCCAATAATAATCTCTAATTGCTAAGCCAATCAATAAAACTAACATGACTGTAGTAATCAGAACCTTGGTTAACTTAGAAGTCCATATTGTGGGTACTGCAAGAATGATAAACATCACGATTACATATAAATTATTTATAGCAACTACCCAAGACCACGTCAATGGGAAACCATTAGCACTATAGTCTAGATAGATTGATATCAAAGCACTTATAATATTGATGAAGAAGAAAAAGCGGTAAAAGAAACGAGAATTGGATCTTTTTTTTATTTCACTAAATTTATAGGTTGATACCGTATTATCAATTTCTTCTAATTCACCATTACAGAGCATACAATGTTCTAATGTAGTGTCATAATGAACTTTACAGGATTTACAATATTTCATCATATCCCTCCTTGTAATTAGTATCAAGAGTGATTTCTAAACCTTCATCCACTAAAAACGATAAGACATGGTTGATAATTGATAAATCCTTTAGTGGGGTACTAAGAATGATATTTGTAAATGAATGCAAGGAGATTAATGTCATTGCCAATCCGTAACCAGCGTTAACAAAATCCACATCGAGTATTTTGTGCTCCCATTCTGATGGAAAGCTGATAATTCCTAAATTCGAAATTGAGCAACTACTGATGCTTTCTCCAAGTACGTTATATCCTATTTTAAAAGCTATGCTCTTCAAGAAAAGAGGTAAGATGCGAATGAAAATATTTTTTTCGTATCCAACTAGTGTGCTAATTCTTGATTGAAGTTTATCTTTATCGAGTTGATCAACAAATTGTTCCTTTGTTAAATCTAACATTTCTTCAAAGGTCCAACCAGTTTTTTTACTATCATATGTAGCTTTAATGTACAATGAGAAATTTCTCAATGTAACAGAATCAAAATATGGTCGTAAATTTACTGGAACAAAGATTTTTAAGGGCTTTTTATTACCGATAAAATCATTTGTTTCCCTGTAAATACTATACGCTAAAAGTGCAGTAATGAATTGAGTAATTGTTGCGTGATATTTAGTTTTCACCAAATTAATTAAGGATTTTGTATCAACTTTAGCCTTGAGTAGAAGCACCCAATGATGACTAAAATGCTCACCTTCAAGATGATATGCTTTTTCCTCTGTTAGATTACGTCTTTTTTCTTTATCGTAATTGGTAACAAAATTATCTTCACTTTCTTTTTTAGAATAGGGTTTTTCACTTAATATGTCGCCATCGTGACTAATTTTAATACCACGAAGCTTAAAATAATGGAAAACAATAGATTTTAAGAAATGAAGCGCTCCTGCACCATCTGTTAAGGCATGAAATGTTTCAAGTGTTACTTTGTTTTCAAGGTAATATACTTTAAAAAGGAACCCATGATTATTCATAGGTTTGAAATATTTACAGAGTTCTGCAGGTTCAACATCAACAACAAAATGTCGATGGTTTGATGAAAAATAGTTCCAAAATAGACCATTTTTTAATTGAACTGCAAGTGTTTCGAAACGAGGGAGCACTTTGTTAACGGCTTCCTCTAAAATGATTGGATCTACAACTTCATCAAGGTAAAAAGACAAGCGAAAAACATTACTTCGATCATCTTTAGAAACTGCAGGAAAAACCTTACCTGCATTATCAAGTTTATACCAATATTTTTTCTTTTTCAAATGACTACTCCTTGTTGACAATCAAGTAGTAATGAGTGTCTACATTAATTATACACTTTTTTAATGTTTATGAAAATGATACAGTGCTAAAAAAATGAAAAAATCATTGGTAGAATATATAATTTGAATTATTGTCGTTGATTAGGTAAACTTGTTTTGGATTAAGGAAGTGAACGTATGAAAATTAATGGGATTCACCATGTAACAGCTATGACAAGCAGCGCAGAAAAAATTTAAAAAAGAATACTTTTAATAAATAGAAAAATTAAATATCCTCTTATTTTTCGAAAAGTTCATGAATAAAATTCTTTATCATGGTAAAATCATAGATGAAAATAACTTTCTTATAAAAAAATATAAGGGTACTATATAACCCCATCATTATGCATATGTATTTATTTTTACTGGCATTAGATTTAAATAATGGAGGACTAAAATGGAACATATATTTATTCAAGGAAATAAAGATGTAACTTTATTGATGCTTCACGGAACTGGCGGTAATGAAAATGATTTAATTTCAATGGCCAAGAAAATTGATGCAGAAGCCAATATTTTAAGTGTGAGAGGTAATGTGCTGGAATATGGCATGCCTAGATTTTTTAAACGCATCACTATGGGCGTGTTCGATAAGGAAAGTTTGATTGAAGAAACACATAATTTATGTGACTTTGTTAGAAGTTGCGGAAAAAAATACAAGTTTGATTGTAAAAAAGTAGTAGCGATTGGATACTCTAATGGAGCAAATATAGCAGTAAGTGTTCTATTCCATTACGAACAAGCATTTTTAAAGGCTATTTTGTTTCATCCTATGGTTCCCTTAAGAGAGGTGGATTTACCTGATCTTCGAGGAACAAAAGTATTTATTGGCGCAGGTAGATATGATAAGATGATGCCCGATCACGAAGTGGAAGAATTGACACAAATGCTTCAAAGTGCTAACGCTAATGTCGAAGTGTTTTGGACAGAATATGGTCATCAACTAAGTCGTGAGGAAATCGAAGCTGCTAAAGAATGGTATCAGAATGAAGGAAATGAACCAGAATATGAAATATAAAGATGAAATCATGTTTGAAATTAGTGAAAATGATATACAAAGGACTAAAGATATTTTATTAATATCTCAAAATCCATTGCATATTAAACAATTTCCAGCAAGAGAAAAAAGAAAATATATTTTACTCGGAATGATTTGTCATTTATTTGTTCCCAATAAGGATTATACAGAACCAGAAGTAAATGATATTTTGAAGATTGTTTATGAAGATTATGTAACGATTAGAAGATATTTAATTATTTATCATTTTTTGGAAAGAACTACAGATTGTAGTCGTTATTGGTTAATTGCAGATTTAGAAAAATTCAAAAAATTCAAATAAAAAAGAAGTTCAGGTCAGCTGAACTTCTTTTTATATCTTTTTGAGTGGTTTGAGTAATTTAATAAATTTGATAACATGGTTTCTTTTTAATCGATGTTCAGAAACTAACCATTTCATTGTATCATAGAGTGTTTCATTTAATGATCTTGGATTATAAAGCAATTCAGCATTAGCCTTATCATGAGAAAAATTGGAATTGGTTTTTAAAGTATAAAGCGAATAAGATGTATAGATAGGTGGTAATTTTCTTAACTTATAAAAGATTTCCGCAAAAGGTGCTGTTATTTTTGCAAACCACATTGGAAGTACATTTATTTTTAATTTTTTACCACTGAGAAGCTTCAAATTATCAAATAGTTCCTTAAGATTAATATGATGGCCTGATAAAATGTAGCATTCACCTACTCTGCCTGTTATTGTTGCTTGAACTGATCCTTTTGCAACATCTCTGACGTCAACAAAATCATAAGCACCATTAATTCTTGATGTTAAGTATCCATTGAGGTAATCTTCAATCATCATCGTCATATGGGCTTTTCCATAATCATATGGGCCGATAATTCCAGAAGGATGAACAACAATAGCATTTAGACCTTCAGGAACTCTATCTAAAACATATTGTGTGGCAATGGCTTTGGTTTTTGCATAAGCACCATGAACAAAATCTGGGTTGAAATAATTTACTTCAGTAATTATCATTGGTTCTTCAAGCTCTTCTATAGCATGAACGGAACTAATATAAACAAATCTATGAACTTTATATTTTAATGCTAAATCAGCAATGTTTTTTGTTCCATTTACATTGACTGCTTCAAGAATAGGTAACTTTTTTGCAACTATAGAAACAATTCCTGCGGTGTGAATCACATGAATTTCAATTTGATCATCATTAATTTCTGATGTATCGAATAAAGGCTCAAGTGTAGAAATTTTTCTAACATCACCGCGATAAACCTCAACACCGAGTTTTTTCAACATTTTATCGGAATCAAAAGGTAAAATCAAACCTCTAATAATAACATTTTGATTAACAAGCATTCGAATAATCGAATTTCCTAAGTGACCGTTTGCTCCTGTTATAATATATAATTTTGTCATATTCATCACCACCTTACACTTTAAAAATATACCTAAATCGAAAGAAGTGCAAATGAAAAAGGCAATTCTCAAAAATGTGTTAAAAAACACACAAAGAAATGCCTTTTTATGCTATTTTGCTAATTTAGGAGGTATTCTGTGATGAGTTGATTTTTCATATGTGTGAGCGATTGAGATAAGTTTTTCATCACTCCATTTTTTTCCTACAAAAACAATAGATATTGGATTCAAATCAACTAGTGCTTTTGCCGGAACACATATTGATGGATTTCCGGCAATTGGCGCATATGAAGTCCATGTTGTAGATATTAAGGCATCAATTCCTTTTTCTTGCATTAAATCTTCAAGACGATTTGCTTCAGTCAATAACGATTTTCTTATTTCAAGATATATTGGATCATTTAAATCACCAGTTGTCTTATCCGCAGCAATAAGTATAGATTGACCATATTTTAAACATTTTTCGGGATATTTAAGATTAAAATTTATAATATCCGTTAATGATTTTATTTTTGTATGACCCTGAACTGTTTTCAAATAAGCATTTAGACTGTTTTTGAATTCATATAGAAGTGAATCATCATTTTTCATGGGATTTGATTTAATTGTTATTTCTTCAACAGTCAATCCATTTTCTTTTAGTTTGAGTTTTGCCTCATTTAAAACTTTGATTTCTTCATCTTTATATGGGTGATTTGAGAAATTTAATATTACCACTTTACTGCCGATAACAGATTTTTGAGCAGCTCCTACCAAGTCTAAATTGATTTTTCGAGCATTTGATGTATACGGATCTTTTTCATCATAGCCAACCATTAAACTTAATAAAAGTGCACAATCTTCAACACTTTTAGCCATTGGTCCAGCTGTATCTTGTGTTTCACTTATTGGGATAATACCATATCTTGAAACCAACCCAAATGTAGGTTTTATAGAAACAATTGAATTTTGATATGCTGGTGCCATAAGCGATCCATTTGTTTCTGTCCCAATTGCAATTGGGATCATATTCGCTGCAACAGCTACTGCAGATCCCGTTGAAGATCCAAGTGGGTCAATCTTCTCGTTATATGGATTTTTCACTTGTCCATTTCTTGATCCATATCCGGATGGCATTTTATCATAGCTCATAAAATAGGCGAATTCTGATAAATTTGCTTTACCTAAGATTATGACTCCAGCCTGAACTAATTTTGTAACAATTGTGGCTTCATAAGGCGTTATTAGATCTGCAAGTGCAAAAGAATTAGCTGTTGTATGCATCTGATCCTTAGTATTTATATTATCCTTAATTAGAATGGGAATTCCATGTAATAAACTTCTTGGACCTCTGATTTTTCTTTCCTCATCTAAAACTTGAGCAATCGACAATGCATCAGGATTTAGTTCAGCTACTGCATTTAAAGATGAATCCAATAATTTTATTTGCGATAGATACATATTTACTAAATCTACGGATGTCCATTGATTATTTTCAAGTCCATAAATTAATTCTGATAAAGTATATTCTTTCATTTGTTCTCCTCAATCAATGTTTGGATGATAATTTCAAGTGCCGAAGTAATCTTTTTTAAACTTATTGAAAAAGCATTGGGTTTATTTTGGGTTTGTTCATGACTATACGGTACATGTATAAATCCTGCTATAGCGTGATCTTTAGTAACTGTTAGATGATGAAGAACAGAATACATGATATGATTACATACATAAGTACCTGCTGTATTAGAAACTTCAACAGGAATGTCCTTTTCTTTGAGAGCAACATATAATTTTTTTATTGGTAACGTTTGAAAATAAGCAGAAGGAGCATCATTAATTATTTGTTGATCAATAGGCTTATGGCCTATATTATCTGGAATTGTTGCATCATCAAGATTAATTGCAATTCTTTCAAGTGAAATATATTTTCTTCCACCGGCTTGACCAATCATTAGAATAACATCAGGATGTATTTCATTGATTTTTTCTAAAATTATCTTAGTAGATTGAGAAAATTCAACAGGTAATTCCAATGGAATTAATCTCAAGACAGTATTATTTATAAGAATATTTTTGATTGCTTCAAATGATGGATTTATAGTTTCTTGATCAAAAGGCATGAAACCACTAATTAAAATTTTTAACATTTCACCACTCCCTTATAGATAGTTTAACATAGCACTTAAGTAATTAAATAAAAATTGTGTTTATTAACATGTTATGTAAAATAATATAGAATGGATTATATTATTCAATTTACTCATGGTAAAATATAGTTAACAGTATATAAGGTGGTATTTAATGAAAATCATTGAACTGAATAAAAGTGAATATAAAGGATATGAACTTGATTTCAAATATCTAACCAAAGCGTATTTTGATGTCACTATAAAAAAGAAAAATGAGATAAAAATTACGATAAAAAGGAAGAAGTTAAGAAGAAAAATAGAAAAAGGATTTACTTCGCATCTATTTGAAGATCATATTGATAATTCACAAGTATTTGCTGTATTTGAAAGAAAAAAAATGGTTGGTGTTATTGAGGGTTCACTGGAATCTTGGAATAATCGTTATAGAATCTGGAATTTATTAGTTGAAAAAAAATATCGCAGACAAGGTATCGGACAAGCACTATTTAGACATATTGAAACTATAGCAAAAAAACTTGGAGCAAGAGCTATCATTCTTGAAGTGCAATCATGTAATGATCCTGGGATAGAGTTTTATAGTAAACAAGGACTTCATTTTATTGGATTAAATACCATGGAATATTCTAATGAAGATATTCAAAAAAAGGAAGTACGCCTAGAAATGGGGAAAAGGTTATGAATGTAGAATTTAAAACAAATATGGGGCATCAAGCCTCCATTAGAGAGCTTATAAAAAGTGATGCAAAACAAGTTTTAGAATACTTAAAAATTGTAGGTGGAGAAACAAACTATTTACTGATTGACGAGCGAGGTATTGAACTAAATATAAACGAAGAAGAAGATATTATTGATCGCTATTTTAAACATCCTATTTCGTTATTAATCGGTTGTTTTATTGGTGATGAAATAGTAGCTATTGCAAATTTTACGGTCAGTGATAAATTACGAATCAGACATATTGCTAAAGTTGGAGTTTCAGTTAAAAAGAAATTTTGGAGACAAAAAATTGGCTATAAAATGATGGAAATATTGATTGATTATGCTAAAAAAAACCACCAATTGAACATCATTCAATTAGCAGTTAGAGCGGATAATTTCAGTGCAATTTCATTATATGAAACGCATGGATTTAAGTATGTTGGTACAATGCCAAAAGCAATGAAACTTGAAGGTAAATTTTATGATCATAATTTGATGTTTCTCGATGTATAGAAATTAGTTTACATGTCTTTATAAAGCTATATAATGTAATTAATAAACGCTAAGATAATTACTATTATCTTAGCGTTTTTATATTGAAGATTTAACTCTTAGAATCACACATTTTAAGTAAAGTGATTCATCGGATCCAAGGAGCGCTGGATGATCTTTCCCTTGAATTCTAAACTCAATCATCTGAACTATTTTCTTTGCATCAGTTGCTGCGTCCATTAACATTTCTAAAAATAAAGCCGGAGTCATATAATGTGAGCATGAACATGTTACTAAGTATCCACCATCATTTATTATTTTTAGTGCTTGAAGATTAATTTCTTTATAACCATTATAAGCTTTCTTGATATCATCTTTCTTTTTTGCGAAAGCGGGTGGATCAAGAATGATTACGTCGAAATTCTGCTCTTCATTTTGATAGTTTCTTAAGGCATCAAATATATTTGCTTTTAGTGCAGTTACATTTGTAAAATTATTCAGTTCAGCATTTTTAATTATACGTTTAATTGCTTGCTCTGAAATATCTAAACAGGTCACAGATTTTGCTCCATGATAAGCAGCATGTAAACCAAAGCCACCTATATGAGAAAAGCAATCTAAGACATTTTTATTTTTAACATAGTTTTTTATAGCATCATGATTGTCCTGTTGATCAAGAAATGTGCCTGTTTTTTGACCATTTATTATATCGATTACCATCTTAAGATCATTCTCTTTAATTTCGATAGATTCAGGAACTTCACCATAGATGACACCTTTGAATAATTCCAGACCTTCTTTTTTACGAACAGAAACATCACTTCGTTCATAAATGCCTTTCGGATTAAATATTTGAACTAATATTTTAACAAACATTTCTTTTCTAAGCTCAATACCTAGAGAAAGAATTTGTATTGAGAGATAATCGTTGTACTTATCGACAATGAATCCAGGAATTCCATCAGCTTCAGCAAAAATTACTCGATAGCTGTTTTGGTAACCTATTTCAATTCTGGATTGATTTGATTTGTTAATAATATCATAAAAAAATATCTCATCGATTATTTGATCTTCTTGTCGGCTTAATATTCTGACAAATATTTTTGAGGAAGTATTCAAAAAACCTTTCCCTAGAAAGGCGTTGTTGTTAGTATATACATAAGCAATTTCTCCACTTTTAATAGTTCCTTCGATACGATCGATTTCATTACTATATACCCAAGGGTGCCTTTGCAAAATACGTAGTTCCTCTGTGGGTTTTAAGTAGATTTTACAAATAGACATTTAATCACCATAACCTTTGATTATTCTTCATTTGAAGATTCAAAAACTTTATTCTTTTTTGTGAAATAATCAGCAGCAAATTGAGCGAAATTTATATTAAAATCTTCTTCAATCAATCGCGTAAATTTCTCGATTTTTTTCTCATTATTTTCAAAGTGTAAAACACTAAAACAATTGGCAAGCATTAGTTCATATTTCTCGAAATTTTCTAGGCGATGGTAAACCAAAGATTGATAATAGTAGAAGTAATCCATTAAGTAGTATGACTTAAGTGCTAAGTTTTTTTCCACACCCATTTCACAAAACTTTAAGACATTATCAAAATCTTCATGTGCTCCAAAATACTTAGAAATTTTGGCTAAAATATGAATGAATATTTTTTCATTAACACCACTAATTACAATGGATCTATCATCGATAAAATCTTGAATTTTTTTGATGATTGCATGATGGTGGGATTGCTCTAAAAAATCAATTAAGGAACTTAAGACTAGCATTTCAATTGAAGTGATAATCTGTGAGTTTAAAATCTCAGGATAATTAATTAAGTTTGCATTTTGTAATCCTGTCTCAGTTTTTGAAATTTGTTGAGAATAAAATTTATCGAGAATTATACTATGCTGATACATTAGTTGATTGTTTTTATCAATGATTTGATTGACTGGTAATACCCTTGAAATTTCAATGAACTCATCATGTGCATAATTCACAGCCAAATTAAATAATTTGTTAACCAATTCTGTTTCTTCAACCTTTGCAATCTCAAATTCACGTAATAAATTATCGGTTTTTACT
Organism: uncultured Mariniplasma sp.; assembly: GCA_964566285.1. GTDB lineage: Bacteria > Bacillota_I > Bacilli_A > Acholeplasmatales > Acholeplasmataceae > Peloplasma. The sequence goes on along the minus strand of CAZMIG010000011.1, from coordinate 44,300 downwards.
CCGATTTTTTCAGTTAAATGTTGTATGACTTGGAAAGGAACATCTGACTCACCACTCAAGTATCTTCGATATTGTCTAAGCGACACGACATTATCAGTAAAACTTTCTTGAGATATATTCCTTGCGGAACGTAAACGCTCCAAAAAAATACAAAGTTCTTTAGATTTCATAAAAATTTAACCTTTTTCTGTAAGAATAGGACATATACGCCCTGTTATTTTAACCTAATTGGTAATACAATTAGATAAAAGGGAGGCATTAGCCATGAGAAAAATTTTAGTAGTAGTCTTAATTTGTGTAGTTTCAATTGCTGTTTCACTTAGATATCAATCAGAACAATCAGAATCTTTCGGAAATAGAACACTAGATTTTGAAAATTCAGGAACACCAGAATATGTTGAATTAGATTTTGCAAATTCAGGAACACCAGAATACATTGAACTAGATTTCGCAAACTCAGGAACACCAGAATACATTGAGTTAGATTTCGCAAACTCAGGAACACCAGAATACATTGAGTTAGATTTTGCAAACTCAGGAACGCCTGAATACATTGAGTTAGGTTTCCATAATTCAGATTTACCAGTACACGTTGAATTAGGTTTTCACAACTCTGATTTACCAGCGCATGTCGAACTTTAATGAACTATGAATGCATGTTCATTATAACATATTTTCAACTTTAAAAAATCGAAAATTTGCACAAATTATTGTTTTCATTTACATCTGAAAACCTATTCTTCTTCATGAAAAATTTCTGGGCATTTTGCTCGCTTTCATGATTGCTGTTCATATTCAATTGTTATGACCACAAAATAAATTTGTGGAAAATTTCTTAATAACTAAATTTTTCTCAATCCCTTTATTTCTTTTCTATCACAAATACAACATTAGAAATCACGTTATATTTTTTTGTTACTCATTTTTTAGGGTTAATTCGAAGAGCTAAATTGTATATGTAGTCAATGCTTCAAATGGAATGTTTTTAAAGATTTTTAATAGGGCTAATTCACGGACTGTAATCTTATCTCTATTGAAGCATTGATTATGTATACAATATAGTAAATATCGATCTTAACATCTGATTATTATTTGACTCATTTGAAAGGATTTTACATCAATGAAAAATATCATGAAGTTTATAATGATAATCGGTACTTTTGCATTAGTGTATTATGCAGGAGACCTGACAATTAATTATTTCTTGCCAAGAAATCATTCCATAGCTAATTCTTCATTACTCTTCATCTATGGCGGAATGACTGGCTATATTTTTCTAATTGTTTTTGTCGTTGTATTACAAAAGAATAATTATAAGCAACTAAAACGATACAAACCCATCTTTGGAAAATTTTTATATGGATTCTATATCTTTTTAGCTTTGCTTTTCATAACATATGCAATCATTAGTTTTGATTTACAATTTTCAGTATTAATGGTACTAATCTTTCTATTTATTACAACTTTACTTGATTATATTAGAGAAAAAATGATTGAAGAAGTTAACGGAAATTCAATTCATCCCAAAAAAATTCTTTAAGTATAGATTATTAATACCCTTTTTAGTAAGAGATGTCTCAACTCTTACTTTTTTTTGTGTTTGAATTGAAAGGTACATAATTATAAGGTATCATAGCAGTAGGAGATGATTATATGAAATTAGCAGAAATAATCAAGATGAGAACAAGTAATTCAAAATTTGATTCACGGCCAGTGGATAATCAATTGATAATTGATATATTAGAAACAGCAGTATATGCACCTAATCATAAAATGAGAGAACCATGGAGATTTATCATTTTGAATGGTGAAAATAAAGAAGTATTTGTTGATCGTTATTTACAGACACTTTCTAATAAAGTAAAAATAGAAATAGAACCTCTCATACACAAAGTCTTTCAAGCGCCTTCAGTGCTTGCATTCATTACACCATCAAATTCGGACTTGAGAGACGGAATTGAAGATTTGGAAGCAGTAGCAACATTAATTCAGAACTTCTTGTTATTAGCAACCGAATCAGATCTTGCAACATCATGGAAAACACCACTTTATTCTGAAACAGATGCTTTTAAAGATATTTTGGGACTTAAATCTGGTGAATTAATCGTTGGTTTGGTTATGGTAGGATATAGTGAATTTATCAAACCAGCCAAAATAAGAAAAAGTGCAGCATCACTAACAACTATTTATCGATAGTATTAAATAAAAACCAATCGTCGATTGGTTTTTATTTTTTATAACTTCACATAAATTTTATTTTCGTTGACTTTAGTTTCATAAACATTGATTGGTTTAGTTGGCATTCTCACAAAACCTATATGCGCCTTATCAATAACTTCTCCAGTTTCAATATTGAATTTTGCATGGTGCGATTTACATTCCACAGTATGATCCTTAATCGTTCCTTTTAGTAAAGAGGAACCCAAATGTGTACAACGATCATCTAATGCATAAACTTTATCAATCATATAAATAAGCAGAATTGGTTTATCATTAAGTATTAATCGTCTTTTGAAATCGTGCAGTAATTCATCATATTCCATCGCATAAACAAACATTTTTATGACCTCCAGTTTTACTTTTATTATACATCAAGATAGAAATCAATCATTGTTTTTGAATTGTCTTGTTGAAGAAACAGCAATTTTCCAACCTTTAATGTTTTTTGCTCTTATTTTTTCCTTCATTTTTGGACTAAATAATTTTTGGAGTTTCCAAGATGTTTGTATTTCTTCTTTAGATTCCCAAAAACCTGTAGATAGTCCAGAAAGATATGCAGCACCTAATGCGGTAGTTTCCTGTATGACAGGGCGTTCAACATTTAAGTTTAAAATATCTGATTGAAATTGCATTAAGAAGCTATTCACAGTTGCTCCACCATCGACTTTAAACGATTGAATTGGGATGTTCGTATCCTCTTCCATTGCACGCAATACATCCATAGATTGGTAACAAATTGCTTCAAGTGTAGCTCTAGCTATATGCTCTTTATTCGTTCCACGTGTTAATCCAAATATTGCGCCTCTAGCATCAGAATCCCAATAAGGTGTACCCAATCCTACAAATGCTGGAACTATATAAACGCCTTCATTGCTATCAAGTGAAGTTGCGAGTTCCTCAGTTTCAGAAGCTGAACTTATTAATTTGATACCATCTCTTAGCCATTGCACAGAAGAACCTGCAACGAATACACTACCTTCGAGAGCATAAGTGATTTTGTTGTTTATACCCCAGGCGATTGTTGTCAGTAGACCATGACTAGATTTTACTGGAGTTTCTCCGGTATTCATTAACATGAAACATCCAGTTCCATATGTATTCTTTACACTACCTTTTTCGAAACAAACTTGACCAAATAAAGCAGCTTGTTGATCTCCAGCAATACCACTAATTGGAACTTTCTCACCAAAAAAATGATATGGAACAGTGTAACCATATATTTCAGAGGATGATTTTACTGTAGGCAACATTGACATAGGGATATTTAAAATTTCACATAATTCTTGGTCCCATTTGAGATCATGAATATTATAGATTAAAGTTCTTGATGCATTGGTATAATCAGTAATATGAGTTTTACCAGTTAATTTATAGACTAACCATGAATCAATGGTTCCAAAAAGTAATTCACCTTTTTCAGCTTTTTTTCTTGCACCGGGCACATTATCTAGTATCCACTTGATCTTAGTTCCTGAAAAATATGCATCAATGAGCAATCCGGTTTTGTCCCTAAAGAGTTGATCGTAACCAGCTTTTATTAATTCATCACAAATTTGACTTGTCTGTCTTGATTGCCAAACTATTGCGTTATGGATGGGTTGTCCGGTGACTTTATCCCAAACAACGGTCGTTTCTCTTTGATTGGTAATTCCAATAGAATGTATTTGATCTGCATGAACATCCGCTTCTAATAAGACACGAGCCATGACGGCTAATACACTCACCCAAATTTGATTTGCGTTATGCTCAACCCAACCGGGTTTTGGATATATTTGCGAAATCTCATCACTCGCTATTGCAACAATATTACTTTCGTGATCAAAAATAATAGCTCTTGTACTCGTTGTTCCTTGATCAATTGCCATGATATATTTTTTCATAGTTTTCTCCCCTTTATTTGTTATTAATAATGATAGTTTTGGTTGCTATCATATCAACACCTGTATTTAGAATATTTTTAACGATTACATCTCCTATTTTAACATTATTTTCTATTGTTATGCTATTGAGAATTTCCATAGCTTCAAATAAGAGTTCTTTTGGAATTGGATCTTTAGTTTTAACACTTAATCTCGGGTTGATCAAGCTTGTTGTTTTGACTGTTGTTGTTAAGATGCGTGTTGGGTGTGTTATTTCTTCAATAGCATACTTTTCACCTCTTTGACAAAGATTCCCTTTGACATGTAGATTTTCATCAATTGTTAAATGGCATCCAACAGGACATGCAATACAAATCATTTCTCTCATACTTCAACCTCCTCAAGCGTTAGCATTAAAGGACTTGAATCAATCAAAATATTTGGATTGATGCTCATTTTTTCCATTTCTGCTGGGGCTAAATTTTTAGCTTTTTTAGTCATAATGATTTGATTATTTTGAATTATTTTGAAAATACCCTTATTCATTTTCTTGGTGACTCTAAATGATAGTTCTATAGGGACATCGAAATATTCAAAATCAATCATTTGAGGAACAACATATCTAATGTTTTCATTTAATTGAATCTCATGAACATGTTTTGATGGTTTTCTTGGGTTCAGTACATAATCTAATGCATTTTTACCCGCTTTTTCACTTTCAATAGTTACATAATCAACTAGATCATGTACATGAAGAGCATTACCACATACAAAGAGTCCACTGATATTTGCTTCATAGAACTGGTTTACAATTGCACTCTTAGTAACTGAATGTTTTTTCAAACTTAATGAATCAAATAATGTGATGTCTGGAATAAGACCTACAGATAGTAAAAGCGTATCAACATCAAAAACTTTTTCAGTACCTTCAATTGGATTGAATTTCGAGTCAACTTCTTGAATTGTGATTTGTTCAAGACGATCTTTACCTTTAACATTGGTTACAGTATGTGATAAATACAATGGAATATCAAAATCATGTAAACACTGAACAATATTTCTAGTTAACCCATTCGAGTAAGGCATCAATTCTGCAACACCTAATACCTCCGCACCTTCGAGTGTCATTCTGCGTGCCATGATTAAGCCAATATCACCACTACCTAAAATGAAAACTTTTTTGCCTACTAAGTAACCGTCGATATTTAAATATCTCTGTGCACTTCCAGCTGGCATAATTCCTTTAGGTCTCTCACCGGGAAGCATAATTGAACCTCTTGTTCTTTCATAACATCCACTTGAAAGAATTACTGCTTTAGCTTCAATTTTTTGAAGTCCTTGCTCTAGACTTGTGACAGTTACCAAAAAATCATTTGTTTTCTTGATGTCAACTACAGTTGTATGTAGCATAAATTCGATATTTTTTTCATAAAAAGCATCCATATATCTTGATGCATATTCAGGACCGGTAAGTTCTTCCTTAAATACATGCAAACCAAATCCATTATGTATACACTGGTTTAATATACCACCCAACTGTTCTTCCCTTTCAATTACAAGAATACGGACAGCGGAATTATTCGCTGCAATTGCAGCTGCTAAGCCTGCAGCACCTCCACCGATGATAGCGATATCTATTTTCATGGTTTCACCTTCGTTTCTTGTACTAAAATGGGTGTGTTTTGGCTATAATAATTAATTTTATTAACGGGTTGTTTTGTTTCTCTAGCGATAATTCGAAGTATTGTACCTTCGCAATATCCACCTTGGCATAATCCACTTCCTGCACGTGCACGTTTCTTAATACCTTTGATTGTGTCATTACCAAGAGGTCCATGGATGGCTTCCATAATTTCAGCTTCAGTTATTTTTTCACATTTGCATACTAAATTACCATAATATGGATTTTCTTTGATTAAATCTTGCTGAGTTTTGTCATCAAGATGATAAAAAGCATCTCGTTTTATTCGAATCGGATTGAAATTAGGATTCTTTTTTAATTGATGTGATTTTAAAACTTCATTAACTAAATATTTTGCTATTGCAGGAGCTGCAGTTAATCCTGGTGAATCAATTCCAGCAACGTGAAAATAGTTTTTGATTTCTTTAGACTCTTGTATGAAAAAATCATCATAAGTGCAGGAAGATCTAATACCAGCAAATGTTCTAATTACTTGATCAAAAGGTATGTTTTTTGCTAAATGTTTAACATCTTCGCGAATTTGATTTAAACCTTCTTTAGTATTGGAAACTAAATCTTTTTCATCTTGAAGAGTAGATGTTGGGCCAAGAAGTATATTTCCATGAACTTGAGGAATGATTAAGACACCTTTGCCTTTTGCAGTTGGCAAAGGATAAATGACATGATTCATGAACCCTTTTACTTTGCGATCTAAAACGAAATATTCTCCTTTTCGTGGTTTCATTTTATACTGAACATCTTTTTCAATCATCTGTGCTATTGTATCTGAGAAGATACCTGCTGCACTAATAATAGATTTTGTTTTTATGATTTCTTTAAAATTCACTTCAACTTCAAAGATTTCACCTGTTTTTTTAATTTTAGTAACTTCACTGTCTTTTTGAAAAGATGCACCATTTATTATTGCATTTTCAAGACATGCAAAAGCTACTTCCCATGGATAGGTAACCTTAGTTGATGGAAGTGATAAAGCTTTCGTAATATCATCAGGTAAATTGGATTCCAGTTTTAAGGCTTCCTGTTTACTAAAAAAGCTAATTTCTGTAACACCATTATGAAGCGCTCTTTCATATAAATCATTCAATGTGTTTTCTTCTTCATCATTATGAGCAATGACAAAAGCACCTGTCCTAAGCAGTGGTATGTGAAGTTCTTTTTCCATTTCTTCATAAAGTGCATTTCCTTCAACACAGAGTCTAGCTTTAAGTGTGTTTTCCTTAGGATCATGTCCTGAGTGTATAACTGCACTATTTGCTATTGTTTGATGATTTGCAACATCATTTTCTTTTTCTAAAACTAAAATCTTTACATCATATTTACTTAACTCTCTAGCAATTGTAGTTCCAATTATTCCAGAACCAATGATAATATAATCGTACATGTGTACCTCCTATAAAAATGAAAAGAGAAAAAACAAAATTTTATTGTTTTTTCTCTCTATTTCTCTTTTATTGATTAACTTGTTTTTATACCCAAAAATCTGTGTTACTCGTTGTTACTGCTATAGCACCAGCATTAATGCACTTATTAATTTGTTCTTTACTCCTAATTAGACCACCCATTAAAATTTCTCCAGAAGTTCTCTGCCTGATTTCTGAAATAATGTCAGTGCTTGATGCTGGTAAAATTTCAAGATATTGAGGTTCAATTTTTCTCGCCATATCAATGCTCTGATTGAGTGAGATAGAGTCCTTTAAGAAGAAGCGAAAGATACCGATGACTTTACGTTTTTTACAGACATCAATAACCTTTGGCTTACTAGAAATGATACCATCAACATTAAGATTCTGAATTAAGAAGATGGCTCCATATTCATCACTTGATAAGCCTTTGATTAGTTCTGAATGAATTAAAACTTTTTTATTATTTTCCTTCATCAGCTTAACGAGTTCAGGAAGTTGCGCTAATTGAAAATTCATCAAAATGCCATAAGTCAAAGGCAATGTCAAGAATTTTTTTAGATCTTGATGGTTACTAATCGCTGGAATAATTTTTTGATCTTGGAGCATATTTGTTCCTCCTGAGAATTTATAAAATAAATAGCAAAGCAAAATAGCTTATGTAAGCACATTTTGACTCCGCTCTATATCTCTAAGCATCTCTTAAATTCTAATCTTATTATAATGCTTATAGACAAAAATGTCAAGTTAGTTTTAATTAACAATTCAGTGAACTTGTATGCTAAAAAAGATTATTTTTTAATGCAACTAAATTTCATTGCGTATGAATATCAATAATGTCAACAGCATTTATTTTTTCATAGTTTGATAGGATAATTATTTTATTAATCCAATCAATTTTTCGAATATTTCCGAATGTGTATTTTGTGTAGCCATCACTAAAAAATTCTATTTCAATTTCTAAATCTTGATTGAAAGCTAGACTTAATTTGCGATTTAATTCCTCGCATTGATCATCACTCATGATAGGTTTATTTTGCTTACCAAGGCGATATTTAAGTTCTTTAATAAGCGAGTGATATCCAACAAGCGCATCAAAAGGTGCCCATTTAATAATTCCACGATCTCGATAGGTTTCACTATGCATGGTGGCCTCCAATCATCTTATTTCTAGCTTTGATGGTTGAACTTTCAAATTCACTAGAAGCGCGATTTACACTATTTCTTCCATAGTGGAATTTTATTTCGTCAACTGTAGAATGTAATTTTTGTTCTTTGATTATTTGTTCGGCATCTTCAAAAATTGAGAATTGATAAATATGATTTTCCATTAATCTGGTCACGCTAATATGGACACGTCTTATGGGTTCATTTTCGTAATACTTATGAAACAAGAATAAACAGGTCTGATAAATTAGAGATGCATTAGATGTTGGTTGTTCTAAAGTGATTTGTCTAGAAAATCCCCCACCAGTTTCTTTACTATATCCAATTCCTAAATGTATTGTTTTAGCAACTTTTTTTGCTAATCGGAGTCGTCTGCTCACATCATCAACCATTTCGAGAATAATTTGGAAAATATCCGGTGGCAAATAGTCATGAAAAAGAGTTTGGCCACTACCGTAGCTTTTACTGATTGCTCGGATATTTATCTTGCTTTGAATTAAACTCATATCAATACCATGAGTATGGTAAAAAAGTTCTTCTCCAAGAACACCATAAATTTTTTTAAGTGTTCGAACATCGTAATGAGCAATATCACCAATCGTATGTAATCCTAAACGATTAAGATTAAATTCCATATGACTACCAATACCCCACATTTCACTTAATGGAGTAACTGGCCATAGTTTTTCGGGAATATCATCATAAGTCCATTTTGCAATAAAATCAGGTGCTTTTTTTGATTCAATATCTAAAGCTAATTTTGCGATTAACATATTAGGACCAATACCGCAAGTTGCAAATAATTTTGTCTCATAATAAATCGCATCCAAAATCATTTTAGCAATTTCAATATCGGTTTTTTGATAATAATTTAAATACTCAGTAAGATCCAGAAAAGCTTCATCAACAGAATAGATATACAAATCATCTTCAGAAATGAATTTTAGATAGACTTCAATAATTTTAGTTGAGTATTCTAAATAAAGTTCCATTCTAGGTTTTTGAAAAATAATAGGAATGTCTTGAGGTAACTCGTGAATTCGACAACGACTTGGCATGCCAAGTCTTTTAAGATAAGGAGTTACTGCAAGGACAATTGAGCCTCCTCCTCTTGAGGCATCTGCAACCACCAGAGGTGTTTCAAATGGATCCAAGCCTAAAATTGCACATTCGACAGATGCGTAAAAGCTTTTTAAATCGATGCACAAAATATTTCGATATAGCTTGTATTCTTCCATAAACTTACCCCTCTTGTGCCACCATTATATCAATTAAAGTCAAAAATGGAAGGGTAAAATTCAATGATAATATATGAAAGTGTTCTCAGGAAATCTTACATTTATATTCATTTTAAAAAAGAAGAAATACGAAAAAAAATTACAGCCCATAAAAATCAATTTAGGACTGTAATTAATCATTAAATTCTATTTTTTAATCAATTCAAAAAGTGTGTGTTTTTCTTTTTCAGTTAAATCGCGATATTCACCAATTGGGATATCAAGCTTAATATTCATAATTCTTATGCGCTTTAAATTTGCTACTTGATAACCAAGAACGTCGCACATTCTTCTAATTTGTCGATTAAGACCTTCAGTTAAGATAATCTTAAAGCTTGTATCACTTAATTTTTTAACTATACAAGGCCTAGTCACGGTATCCAAGATAGGAACACCATTTGCCATCTTTTCACAGAAATCACTAGATAATTTACGAGTAACTTCCACGATATATTCTTTTTCATGATTATTTTCAGCACGTAAGATTTCATTAACGATATCTCCGTCGTTTGTCATTAAGATTAAGCCTTCGCTATCTTTATCTAGACGACCGATATGAAAAATGCGTTTTGGGTATCCTATGTAATCAACAATATTATTCTTAATTGTTTGATCTGTTGTTGAAACAATGCCAACAGGTTTATTAAATGCAAGATAGACCATATTGACATGGTGCTTAATCTTTTTATCAGAAACCGTAACAACATCATCTTCATTAATTTTTGCTCCGATTAAAGCATTTTCACCATTAATTTTGACGAGCCCACGTTCAATCAATCTATCAGCTTCACGCCTAGAGCAGTAACCCGCTTCACTCAAGTACTTATTGATTCTAACTGCCATTTATTTAGCCTTATGACAAGTAGGTGCTGGGTAAGTTCTACCATGTTTGTCCACAGTCATTTTTTCGATGATAATATTATCATATGGAGCATCTCTAACATCTTTGGGCACATCTACAATTTTATCCACGATTTCCATACCGTGTGTGACACCACCAAAAGCTGCGTATGATCCATCTAAGTGAGGTGCATTACCATGCATGATGAAAAATTGGCTGGACTGCGAATTAGGATCATTTGTTCTTGCCATAGAAATTACACCTCTGGTGTGTTCTAAAGGATTTTGAAATCCATTGATTTTAAACTCACCTTTGATTGCACAAGCTTCTTTTTCACCGTTTCCACCTTGAATCATAAATCCGGGAATGATTCGATGGAAATTAAGTCCATCGTAATATTTTTTTTCAATTAAATAGATGAAATTGCTAACAGTATTAGGTGCAACTTCATAAAAGAGTTCTAACTGGATTGTTCCCAACCCTTTAATTTTCATGGTTACTGCAGGGTTTTCCTGATTCAAATAATTACGATAATTCATACATTATCTCCTTTCAAAACTACACCTTCATTATAACACTAATTGAAAGCTGAAGCCTAGGGAATCAACTTAGAACTATAATCGAATTTTAAAAACGCTACTATTAATATTTATAGAATGATATAATAAATATGAAATCTTATTGGAGGGATATATGCAATTAGATCAATTTAAATTATTATATGAAAAAAATCATATAGATCAAAAAAAGTATGAAGAAGCAATTTTGATTTTAAATAATTACCAAGAAATACTCAATCAAATTTCAATTGATGATGCAACCATAGAGCAACTGGATCAATTTATATTTAATCTCACAGAAAATCATGCATGTTCAATAGATGTTATGATTGTTTTAATGCGATATTATCGAATGATCAAACGTAATGATCTTTTCATTCATTTAACTAAATATACGGGTGGGTTGGGTGTTATTGAAAGTATTGTTGATAGACTTAAGCACATCGTAGGAGAACAGAAGCATAAAGAGATTACACAAAAAATCAAAATACCAGAATTAGGTACACATCCTAGCAAATTTCCCAAATTTACTGAAGGATTTGTTGAACTATTGGAAACTTCACTCGATCAAAAAACAGTCAAACGTGTGTTAGCAGGTAATCATCACCAAATTTCATCTTCAACTTTCTTAGATGAAAAAACGCATTATGAAAATTCTGATTCTCTTGATCAATATCTTAAAGAACTTCATCAACGCAAAATAGAAATATTAGAAAATCATTACAAGAATGGCACAGTATGGTTTGAACAAGAAATTTCACAGGAAGTGCTTGAATTCGTTAAATCAAATCAAGAGATTTTATCTGCCGTAAGAAAAAATGATTATTTATATATTACAAAAATTCCATATGATACCAAAGCATATTTAGAAGCATCAACAGATGAGCAAAAGAGATATCATGCATGCCATTGTCCTTTTGCAAAAGAATCAATAAAAAGCACACAAACCAATATTTCAGGAGTTTGGTGTAATTGTAGTGCAGGTTTTGGAAAATATCCTTTTGAAATAATATTAGATCAAGAATTAGAAATAGAAGTGCTTGAAAATGTTTTACGTGGAGATATGCAATGTAGATTTAGAATTCCCTTATCAGAAATTGAATATAAAAAATAAACAGTTCATCATTGAACTGTTTTTATTTGATTTAGATGGTAATTTGCTTTTTTTTAATACCATTGAACCTAACAGTTCCATAAACACCAATCAATATCATTAAACTACCAATATAGTGATAATAATATAATTGTTCAGAAAGTAAGAATGCACCAGCACCAATGGCAACAATCGTTGATAAATTCGCATAGATACTCGTTACATGAGCTGGGAGTTTACTAAGCGCAAAGTTCACAAGGAAAAAGCCTCCAATTGATCCTATGATACCCAAATATAAAATTGGTATTATCAATTCAACATGATATAGATTAGTTATGTAATCTGTGATACGGTTTTCAACTCCAAGTTGCACAAGATAAATCACATTAAATAAAATAGCCCCTGCAAGCATCATGAAGTAGGTAAGTTCATAAGGTTTGAGTGTCTTTGAAGCACTTCTCGAAGCAATATTAAATAAAGCTGCTGAAATTACTGCTGCAAAAAGTAAAAGAAAACCTATAACTTCAGATTCTAATCCATTATTTAATTTTGAGATTTGAATGAATAAAACACCAGATAAACTAAGCAGTATAAAGAATATTTGAATTAGTTTTGGTTTTTCCTTAAGTAAAATTGAGCTAAAAATTGTTACGAATATTGGAATCATTGCTATCATCATTCCCCCTTCGCCACTCGTTGTTTTCAGTAATCCATAGGTTTCAAACAAAAAGTATAAAAAAGGTTGAAATATAGCAACAAGAAATAGACTTCTAAAATATTCTTTTTTAAAACGAATATGAAAAATTTTTAGTCTTCTTAAAATTTCTATGACAATGAATGCTATTAAAAAACGATAGGCAATGAGTCCAATCGGTATGACATAATTTAATGCAACCTTTGAAAACATAAAGGTGAATCCAAAGATAATTGCAAAAACTACTCCAGCGACGTGTACATGTTTATTCATTTCGGTTACCTTTTCATATATATCATTTATAACTTCCTAATTTATATTACCATTAATCAATATAATTTAAGCAAAAAAAAACGATGATTTCAAAATGAATTCATCGTTTTAGATTATAAATAATTAATTCACATAAGGTCGTTTTTCTTCAGGTTCTTCAATGATTTTTTCTTTTGGAACTTCTTTGTCTATATTTTTTGATTCATCAACTTGCTTTTCTTTTTCTTTACCAGCATTAAGTGCTTTTGAGTATTCTCTATATTTACGGTATCCACCATAGCCATCGAATCCAAGATAAGATGCCCCTAATAAAGATATGATTAAGAAGAAAATACCGACGGTTGCATAATCAAAATTAGGTAGTACAAAAATCACAGCACCTAAAGTTAGTGATGCAATATGAATCCAGAATTTTGGAATCTCAGTCTTTTCACCAAGAAATACGACAGAATTGAAAAATACAAGGCCTCTTGCATAAAAGAAGAAAACGAGTGAATAACGATAAACACTGCTCCAAATCGCTTCATTTGCAAGGTTTGCACCTTTTGTTATACCAATATAAATCATCAAACCACCAATGATTGTATCAAAGATGATTTCAATTAAATTAATTGTACGTAAAATTTCTTTATTTAGTGATTTCATCAATGGAATAACTCTAAATAGTGAGAAGATAACAATTGCCACACCAGTAATTGTGAAAACAACTTCATCTGCAAAAACCATGTAAATACCAACACCGAGTAAAATTGCGGCTAAAATAAATTTTAATACCCATCCATAGCCATATTTCATTTGATTCATTAAACTTTCCTCCTAATCTTGAATTCTACTTGCATTATATAGCAAATATCTTCATTATGCAATAGAACATACTCAATAAACAACCGATTTTGACTGATAGTTTCATATCTTGAAATCTTAAAAATAAATTAAAGAAAATTCTTTGCAAAAATAAAAAAAAAGTGTTATCCTATTCTTAAGAGATTAGGGGTGCACTCATGCAATTTAGACTTGTCAAACCGACGATATTTTACAAAAAGAAGTATTATGAATATTTGAAGCAGTGGGGATCAGAAACAATTACTCCAGTTGTATCTGATTTAAGAGGTAGAAGGTTCGAAACACTTTTGAAAGAATTATATGAACTTGAGCATGAAGTTACCTTACCTAAGGGTTATTTCCCTGATTCAAATTATTTGTTTATAAATGAACAAGATGAGATTATCGGGTTTGTAAATATTAGACACTATCTCAGTAAAATGTTGTTAAATGTTAGAGGGAATATATCCTACGGTATTAAACCATCACATCGTACCGCAGAGGTAACAAAAGAACTATTAGAACTTGCACTAATTGAAGTAAAAGATATCGGTATAAAACGTATCAAGTTTGTTTGCAACAAGGCAGATAATGGAGTATGCGATTACATTATAAGTATCGGTGGAAGTTTTGAAAGTGAAGATTATAATGAAGTTGACCGACATTATATTCAAAGATATTGGATTAATATAGAATGAGTTCATCTCGTTCTATTTTTTTAGTCCTTAGGTATTAATAGACTGAATGCAAATATAACGACCATTAATGATCCAAAAACAAAGAACATAACTGACATTGAATATACAGCTAAAAGTCCGATTAAAGGAGCTAAAATTGCAATAAGAAGTGATGTCATTTGAGATTCAACACTTAAAACGCTTGCTCTCATATCTTTATTTGTAACATTGCCTATACGTTCAACCATCATTGGACGTCTTGTATTCATCATGATATAAAGTAAAGTGAAGATACCAAAAACAACATAAATATTATCAATGAAAATACTTAATATGATAATAGCAATACCAGATAACAACCACATATATCGGATCAAAGATAATGGATTAAACCATTTTTTATAACGGTAAGCATTTTTACTAGCAAAAGAACTAATTAGATACATAAATGCATATATTAAACCAATATAAACTTTTGTATTATCATCTTGAGATAATGAAGAGAATAAGACAAAAGAAACTGTGACTGTTAGCAGGACAGGTTGGATGTAATCTTTTATACTTTTAAAAGCTGCTTGAAAAGAAGCTGAGTTAAAAATAGCACCTCTCACCTTAGATTTAGCAAAAGTATATTTAATGCTCTCTATATTATATTTAATAAATGATTTGAAAGTAAACTTAGTATCTTTGCGCTCATTAAGATAATCTGGATAAGATAAGATTAATAAGAGATCTAAAATGTATGGAACGATTGCTACTAAAAACAAATATTTGATTTGAGGTAGCCATAAAACCAAAAGAATTGATGTTAAACTTGCAATCATTGATCCGATTAATGACCAAGAGCGAGTTAACCCATAGATTCTTGTCTTCGAATCTGTAATTTTATGATGATCAATATAAGACATAATCATGGATTTATGTGTACCTGAACGGAACGCTTCACCAAGAGCAAACAAAACCATTGCTAGAGCAAAAATTAAGAAACTACCACCAATAAAGAAAATGATAAAAGAAGAGATATAAAATAAGAAACAAATAATTAATTCAGTTTTTTTACCATATCTATCAGCAATAACACCTGATGGAATTTCAAATATGTAAATAATGATTTCTCGAACAGAAAAAAGTAAACCAATATGAAAAAGATTAAGTCCAGATAGCAAGAAATAGATAATCATATATGGTTCAAAGAATCTTAAATTTTTTAATAAACCATATAATTCAAATTTAAGGATTTGTTTTTTATGTGCTTGCTCATTCATAAATATGTCCTCATCTCTGTGTCACTAATTAGATTATATCATTATTTAAGAATTCAATAAATGAAGATAAGAAAAAAGCACTTGTTTGATTAACTCGTGTTTTTAATTGATGATGGTTCAGCCAAAATGAGCGCGTATGGCGATAATTCAATCGTTGTATCATTTAAGTATGGCAACTTTTTCGCGATACTATCTAAATATATTGATTGTTATTGTTTCAATTTATTCATGTGCCCACTTTATTATGTTTTCATCTAATGTGATTACATGATATTAAGGGTAATATAAATGTGATGATTGCACATAAAAAAAGATACATGATTTTCATGTATCTCGTTAATTATTCTATAGCTAATTGATATTTAATTTTAAATTTCAATTCCTTAGGAACCTTATCCAGAGCTCTTGATAATAATTTCATATGTTTGATTCCATGAAGTTGAAAGTGTTTTTCAAGATTTAGAGTTTTCTCAGATTCGGATTGATTCATTAAACGATACAAAATATACCAATCTTCTAATGAGGTATAATAAATGGAGATTCCAGCAATTTGATCTTCATCAGTGATGCTTTGTTCATCAAATATATAAGTATAAAGCGTATTATTATATTTAATTTTGAAATCGCAAATTAAATCCACTTGAACGTTTCGAACTTGGAACTGATAAAAATAGGCTGTTTCATATTTTGATGAGAGATTGGGAGCAAGTTTCGTTCCCAATTCTGATAATATTTGATTTGCTCTTTTAATGTCCTTTTCCATAACAAAAATATCTATATCATTAACAGTGTCAGTGAGGCCGTACTTTTTCAGGACATTTGATCCGCCAAGTGCCCAAGTAATTTCTGCTAAATTAAATTGTTCAGCAATCATATTTAATGTAAATATCATGTTAAATCTCCTTTGACATATTCATATTAGATATTTCATAACCCATTTTCTTATATAATCTAATAGCATTGATGTTATGACCAAATACATGTAACCCAAGTTTTTTAATGCCTTTGTTTTTTGCTTCAATCTCAACGAGTTCAAGCGCTTTTGTGCCAAACCCCTGATTTCTGAAATGTTCGAGTATTGAAAAGTCATAAATAAATCCTTCGTGATTTGGACGTTCTCCAAACCAAATCATACCAATAACAGCATCTGTATCATTAATGATGTGAAATAAATATTGCCCCTCTGTCTCAAGACCTTTTGGTAGTAATCTATCATAAGTCTTTTGAGCTTGCATTAAAGAAACATCTTCAGAATAACTTCCTGATTTAACTAATTCCGCTGCATAAGAATGAACTGCTTTTTCTGCATAATGTTCAAATTCATATGCGTTCATTTGTCTTAAATGACACATAGAAATTCCTCCTTGTTTTGATACTTCCATTATACCACTAGAGACAAAAAATATGGATACATGGTAAAATATGTTAAAACACGAATCAATTTGTGATGGGGTTAATTTTATGAATGAAACTGATTTATACTTTCCAATTAAATTATATTTAGAGTCTTTAGGTTTTTATGTTCAAGGAGAAGTAGGAGCGATTGATGTTTTTGCTATGAAGGGAGAAAATTCTGTAGCAATTGAACTAAAGAAACAAATAACTCTTAAGCTTATATATCAAGCAATAGATTGTCAAAAAATAGCTGATGAAGTATTTATTGCAGTTCCAAAATCTGCAATGAAAAGTCATCGTACAAGTATGAAATCATTCCTATCACTATTGAAAAGATTATCAATTGGATTATTAGTTGTTGATCACGATCATGTTCAATTAATGCTTGATATTCAAGATTATAATAATAAAATAAATCAAAAACGTTATACAAAAAAGCGAAATAAAATTTTAAGTGAATTCAAAAATCGTGAGCAAGATCTCAATACAGGTGGTAGTAAAGGTAAAAGAATGACAGTTTATCGAGAAAAATCAATTAAAGTAGCACTAATGATTGAACAATATCAAGTATTATCACCAAAAATGATTAAAGAGTTGATAAATATTGAGGAAACATCATCAATCCTACAAAAAAATTATTATTCATGGTTTATTAGAATTCGACGTGGATTATATACGTTATCTGATGAAGCAAAAATTTATCTTGAAAAATATAAGGAAGAGATATAATAGAAATAACCGATTATGCTATATAATGAATATTATGTGAAAGTTGGGAATTTATGCAAAAAAGAATAATTATTAAACGTGTATTTTTAGGTATTTTGATTGTATATTTGGTGTTAGTTTTTTTACCTATTCCAAAAAGTGTTCCAGGAACTAATTATTTATTGCGAAGTGAATTAATTGGTTTCACAAGTGACAATAAACCATTACTTATTGCCCACGGTGGTGGAAATCAAGAGTTTCCAGACAATACTTTAGAGGCATTTTATAATGCTTTTTCAATCGATCCTTTTGTGATGATGGAAACGGATGTTAACCTCACGAAAGATGGCATTATCATTTTATCGCACGATACGACATTGGATCGAAAGACGAGTTTGCAACATGCAGATATTAGTGATATTAATTATGCAGATTTAATTAATCAGCAAATTAATTTTGGGTATGAAAATGATGTAACACCTAATTCCAATGGTTACAATGAATCTGGTGTATTAACTCCGTATACTACCTATTTAGATGAAAGTGTTACACCTTTGGATATCATATATCCAGAAGGAGTAGTACCAAGAAGTGACACCGTGTTTTTAGCAACAACACTTGAGGAACTAATCGTTTCATTTCCATATAATGCAATTAATGTCGAAATTAAACAATCAGGTGATATTGGATTGCAAGCGTTAGATAAGGTGATTGAACTCATGGACGACTTAAATGAAATATATCATACGTATCTAAGAATTGTTTTGGTAACTTTCCATAAAGAAGTATTTCAGGAAATGGTAAGTCTAAAAGAATCTACACATCCCAATTTGATGCTTGCTCCTGAACAGAGTGGAGTTATTAAATTTTTTGTTCTATATATTACTGGATTAAGTTTTTTCTACAGAGAACAAATTGATGTTCTTCAAATACCAACAGAGCAATTTGGAATAAATCTTTCTTCAAAATCATTTATAAGCATGGCACATAAGCATAATATTGCCATGCACTATTGGACAATTGATGATCCAGATGAAATGAAAAGATTAATAGAAAATGGTGCTGACGGTATTATGACTAACCGACCGAGTGTCCTTAACGAAGTTTTAAATGAAGTATTTGGATAAAAGCAAAAAAAACAAGTTCAATCGAACTTGTTTTTTTAAAGCTTAATGTTTTGAGTCAACAAAAATGTCATTAAATTGTTTAGAAACACGAATAAAAGTTGTACATTTTGCTAATTGTTTTAATGTCGGAGCTCCAACATAAGTACATGTTGATCTAATTCCTCCAAGGATATCTTTAGCAGTAACATCAACATGACCCTTGTAAGGAATGCGAACTGTTCTACCTTCTGATGATCTATAATCTGCAACTTCACCATGATGTTTAATCATTGCAGTATCTGAGCTCATTCCATAAAATTCAACAAATTTCTTTTCTTCTATAATAGGGTTATTTGTTACTAAATCTCGCTTAAGTGTATCGTAACGTTCAGTAATAATTGTTCCTCCACCCTCGTCATGACCAGCAAACATACCACCTAACATCACGAAGTCTGCGCCAGCTCCAAACGCCTTAGCGACATCACCAGGGCATGTACAACCACCATCACTAATGATGTGTGCACCTAATCCATGTGCTGCATCAGCACATTCAATTATCGCACTAAGTTGAGGATAACCAACACCAGTTTGAGTTCTAGTTGTGCAAACACTTCCTGGACCAATACCAACCTTGACAATATCAGCACCTCTTAATATTAACTCTTGAGTCATATCAGATGTTACTACATTTCCAGCAATGATGGTATGTTTAGGATAAAGTGCTCTTACCTTTGAAACAAAAGTACCAAAACTTTCAGAATATCCATTGGCAACATCAATACAAATGAACTTAATCGAAGGAGTAGCATCAATAATAGATTTCAAATTAGTTAAGTCGTGTGAACTGGTGCCAGTACTTACTGCAAAGAATTCCGGATTCAACGTATCTAAATGTTTATGATAATCATTGACGACATAATCTTTAATCATACAAGTGAAAATATTAGATTTTTGAAGTGATTTTGCCATTTGGAAGGTTCCCACACCATCCATATTAGCTGCCATGATGGGAACACCTAACCATGATTGACTACTATGCTTAAAATGATATTGCCTATTTAAATCAACATCTTTACGACTAACCAAAGTAGATCTTTTGGGTCTGATTAATACATCACTAAAATCAAGCTTATCATCTGATTCGATTCTCATATACACACCCCTTCTTCCTTATTCTACTTTGTTATTATATGATATTTTTGATTGTTTTTGACAAAAAAAATAAATAAAAAAAATAATTATAAATAAACAGGTATAAATGAATATAATATGCTAATCATCATCTTTAGAATGAACCTTATGATATGATTAGTATATAAGGTTTATATAAAAAATAATATAGGAGGTTCCGATGACAATATTACTCATACTAACTGTAATATTGATAATTCTCAATTTCTTTTTATATAAAAAGATACATCAATATAAAATTTATCTCTTTTGGATAGCTACAATCATTGGAGCTATCTCGATGACACAAGAACTTAATATTATCAACTTAGGTTATGTTGGATTATCGTTTTTTTTAGTGGTTATGTATTCTGGTGTTGTTGAAAAAGGAAAAATGAAAAAAAGTTTGGTTGCAACTCGTGCTGAAATGGCGATTCTTGGAACAATTTTTATTGCTGTACACGGATTGAAATCAATCATCTACTATACTTTTGATTTGAAGGTCTTATTTTCTGCTCCTTTGTCTTTCTACATTGGAATTATCTCACTTGTGATAGCCATTCCTTTATTTATCACCTCATTTATGAAAATTAGAAAGAAAATGAAAGGTAAAAATTGGAAAAGACTTCACAAACTAGCGTATATTTTCTACTTAGCTGTTGGACTCCATCTTATTTTAATTCAAAATGATCGTATGTTATTTTATATAGGTATTTTTGGATTATATTTCGTATTAAGAATCTGGACTTTTATTGAAAGTAAAAAAAATAAAAAATCTAAAAATAATTCAAATGTAAAAAAAACAAATCAACCATTACCAAGTTAAAAATAAAGCACCTGGGGTGTTTTTTTTATTATACTCAAAAAAATGATATAATACTCATATTATAGGAGGTAGTTGTATGAGAAGAAGAATTATCGCTGTTACACCACTAGTAAGTCTATTATTATTTTTAGTTGCTGGTCTGTATTTGGAGAATTGGCCACTAGGATGGACATTTTTTTTGTTAATTCCTTTGAGTTTAATTTTATTAAATAGACATCCACTCAAAAAATTACCTGAAATGATGCCTTTTATTAGCCTATTAGTTTTTTTATGGTTAGGATTTGGTTTTGATTTATGGCATCCAGGATGGTTAGTATTCCTTTCAATTCCACTAGTTACTATGATTATTGAAAGAAAGATAAGCCCAAGAAAATTGGTTGCATTATTGGTTGCAGCTGCCTATGTAACTTATGGATTATTGATGCATGAATGGCATCCAACTTGGATTGTGTTCCTATTGATTCCAATTATTAATACAATATTTTCCCACAAAAATATAGCTTTGTATCATTCAATGGAAACGATATGAAGGCGAAATTTAGAGATATTATTATTGAACATGAACACAAAGATGAAGAAGAATAGTCACTTATAAACTAAATAAAAAAATCTCTTTCTAATTTTGAAAGGGATTTTTTTAATATTATGATTATAATTTAAATGAATGAATCCAACTGATAACTTGTTGATCTATTTCTTCAATTCCACTTTTCTTATTAATTATACTTTGAGTACTTATTAACCTGTTTTCTTTTTCAATCGATTTTCTAACAATTGATTCAACTTTTCCAGGACCCCCATCATGAGTATAGAAAAAATAAACATCCTTATCTTTTAAGTATTCACCCATGAGGAAAGATTTTATAGGTGGAGTTATTGTAAGTGCCCAAATTGGAGAACCTAAAAAAATTGAGTCATAACTATCAAAATCAATATCAAAAGGTTCTAATGTAGGAATTTTTTTCATATAAACTTGTGCGCCACCCCAAAAGTATTTACCAAATCCTTTTGATTTTAATTCTTCAACAGGTTTGATTCTTAGGATATCGGCATTTAATTCTTTAGCAATGACATCTGCTATATGCTTTGTATGGCCTTCAAAAGAATAATAAACGACTAAACTTTTTTTCATTTAATAAAGTTCCTTTCTTGTCTTATCATATGATTACAAACTAATAATACCATAAATATTTAATGGTGAAAAAATGTTTAACACCAATAAAAAGATTTAAAATAATTGGATAAGTAGGCAAAATATACGAATTTAAAACATAGATATTTGTAATTCAAAAGTAATATAGTCTTAAGAATTTTATGTTATCATATACATATGAGAATTATTCTTGAATGAAGATTTGTAGGTAATTATGAAAAATAAATATTTTGAAACAGCAGCAAAAAAACTCAAAGATAAGTACATGATTGATGTTACTGATGATATATTATTAGGTTCTAATAATCGTATGCTTCTTTATGCTAATATTTCACATCCTGAGCAAATTAAGTTACATGTCATTTCGGGAAGCTTAGATAGAATGGGTTTTGATGATAAACCCACTATTTTGTTATCTGAAATTATTTCTAAAATAGATTTGGATAATAAATTTTCTGAAGTAGCTGGCAAAAATGAATATTTATCCTATCTATATTCACAATTGTATAATTTTTCTAGTGAAATCGGTTTTTCTATTCCTGTTAAAATTGAAAATTCTATTCGATGGCTAAATTTTGTTATTACTAAAATAGAGGATCATCCTGAATTGAGAGTGTTTGTTGTGACAGACATCTCTGAAATCATGAAAGAAGAAGAATTGAATTATGAAAAAACACATAAGGATCCATTAACTCATCTATTTAATAAATATACTTTTGATTATCATTATGGATTAAGATACAAATTTGAAAATCTCCATGTGTTATATCTTGATATTGATAATTTTAAACAGGTTAATGATGGATTTGGACACAATATAGGTAATCAATTTTTAATAGGATTTGCAAAAATACTTCGATCATTTGAAAACGAGTATAATATATTTTATAGACTTGGTGGAGATGAATTTGTTGGTTTATTTTTTAAATCTGAAAATGAAATTCGTAACATAGCAGAAAATATCTTGGAAAAAGCAAGAGCATTACAAATTGAGTCTATTCCGCATCACATTACAGTTTCAATTGGAATTGTTAAATCAACGTTGGGTGAAGATCTTGTGCGAAAAGCAGATGATGTTCTTTATGAAGTTAAACAATCTGGGAAAAATAATTATAAATATGTCGTAGAAAAATAACAAAAAAGCATAAATAAAAAGCCAGTCAATCGGACTGGCTTTTATATTATAAAGTTGAAATTTATGATAATATGATTGCTTGAAAGCTGTTTGCTGGAATTGTTTTAGTTATTTTTTCTCCCCAATCGTCAACAAATGTTAGTATTTGTTGATCATTACTTGGATTCCAAACAAGTGCTGTGATTTTACCACTTGCATCCATGTAAATCGATGAAGTAACATATTTATGTATTTCCATGTGATATGTATCTATTCTTCGTCCATAGGTATTTAATCCATGTATTAAATAATAGGTTTGAGCTAAGTCACTTGGATAATCATCGTTCAAGATTTTTGACGCATCAAATTGATTTACAGCTGTTGATGGATTTAAAATTGCTTGAATGCTCCACATATTGGCAAACCATGTATCAATCGTATTACTTTTCGCACTCAAGTAATTTTGATAAACAACATTTAGTCTTGCTCTTTCAGAATCATTTGTTGCGTAATTTGATAAATATTCACCACTTGGCATCCATTGAATTCCGTATATGAAAGTTGGGTTTGCCCCAAACCACGTTGCATAATCATACTTGCCACCCCATAACATTCCTGCAACTGAAGCGTAATCTGAATATTTAGATGGGAAAACAGTTTGCGAATAATCAAACATGTAGGTTTTAGCAGAATTGAGTTCTGATACAAATCCATAAATAGCAGCATCTCTTAATTTTGTATCTCCTAATTCTTGTGCCCATAAATATCCACCTATCCAAGATTGAAGAGCTTCACTAGAGGATTCAATATTATTACCTTCAGCAAATGTTCCAAATCCATGTGCCCATGTGTGACCAGCCCAAGGATCAAAAGATCTTAAATATTCAAAGGAGTAATCATCTTTTGTTGGGTACATATAATCATTTAGTAATAAAGTAACTATATCACCATAATCATCCATAAAAGTACTGTCATACATCGCTAGTACACTAGATGCATAGACTAAATAACCATGTGTGAAGCTATGATCACTTAATTCACTAGCTGTATTAAAATCATTATTTGAATAATAAACTGATCCCCAAGCTTCATTGTAATAGAGATATCTATCGTCTTTGGTTGATGAATAAGTAAACCAATCAGCTAACACAAATCTTAATTTTGCTATGAAATCATCTTTAAGTGACGTTTCTCCTATTTGATCAGCGATGATGATGCCTTGAGCCAATGGATAGATTGCTTTACTGTTCCAATATGGGCCACCATCATTTAAGAAATTTTCTGTATCATTTAGTTCAGTTCTAGTATTTAGGTCATCTAAATAACCTGTTAAATCAGATGAACTAAATCCACTATCAGTAGGTAAAGTCATTCCAGGAAGCACGCCATTAAATTCTAACGAGGTTTTAAAAGAAGAACCAACAATTGCCTTGAGTTCACCACGGACTGTTTCAAAAGAGTAGTTCGTGAGTTCATGATTGCTATTCTGATAATGATGAGGCATTAAAAATTGGACAGGTTCATTATTGTTTTCAGTTATTAAATACTGTGTGGCAAGTTGGAAGTTTGTTTCAACATTGCTATTATTTGTATCAACAAAATATGAAACATTTCCTTCTAAAGTTTTAACATAAGCATGATCATGGAAGAATGTTGCTTCAGATAGAGATTGAATAGCAGCAACTGAGAAATAATTCCCACTCGCTAAATTCATGCTGATTTTATTTAATAAACCATTAGGATGATTAACACTTGTTAGATTAAAACTTGTTTGCTCAGGTGTACTTATCAAAAAATATCTATCATCATAAATAGGTTGTCCAACTTGAGCAGGTTGATATGTATCATATCCAACATGTTTATGAACTAATTTAACAACAATTCCAGAACCAACATAAGTTGTACCAGAAATAGCGATACCATCTACTGAGTAAAATGAGTAACTATCTACACCATTTGCACCTAACATGATATATGGAGAACTTGAATCCATAACTTCAGCAAAGACATATGGTGAACCTTGTGTATAAGTAAGCACCATATGATCCTTTGGATCAGATGAATTTCTCATAGCAACCTTTACATTCGTATCACTATATCCTATAACGTGAGTCTCATAACCTAGATTCAAGGTTGATGTTTTAACAAACATATCAGGAAGAGCTAATGAAAAATTAGCCATTGTATTTAATCCTTCAGGATTCCAATATTGTACAAACCCAGATCCCGGATTTGTAATTTCAGCACCATCAGTATTGAAAGCAGATCTTAATGGGTTAGTGTATATTCCATTTCCTCCACCATAATTTGATGCAAGAAGTGATGTCCACCATCCATTAGAGGGGACAGCAGTTGTTAACAAATCACGATTCAGTAATTGAGGGTCTATGGGGTGATCAATACCTAGTGCTACACCAACGCGATAAGACCCAGCTGAAAAATGTAGTACAGTTTGTGTTTCAGTGTCTCTTGTTTCTGGCTCACGTAAAATTGTTCCAGGATTGACTGTGATTTCTCGACTTTCATTGATCGAGTCTTCACCATAAGTCATTTGATAATTCAAAGTATAAGTACCTAACGTTCCGTAATTTACTGAACCAGTGATTTTCATCATATATGCAATATTTTCACCATTTTGGTTTTCGATACTGACGTCTTTTAATGGATCGAAATATTCGTTTTGAGTTGTGATTATATCATCTAGTCCACTGATAGATACGATTTCATCAGGCAATATTATAGGGTCATCTTCTATATCTTGTTTACTACAGGATACTAAGATTAGAAGTGTTAAAATTATGATTAATGTAAATCCTTTTTTAAGCATTAGAAACCTCCAATTTATTAATTAAATTAATCTTACCATATTATAGATAAAATAAAGGCAAAGTGACTTTGAAATTTAGAATACATATAACTTCTGAAGAAGTCAATATATGATGTTTTATGGTATTATTAGTTTAGAATAATTCAATCAATTTAGGAGGAAATTATGAAGCAAGAGCGTTATCTTTACAAACAACAAGCGGTTTCAAATATGGTTGGGAAATATGGAGTTGTTATTCCAACATTGTTATTAATATGGTTTATTGAATCTGGTTTATCAGCTTTAGTAACAGCTAATAGACCCAAATTTGATAATGAAACAATGGAACTTATCAGTGCAGGAAATCCATCGTTAGTTTTTTTATTTTCAGTCATAGGATTCATTGTTGGAGCCTTGTTACTTTATTCGGTAACAAAAATGTTCATTCAAACTTCTGATAATGAAGTACCAGTTTTAGAAGATATTTTAATCATAGGGATGAAGGAAAAGCCAATGCGTTCAATTGCATTGCAATTTTTGATTATGCTTTTCACTTTTTTATGGACCTTATTGTTCATTATTCCTGGAATCATAAAAGCTTATGCATATTCAATGAGCTTTTATCTTTTATTTCGTAAACCGGAATTAATTGCTTCTGAAGCTATTGATGAATCTAAAAAATTAACCGAAGGATATAAAATGGATTTATTTCTTTTGGATTTAAGTTATCTTGGCTGGTATTTAATTGGTATATTTACTTTAGGTATTCTATGGTTATGGATATATCCGAAACACATGACAGCAAGAACATTATACTTTAAGGAAATTTATGAAATAAATTGTCCTAAAAAGGTGATTATAGAAGAAGAGTAATATTTAGAAAATACAGATTATTGTATTAAGTTGTTCATGAGCTTTTTTTGCATAGAAGAGGGAGAGTTAGAATGAGTAAAATGAAATGGTCAGTAGATCAAATAGAGAATTTAAAGAACAAAGTCATTATTGTAACAGGTGGAAATTCTGGTTTAGGATATGAAGCAGCAAAAGTATTTGCTAAAAATAATGCAATAGTGATCCTCGCTTGTCGCTCTATTGATCGCGCAGAAGATGCAAAGAAGAAAATACTATCTGAATATCCGAAAAGTCAAGTATCTGTAATGTATTTGGATTTGGAAAGCCTTGAATCAGTTAGAAAATTTTCACTATCATTTAAAGAAAAATATAAAAAACTTGACATACTCTTAAATAACGCAGGTATTATGTCAGTTCAATATGGTTTAACTCAAGATGGATTTGAACAACAAAATGGGATTAATCATCTTGGGCATTTTGCTTTGACAGCACAATTGTTTGATATCATTAAGAAAACACCAAATTCAAGAATTGTTAATGTGAGCAGTAGTGCACATAGAATGGGAAAGATGGATTTTGATAACTACCTATTTCAAAACGGAAATTATAGCAAGTTCAAGTCATATAGTAAATCTAAATTATCTAACTTATTATTTACTTATGAATTGGACCGAAGAATAAAAAAACAGAATTTAGATATTAAAGTTTTATCTGCTCATCCAGGAGTTGCGAATACTAAATTAGCTAGATCTGTTAAATCTGATGGGATTATACAACCATTGATTCACTTATTTTTCAAACTTGCTCCTCAAGCTGATAGAGGTGCTTTACCAGAAATTAGAGCATGTGTTGATCCCAATGCTAAGAGTGGTGAGTATTATGGACCTAAAGGCTTCATGTTCACTAAAAAGAAACCAGATGTTGTTAAATCAAGTGAAGCTTCTCATTCTTTAGAGGATGCAGAAAAATTATGGAATATTTCCGAAGAACTTACAAAAGTTGCGTTTTCAATTTAATTCATTCCTTATTTATTCTTGCAAATTTAAAAAGAAATTCAATGTAAACGTTTGTGTTGCTTGACTCGGTGCCAAGATAGCACATACTGATAAGAAAATCGCTAAATTACTCGAATTTACGTTGATTCCGCAAGAAGGAGTATCTATTGGGTTAAGTATTGCTGCTGCAGCTGTATTTGGAGCGGGTAGTGTCTTGGGTAGCCAAATTAGAGTAGTCATTTTAGCAACCGTATTGATTTATGAATTAATAGGACCAGTTGTCACTAAAATGGTTTTGAAAAAAGCTGGAAAGATTTCAATTACAGCTTAATTAATATTTAATCTTCTTTTTCTTTACTCACTTTGAGTAAATTGATAGAAGATTTTTTATAGCCAATTATAAAAAATAGATATAATAAACTTTTTTTACTTAATATTTATTAGAATTTAAAGGTGTTTTTGATAAAAACAGAAAAGTAAGGAATTCTTAATAGTTTTTTTTAAAAAAAAGAGTATACTGTAAGCGTATTCCCCATATATAGATTTTTAGTTTACTAGATTAAAGAGTTTAGTATTGGGATTCACAGTTTCAATTTTCTCATTAAGCAACAATTTACTATTTACGGTATTTGTGTAGATATTTGTGTTTGTATATATGGGGAATACCTATTTTAATTGTTGTAGTTTTTTAATCCGTCAAGGATTTTTTTTTATATAGTGATTCTTTTTAAGAATTATTGGGATAAAAAATAAAAAAACCATTTTCTCATTTAAAGAGAAGAAATTGGTTTTTTTAAATTTATTGAATTGAAAGTGATATGTTAGATTAATCTGAAGCAAGGGATATTAACTTTGTTTTAACGCCATCAAGTGCATTTAAACTATCTTCTAAATTCTTGATTTCCAAATCATCGCCATCTAACTGCAGTAGAAGAAAGGCATCTTCAGCACAAACATTGGTTGTTTCATGTAATCCCAATCTCATCTTTATAATACACCCATATTTGGTTAAGATATCCTGCACTTCAACAGCTTCTTGCGTTCTATTGCTTATCAAAACTCCTAGCACGATATAACCTTTCATTTTTTTACCTCTTTTCATCATTTATAATTATATTTTATCACGTTTTATAGGGTATAGTTTAATGAATTTCTCTTTTTATTTCTCTATGTTTATAAGTATTTCATCTTTTAATAATGCCTTACCACTTCAAATCTTTCCATTTTATATGGTTGATCATCTCTGATTCCACCTTTTCTTAAAGCAATACTTACTTGTTTTTCAGGTGTATCAATTCCTTCAAGATTTGGAAGTAGCAATCCGCTTTTTTGACCAAATCGAACAATGACACCATAACGTGAAGTATCTAATTCATCAAGCGATTTGATGGGTTCAGCTTTTCTTAAAACATCAACGCTATATGTTAGTTTTGGTAATTCACTTTCTGTAATAGACTCAAAACGATAATCTTGAGTACCAGCACTAACTGCGTTGTAAATAATTTCATCTGCAATGCATTTTTTTGTTTCAGATATGGTACCTACGCATCCCCTAAGTTTTCCATGTTTTTTTATAGAAACAAAAACACCAGCTTTTTGATTAGTGAGTTCACTATCAAGATAATCTGGTTGATTCATGTAGTGATGATTCTTAATGTAATATTCTAATGAGGACCGAGCGAGTTTAACAAAAGGATCCTCGTTTTGTTTGAGTATTTCTATTCTTTTTAACTCGTTTTCTTCATAAATTTGATCAAAATGTCTTGTTTTATCAAGTCCTTTAACTAAAAAAGAAGCAACTGCATATCCAACACCAAAAGGTCCTTCATATGAAAGAAGTTTTGCATCAATTTTTTTACCATCAAGTGCTCCAGCCATCATGATAAACGATCTCAATCCGCATTCTGCAGCCCTCTCACAAAAAGATTCATCAAAGGTTAGAAATTTAATGAAATCAGCATTTTTAATAGCTTGAGTAATCTCTTCATCAAAAATTGGGCCTTCTTTAGATAATCCATAAGGACCGTTTTTCTTCAATTTGTGAGATAGATCTCCACTTGCAACCCATACTACACGTTTATTTGATTTTTCAATTGCTTTATTGATGAGTTTGCCAAATCTATAATGAACAATTGAAGAAAAACCTGATAATGATAAACGAATCAATTTATAATCTTGATATTGTTGATTGGTAAAATATAGAGGAACCATACTGCCATGGTCAAGCATCTTGTCCTTTTGACCAAGAAGACCTGCTGCAATACCTTCATCATTTGCATTTTTAATAATCATTCCAATCATATCAGTGTCATAGTTAACCTTTATTTTCACTTGAGGAGCTCCAAAAGTTCTAAAATTACCTTCAGCAGATTCGGAAGGAGAAATGTGAAAATAATCAGAATATAGTACCGAATGCGGTGTTGAAAGAATAATAGTATCAGGTTTAAGTTGAGCTATTCGTGTACTTATCGTTTGATAGGCATCAATTGTATTTTGAATTTTATTTTGATCACCTCTGCCAATATCAGGGATAATTAGAGGTGGGTGAGGAACAATAAAAGCTGCAATAAGAGGCATAAAATCATCTCCTTTTTATATTAAACATTTCCAATGTGAATCATTTTAATTCCTGCATCTTTTCCAATCTCATTTGCCATTTTAAGCGTACTTAAAGGTGTTATTTGGCGATTACTCATTTTCCATGCTGGAAAAAAACGACTAATGTGCCAGGGAACATTCGTTCCCAGTTCAACTTGGATAGAATTAGCAATTTCAGAAAGTTGAGAAAACTGATCATTTATTTCAGGAATAACCAGTGTCGTCACTTCAAGATGAACACCAGCTTTTTTTAAATATTTCATATTTTCCATGACTTGTGTTGATTTCCCCCCACAATATTTTTCATATACACTGTCATTGGGTCCTTTATAATCAATATTTGCTGCATCCAAATAAGGTATAATTTCATCTAATGTTTCTTTTGTCATAATACCATTTGATACCCAAACATTTTTTAGACCATGTTTTTTTGCGAGTTTCATTGTAGCTAATGCATATTCCAAAAAAACAGTAGGCTCAGAGTAGGTATAAGAAATTGATGGACAGCCATACTCTATTGCTTTTTTAACATGTTCTTCAGGCGAAATTTCTACACCTGCTATAGAACGATTTGGCTTAGGGCTTTGTGAGATTCTCCAATTTTGACACCACGAACAACGCATATTACACCCAACAGCTGCAAATGAATATGTTTTGGACCCAGGTAGAAAATGGTATAAAGGCTTTTTTTCAATTGGGTCGATAGCTGTTGCAATTGCAATTGGATAATTAAGTGAAAAGAGTGTGCCATCTATATTTTCTCTAACGCCACAAACACCTCGTTTTCCGTTAGAAATAACACAATGTAAGTTGCAAACATTACATTGAACTTGTTTATTTGGTTGTTTAACATAAAGCATTGCTTCAATCATTATCATCCCTCCAAAGATAAAGAATTAATATATGCAATGAAATCGAATTTGTGTTTTATCAATTATATTTTACCACTGTTTTAGTTTCTCTAGTTATATCAAATGTAAGTATTCATGGATATTTATTGATTAAATATTTTAATATTACTTTTTCTAACATCACAAATAAATATTAAATTACGAGAACAGAAGTTAGGTAAGGCTTTCTTATGCACAAAAAAGACAGAATCTACATTCATCCTGCCTTTTTTGTGTTATGAAATGCATATAATGATTCACAGAATCAAATATACTCATCAAAAGATCTAGTGGTATAGAATATTTATTGCATGAAATTATGCATAATTTTTTATTTACAATCCACTTAGTAAATACTATGTTCATTCTTCATTTGTTTTACTTTTTTAACGCACAATTTATTTTAAGTCTTGTAACAGCTCAAAATTTGAGGTATCTTGTTCCTGAATATCAACGATATTTTGTGCATTATGCATCAAAAATCCAGTTCTAGCTAAATATGTTGAATTAACATGAACAATCCCTGATGGATTTGTACATCTTGGGTGATGATAACGTTGAGCTGTAGAGCCTTGGAATTTACTCATTTTATTCACCTGTTTTCCTTTCTTGAAGAATTGAACGACACTTTTTTGGTAACTTTTATTTGATAAGCACTAATAATATTTTCATCATCTACCTGTATTATATAATTGTTAAATCATGTATACTTGATTTTTTTTGCTCACATATATCAATAAAAAAAAAGATGATTCGAAAATCATCATTATTCAATAGAAACAACATAATAAAAATCTACTTTGCCATTGGGTTGTTTGATTACATATTCAATTTCACAATTTAGATCAGCAATGAAACCATTTTTTTGCCATTCATTATAGATAATCAATTTAATATTTGGAATGAGATCGCTACTTGTTCCCTTGCTGATAAAACGAACTGCTTTTTGAGCGTTTATTTTTAAAGTATTTAACGCATCAGTTTCATTTGGATATTCATGCTCTTTATATCCAACAAAGAAATCATGTTGTACGTAATTATTTGTCAGATTATACCAAACGCTATATACTGTATGCTCACTAGGATATAAAGATTTAAAATTGTTTACAAAATCACTATGCAACTTTTGAGTTTTTTCATATCCCCCCTTATCTTCAACAATAAAAATGCTTTTTCCAATAAAGGTATGTTCGATATTTCGAATAATATCATATCTCAAGCTAAGAATATTTTGTTTAGGGATTTCATATGTTAATACTGGAAAGTGAGTATAAACTGTAATATTATTTTTTCGCGCATCACTTGGATTGATTCCATGGGTCTTCTTAAACGCACGAGAAAATGCTTCATTGGAGCTGTAACCATATTTTATTCCTATATCAAGTATTCGATGGTCTGTATTAGATACTTCATAAGACGCTAGTGTAATACGTCTATTTCTAATGTATTCTTTTAGTGTGTAACCTGTAATCATTGTAAATGTTTTCGAAAAATAATGGTATGAGACATTACATTCTTCAGCAATGTCTTCTAAATAAATGTCTTCAGTAATGTGATCTTCAATATATGCTGTTGCTTTATTAATCATTTCAAACCAATTCATCATATCACCCTATCTTTTTTATAGAAAAGATTTGTTATCATAAAGTATTAGTTAAAATATGTTTCATAGCCAATCTGATAATAAAATATAAAAACAAAACAAGGTGTCCTGTTTGCAAGCTTCACTCTAGTTTCATTATAGAACTAAACTAGATATTTTTCAATCATTCATCATGTTTACTCAAATTTGGTATGAAACTGAGTAAGCGATTAATAAGTTGTTTTTTCATATGAAACAAAAAACCAGGGAAATACTTTATAACCTAGATAGACATATATCCATAGATTTACACATTTAAGAAAGCTTTTTAAACCAAATAATATATGAGATCTATTTAAAAGTATTAAATTCTATTTGCTGGTCACTAAGTGTTATAATAAAACATGAAGATGGATGTGATATTATGTTTTCGTTTTATGACCTATTTATGTTACCTTTGGAAAAAAGAGGTATCAGACAAGCGCGTAAAAAATTGATGTTTCAAGCAAGTGGTTCAGTATTAGAAATTGGTTCTGGAACTGGTGCTAATTTAAAATTCTATAATTTTGATTTAATTACTGATTTAACAATAACAGATAAGAAACTATCTAAACGTATTAAAGAAGTAGATCAAAGACAAGCTACATTTGTGGAAGCTGATGTATCCAAACTACCATTTTCTGATAATACTTTTGATACAATCGTTCATACACTTGTATTTTGTAGTGTCGTAGATGTTTCCAAAGGAATACTAGAATTGAAACGTGTCTTAAAGCCAAATGGAAAGATCATATTTATTGAACATATCATGCCAGAACATACATTTCTAAAAAGAACATTTAAGTTCATTAACCCACTTTGGAAAAAAGTTGCATCGGGATGCAATTTAACAAGATCTTATCAAGATTCTTTAGAAGAAGAAGGATTTGAGATTAGTGAATTAAATAAATTTATGAAAACTGTATTTGTCAGTGGTATAGCAATAAAAAAATAAATATAAAAAGCTGCTGTTGGCAGCTTTTTATATGGAATGACTTCCATTGATAAACAAATAGTATAAATAATCGAAATGAAAATAAAAATCAAAAAAATATTTGCTGTTTATATTATATGCTTAGTTGTTAAAAATGATGTATCAAAAACGTGAAGAATCACAGTATTTCTATTTTAACCTAAATGTATTATAGCCTTTGTAACTAATAACATCTACTAAAGAATCAGTTTTTAAAAGACTAATTATTTCATTGATATTAGTGCATTTTCTAGATTTTAGAAAACTGCTTATTTCATATTGATTCATAGGATGTCTTTTTATGATACTAAGAATAGCCTCATAGTGGTTTGATATATTGCTATAAAATCCTTCTGAATCCAATAAATCAATTGAAATGCCATTTAACATTTTAACTATTTGTAACATTTTAGCACGATCTACTTGTTTGATATATCTTTCTGCTGGTGGCCTAACTGGTGTATTTAAATATAGTTTATCGTATTTGATTTCCTTTAGAATATCAATGTATTTATTTAAACTATCTAAATCGTCATTAACACCTTTTATAAACATCATTTCAAGCCACAATAATCCATTGTATTCTTTAGAGAAAATTTGCAAACCTGTTAAAACTTGATTAAAAGTCAAATTTCCTATGGGTCTATTTATCGTTTTAAAAGAAGACTCATCATATGCATCTAAAGTTGGAAGAACGATATCTGCATAGCCTAATTCTTTTCTAACCAAAGGGTCATAAAGTAAAGCACCATTAGTAATAACCGCTATTGTCTTTTCTGTTCTTTTCTTAATTTCTAGAATTAACTCCCCTAATCCTAAATATAGAGTAGGCTCTCCTTCTCCAACTATTGTAATCACATCAAAATAGATTTCTTTTTTTAGAATAGACTCAAATTCACTTATGATATCTTTTACGTTAAAAAACATTTTTCTTGTATTTGTCATTTTATCAGTTCTACCTAGTTGACAATATACGCAAGAATAATTACATGTTTTTTTAGGTATAGGACTTACTCCTAAAGATATGCCTAATCTTCTAGATGGGACTGGTCCATAAATATATTTCATTATTTCCCCCTTATTAATAGATATGTGCATTTTTAGTATCTCCATGAAAATTCCATGAAGCTGGATGATTACCTTCTGCGAAATGACGATTTTTCTTTAGTCCGAATTTTATCAGTGAATTACTAACTTTTGTTCTTAGTCCTTCTGAATCTCTACCCCCGGTACACAAGTTTAAAGTTACTCTTGGTTTTATGAGGTAAATTCTTTTCTTAAAGTCTTCTTCACCACCATAATTGTCATAAATATCAAGCCAATTTTTGTCTCTAAGCCTACGGTCAATTGGGTTTAACCCACAACTTGTTTGATATTGTATAGCGTTTGTCAAGATAACGTTATACTCGCCATCATTAATTTTTAAAATGCTCTTATTTAAAGCAAAGGTAAATAATTCAAATAGATTATCTCCGGTTTTTCCCATGGCTAATCCTATGGGGTTATTGTTTTCATCATATTCAAATCGATGAGGGCTCTCTAATACAACTAAGATATTTTTCTCATGATATGTATTATTGCTCAAAAATTTATAATCAGTTTTTGAGTAATCAATCGTATCCCTTTCGCAAAAATTGAAGGTGTACTTTCCTGCATTAACAAGAAGTTCTCCTACATATTGATCAGGTGAAGGTTTAACCGCACCCCCAACTGCGTAATTACTTATTTTACTAAAATCAAAATCTCCCATAAAATTCACGGACATATATAATTCCTCCCT
Organism: uncultured Mariniplasma sp.; assembly: GCA_964566285.1. GTDB lineage: Bacteria > Bacillota_I > Bacilli_A > Acholeplasmatales > Acholeplasmataceae > Peloplasma. The sequence continues at coordinate 8,463 of CAZMIG010000011.1, read as the reverse complement.
TATAAGCAATAATGAGTGTTCATCTATATTAATAATAACACTTTTTGGCAGAGTGTAATGATAAAGTTTAACTAATCCTTCTAGGGAAAAAAATCAGTATTTGTGCGATTTAACCCATTTTTAGGCCATTTTCAAACAAAAAAATTAGCTTTGTCCTAGAAGCTTAATAGCTTAACAAGGTTCTTTAGCTCCGAGGAGCACGCGGGTAATATTGGCAGAGATGAATTTCTATGAAAGATATCCTCGCACTTAATGATAAAAAACACTACTAATTATTTCACCCCCTCCTGGTAATGCTTCACATAATGAAAAAATTAACGAACGAAAAAAAGCAAGAAGTAATGAAGACGATATCAAAAGGATCAATGAAATAGCAGCAACAGATTCGATAACCAATAAGAATATCGACGCTTTAAACGAGATTATTAATCTGCAAACCAAATCAGTATTTCATAATCCATCGTTAATTCAAAAACCACTATTTGAAACATTTGATGACTTAATGAAATCACAAACTGTAAATCGAGCATTTGATGAAGAGTTAGAACATTATGATTTATATCCTATGTTAAATAAAGTTAGTTGTAAGACATTAATATTACATGGTAGATATGACACAATACCTTTAGCGGTACCCCAAACTTATAAAAAGTTAATTATGAACTTAAAATTAGTAGTATTTAAAAAATCGGGTCATTTTCCTTTTATTGAAGAAAATAAAAAAGTCATTACGTTACTAAAAGAGTTTTTACTATCGAAATAGGTTCATAGTAGGTTTTCTATTTACTCAATCATTATTTTTGATTGAATTACATCAACGATAATGAGATTGTAATTTTATGTTCATTTAGTTTCAAAAATGTGAAATTTTGATATTAAATAGATAAAATAGCCACAACATCTTAATAAATGTTACAATAATAAAAGAGGTGAGCATATGAAAAAAGAATTAATTAAAACAAATTTTTATGAAGCTGTCAATGGTAAGTGGTTGGAAAATGCTGTAATTCCAAATGATAAACCATCTATGTCGGCGTTTTTAGAACTGCATTTAGGTATTGAAAAAATGTTAATGGAATTAACTTCAAAATGGGAAAAAGATCAAACGGGTTTAAATAATAACCTTAAGAAATTTATTAAACTTTATCAAATGACAAAAGATTTTGATAAGAGAAATGAACTTGGAACAAAGCCATTTGAAGTGATATTAAACAAAATAAATCAATTGAAAAACTTAAAAGATTTAGAAAAAGCATTTAAAGAGCTAACTTTATCATCGATAGAAATGCCATTTGGATTTTCAGTGAGTCAAGATTTCATGAATAGTAATAATCAAGTGCTATATTTTGGAGCTTCAGGATTATTTTTACCAGATACGACTTATTATAAAGATGAAAAAACCAAAGCTCAGTTAATTGGACTTTTTACTCAAACAACAACACAGCTATTAAAATTATATGGTTTTTCTAAAGAAGAAACAGAAAAATTAATTAATGAAGCATTAGCGTTTGATGCATTATTAGTTCCAGTTACTAAATCTAGTGTAGAAGCAGCAGATTATGTAAAGATGTACAATCCATTAAGTAAAGCTGATGTCACTAAAGTAACAAAAAACTTTAATGTAATGGAAAGCGCTGAAGCACTTGTAAAACAAGATGTTGAACAATTAATTATCTTTAATCTAGACTTTATCAATGCTTTCGATACAATTATTAATGAAGAAAATTTCGACATTATTAAATCGTGGATGATTGTTTCTAATGTAAAAAGTTTTGCATCTGATTTAACGGATGAAATTCGAGTTGCTGGAGGCGCATTTGGTAGAGCTTTACACGGTATTAAAGAAGCTCAAAGTAAAGAAAAGTTTGCTTTTTATCAAGCTTACAACAGATTTAGCCAAGTCGTAGGTCTTTATTATGGAGAAAACTTCTTTGGACCAGTAGCTAAAGAAGATGTTAAAAAGATGGTTCATGAAATGATAGGTGTTTATAATGAACGTATTACAAATAATTCTTGGTTAAATGAAAAAACAAAAGAAAAAGCGATTAAAAAATTATCTACGCTATCGGTTCATGTTGGTTATCCCGACGAATTGCCTCCATACTATGATATGTTTGACATTAAAGGTTATGAAGAAGGTTCAAATGTCTTAAGTGAAAAATTAAACATGACAAAAATTGTGAATGATTTAGACTTTGAAAAATATAATAAAGCACCAAATAGAAATATTTGGGGTATGCCTGCAAGTATGGTTAATGCTTATTATCAACCTACAAACAATCAAATTGTATTCCCTGCAGCGATTCTACAAAAACCATATTATAGTCTAAAACAAAGCCCATCAGAAAATTATGGTGGTATTGGTGCAGTTATGGCTCATGAGATTTCACATGCTTTTGATAATAATGGAGCGAAATTTGATGAATATGGATCATTAAATAATTGGTGGACAGAAGAAGATCTAGAAGCATTCAATAAAAAATCTAAAGATATGATTGCTTTATTTGATGGTGTTGAAACCGGTTATGGTACTTGTAATGGCGAACTAACTGTTTCAGAAAATATTGCAGATAGTGGCGGATTAAGATGTGCTCTAGAAGCAAGTAAAAAAGGTGAAAAACACAATTACGAAGAGTTTTTTAAAAATTGGGCAAGTGTATGGCGTCAAAAATCCTCTCTAGAATATAGTCAATTATTATTAAGAGTTGATGTTCATGGTCCAGCTATTTTACGTGCAAATATGCAGTTAAGTAATTTGCCAGAATTCCAAGAATTCTATCAAATTAAAGAAGAAGATAAAATGTATTTTTCTAAGGATAAGATGGTTAGCATCTGGTAATCTATTTAAATAATTTAAAAAAGCATCTCACTAATTAAAATTTTGAGATGCTTTTTCTTTTGTTTTATTTCGATAAATATTTACTTTATCAGTAGATTCTTAGAACTTGCTGAAACAGAAGAAAATAGTAAAAAAACAGCATAAATTTTACTGAATTTTAATAGGATGTGTTATACTGACGATTGCATAGGTCTAAAATAATACGATGCAGTAAAAAAAATAAATGGATGATCGTATAGAATATTTTGATACAGGATTTAAAGTTATAATTTATAATATTCAGTAAGGAGAGCAAAAAATGTTAGTAGCCATAGCGTGTCAGAAGGATATGCTTACAGATTATTTTGGTCACTCTAGTCACTTTAGTTTATATGAAATGAACCAAGGGAAGATGATTTATATCGATGATGTTGTTAATTCAGGTCATATACCAGGAACATTACCAGCATTTCTTCATAGTTTGGACGTACAAGTCATTATTTCTGGTAGCATGGGTGATAGTGCACTTCGTCTTTTGGAAAATTATGGAATTAAAATAATTATTAGTAATCAAGACAAAGTTAAAAATATCGTTCAGCTCTATCAAGATGGAAAACTCTAGTCGACTGAAATTATTCGTGGCGACAATCTTCAGTATGAATTTTAAAATCAATAAGTAACCTACATCTACACTAATATTTTTTCTATTTGTCTTTGATGTATTTTTCAGGTCACTTTTATTCACATCATTAATATCATTATTCACAGAGTAATTTAACGTTTTATTTAAGACGGAAGGTTGCTTTTTTAAATATGAGACGTATTTTTAAATTGCTCAGACTAAAGTGAAAAATGATATACTAAACTTGAATGGTAGATGTTTCTATAATATATATTTGATAGCTATTTTTTAAAAATAGTATTTCCGGAGGTAGGCGTCTTTTATGATTCAACACATATTGAAAGAAGCTTTTCAAAGTCAATTTGATATAGTAGGTATCATAGATGCCAAAAGGTATTTGGATAAAGCTAAAAAAATAGGGAAAATTGTTCCCCCTATAACGTATCCAACGATGGTTGTTTTAGGACTAACATATCCCAAAAGAATAATAAAGCACACACATACACATCTTGTACCTTCATTTTATACTTTTGGTAGTGACTATCACGAAGTTTTAAAAGAGCGTATATTAAAAGTGATGAAAAATTTTCCATACGCATATGATTTTGGTGTGGATAATCATCCACATGATGAAAGACTAGCTGCAGTTCTTGCTGGAGTAGGGTATTTCGGAAAAAATCAACTCATAATCAATAAGGATTATGGAACTTATATATTTTTAGGTATCGTTTTTATTGATGTTGAAATTGAAAATGAAATCATTTTGGAGATTAATGATGATTGCGGAAGCTGCAGGCAGTGCATTGACGCTTGTCCGACAGGGGCATTATTTGATGGAGGTTATGATCAGGAAAAATGTATAGGTAATTTTAATCAAGAGAAGCGAGAACTGACAAATAATGAAATAAAAGCCAATTATACTTTATTTGGATGTGATATCTGTCAGATGGTTTGTCCCAAAAATATAGATAAAGGGGTTATCACACATCCTGAATTTGAGCTCTCAGGCAAGGAAATGGTTTCTATTATAGATTTATTTCAAGATTCCGATAAAGAGTTTAAGTCGAAATACGGAGATATGTCCTACATGTGGAAAGGCAAAACCATTTTAATGAGAAATGCATTAACCCTTATATTAAAACAAAAAAATAGACAATATAATGAATTAATCAAAGATTCCATTCACAGGATTGGTGCGAAGTGGTATATCCAAACAGCTGAAAAGATATTAGAAAATCTAAAAAAGGAGTGAATAAATAATTGTTCACGTTATGCAGTCATCGGAAGTTCAAACTTCTTAGCAAATAATCTCTTGACTCCGTTTTTTTCGTCACATGTGATATTTGTGTTCAAATAAATTTTAGTTTTTAAGGTTTCTTTTTGGGAAAATTACAATCACTTACTTTTAAAATAGAATTCTTAAGTAAAATCCATTAGACAGTGAGTAACTGTCTTTTTTTGTTATGAAACGCAATATGTTTTTCCAATGTGTTATAGTTGACATATGTCAAGAAAATGATACTATAGAGACATCTTATGAAGAAGGGATGTTATATGTCTAGAATACCTAAATTACGTACTGTATGTAGCGATAAAGAATTTATTTTCGAATCAAAACCTAAAGTTACAAACGAATACGTGCAATTATCAATTGAAGAATTTGAAACTATTCGTTTGATTGACTATGCTAATCTTAGACAATGTGAGTGTGCAGATATGATGGAAGTTGCGAGAACAACAGTTCAAGCAATATATAAGAAAGCACGTTTTAAATTGGTTGATGCTTTGATCAATCAAAAAAATATTAGAATTACTGGTGGCTACTATAAACTTTGCAACCATAGTTCCCATGTAAAAAATTGTTTAAAAAATATTGAACAGAAACATCAAATAAATGATTAAATAAATTTGAAATAAGTCAAAAATGAGGTTAGAACATGAGTACTTTTTTATGGATATTGCTGTTTGCTACTTTAGCGATGATAATAAATAGTTTAGGAATTTTTATGGTTTATAAGCACAAGGAGTGGGCAGAAAAAAACAAAGAATACTTTATGTGTTTTGCTGCCGGTGTTCTCATTGCTTCGCCACTTATCATGGCATTTCCACAAGCAGTTTTAAAAAATCAATATGCTGGGCTAGCTGCCTTATTTGGATTTATGTTTATGTTTTTTAGCAATCGACTCATCAAATACAAGACAAAGCAACCAGAGTTGGCATTTGGAGTCACAGCACTTTTAGGAATCGGAATTCATTCGTTTATAGATGGAATTATATATTCCGTTTCATTTAGTGTTAGTATCGCAATAGGATTAATTGCTGGGATTGGACTTGTAGTCCATGAGTTTGCGGAAGGTGTAATTACATTTTCGGTATTAACGAAAAGTGGTGTAAATCCTAAAAAAGCAATATTTTATGCGTTTTTAGTCGCTGCATTGACGACACCAATTGGCGCATTGCTCGCATATCCACTCGTTAAGGAATTCAGTAGTGAACTTCTGGGATTAGCGCTTGGAGCAGTAGCTGGAGTATTAATTTATTTATCAGCTTCACATCTTTTACCTGCAGTTAAACCAAATGAAAAAGGACATTCATATATAGCATTTGTATTAGGTGTCATCTTAGCTTTAATGATGTTTTTAACTAAATAAATGAATAAAATAGGAGAATATAAATATATGAGAGTAAAAACAAATATTTCTTGGATTGATGATTTATTACCTGAAGGGATAGAAAAAAATAAATCTATTTTAATTAGTGGACCGGGAGGAACTGGAAAACCACTCGTTGAATTGGCGTTTGTATATGCATGGCTAAAGGCTGGAGGTTCAGTTGTCGGTATTCCATTACAATATCCTTCGTTTGAAATGTTAGATGAAGTAATGCTAAAACTTTATCATTTAGATGTAAAAACATATAAAGAGCAAATTGCATATATTCAATTTAATCCAATGATTCAAAATATCGAAGTGTTAACTAGAAATGTAATTTCTGCGAATCTTGTTTATCCAACAATTTGGAATCAAGCCATTGAACAAGCGGTTTCGATGGTGAAAAAAAGCGAGTTAGGAACGTTGGTATTTGGTTCAGCATTGAATTTATTGTTTTTCTCACCCAAATATAAAAATGAAACGCTTGAAAATTTAGTGCGTACTTTAAAGGATGATAAAAAAATGACGTATTTATTCACAACAAGTACAAGCGTATTTAGTGAAGAAATTCAAACTTTAGAAGATAACGTTGATTATTTGATGCTGACACGCATTGAAAAACCAAAAAAACTCTATTTTAAAGTTATAAGAGCAAATCATGATGTTTTTATGAATCATGAAGTATTGGTCCCGATCAAAGAAAAAATTCTAGATGAAATTAGTCGTATAGCAAAAGAAACACGACAAAAGCGAGTTAAAGAAATTGAGGATGTTGAGTGAGTACAACCTTGGAGGTTCTTAGGTACGCCATCTTGAAAAAATCACATTTGGATCCATGGAAATTCATGATTTTCACATTTTAATACTCAGTTTTGACCAAATGAACGAAAATATGAAATACTATTATGGTGGAGAGTGACTTTACGGCCTTATTAAGTCCTAAAGTTGCTTTTTTACTGCACGCGGAGAATTGTTGTGTCCATCCAAAAACGTGAAAGACCACAGTGTTTCTAGGGGAAAATCCATCATTTGTAGATTTGACCCATTTTTAGGCATTTTTTGGCAAAAAATAGCCTTGTTCTGAAAGCTTAATAGCTTAACAATGCTCTTTAGCTCCAAGGAGCGCGCGGGTAATATTGGTGGAGATGACCCGGATAGGACCCCTATACTGGTATGAATATTCATTCATATTTTAATACTTATCGAAAACAAGATTCATTAATTATCTGTGTTGAGACAGATATGTAAAACAAGATGGGATTAGTATTGAAAAAGATCAAGCTATTGTATCCCATGACGAGAATGCAAAACTTGAAATTTTGATATTTCAAGAATACAGAACAAAAACTTCTCAACGTTATTTAGAAATATTATATTGACATTCTTAAGATTTGGTGGTAGTTTTAAGTTAACAACAGCATGTTAACATTAAAAAAATTGACACAAGACGAAAGTATAATTTTTTGCTTTTTTTTGTTGTCTATAAATTTTTTAGGAATTTAGATTTTTAAAAGGCATATGAATTGTAACTTCATAATTATTATCTATTTAAACATTGCTCCAAATAGATGGAAGTTATAAACTCTAATGACTACTATGAAGGGAATAGAGAAGATTCGTTTATCATGCATCTATCTAATGATTGCAATATAAATTATTGTTTAAATAGGTTTTTTTTGATGAAATAAGTTCATAGATAACTTGAAAGTTATAATTATCTTAATTTTAGATTTTTTAGTCCTTGGAGGAGAAAAATGAAAAAGTGTTTAGTTATTGTATCAATCGTATTTGTTTTGATATTAACATCATGCGTCTCAGCAGTAAATTATACGATTTATTTTGATTCAAACGGTGGATCAACAGTTACATCAGTTGTATCAGATGGATCATCTCAAGTAACTATACCAGCAGACCCGACAAAAGATGGGTATATTTTTGCTGGATGGTATTGGGATAACAACACATTTGAGCAACCATTTTCAGCGAATTCTTTAATGGATGCTCCTTTATCGAGCAATATGACAGTATATGCAAAATGGGTTGATGAAAGCACTCCGCTCCAAATAGAAATCATGAGTATATATAATCTCGCAGTAGCCGCAGAAGCATTTGAAGGAACTTATGAAGAGTGGTTAGAAACTGTAAGAGGTCCACAAGGTATTCCTGGTTTGGATGCAAAAGATATTTACTTTCAAATCAATGAAGGTATTCTTGAATGGCAGCATGAAGGGGATTTAGAATGGATTCAATTGATTAACATAAAAACAATAAGCGGTTTAGATGGCAAGGAAGTTTTATTTCAAGTCGCTGAAGGATTTATTCAGTGGCAATACTCAGGAGATACTACGTGGACGAACTTAATCGAGTTAGCT
>CAZMIG010000010.1:0-76710 GCA_964566285.1 uncultured Mariniplasma sp. | reverse complement strand
ATTACATACACAAAATTAACTTAACTTTATGTCCATTTAATCTTGACAGGTCCAAGGAGTTTTTTTATTTAATATCTACTTTTTGGGGTTCAGTTCATCTATCCTTCATTTTTTCTCTTCCATATAAATTTGTCATATCTTTAATCTTTGCTAATAATTTACTATTTAGTTCTGATCTCAATAATCTCCAACGCCAATTGTTTCCTGTTGTTGATGGTTTATTCATTCTTCCCTCATCTCCTAAATGCAGATAATCCTGCATAGGAATAATTGTAGTATCTGCAATACATGACAAGGTTGCTTTGATTAAACTATCAACTTTAGATTGATTACCTGAATGATTAATATAGTTTAAACAGTATCTCAAATCACTTTCAGGAAGTGTATTAAACCATGAAAGCGTCGTTGGATTATCATGAGTTCCTGTATATGCAATCACATTTCTTGTGTAAAGGTAAGGAATATAGTCATTTGCTTCTCTAGAATCAAATGCAAACTGAAGCAATTTCATACCAGGAAATCCAGTTTCTTTAAGTAATTTTCTAACTTCTTCAGTCACAACACCTAAATCTTCAGCAATAATATTAACATCACCTAATTTTTGTTTGATCACATTAAATAGTTTAAGCCCAGGACCTTTTTTCCATTCACCATTCTTTGCTGTTTTTTGTTCGCTTGAAATACTAAAGAAATTTTGGAACCCTATAAAATGATCAATTCGTATCATGTCAAATATCTCCATTGAAGCTTTGACACGGTCAACCCACCAGTCATATTCATTTTTTTCAAGTTCTTCCCAATTATAAAGGGGATTTCCCCACAGTTGCCCATCACTTGAATAATTATCAGGTGGAACACCAGCAATATGTACTGGTAACCTGTTTGGATATAAATCAAAATATTGTGGGTTAGCCCATACATCACTACTATCGTATGAGACATAGATAGGCATATCACCAATAATCATGATTCCTTTATCATTTGCATATTTCTTTAATTTCAGCCATTGGTCAGCTGATTTGAATTGTAAAAATTTATAGAATGCTATATCCTCTTTCAACATTTTTTGATATTCAGCAAGGACATTTGGTTTTCTCAATCTCAAATCATCGCTCCATAAAAGCCATGAAGCGCCATTGTGCTTCATTTTGATTGCCATAAAAAGGGCATAATCATTTAACCATTTTTTATTCGATTCAATAAACTCTAAGTAATCCTTATCTAACAAGTTAAAACGATCAAAAGCCTTCTTTAGCATAATAAATCTTTCTTCATAGAGTTCTTCATAATCTACAAAGCGCGGAGATTTAAAGGTTGATAATATTTCACTTTTTTTCAATAATTTTTCTTTTACAAGTTCTTCCAAATCAATAAAATACGGGTTATTTGCAAATGCAGAAAAAGTTTGATAAGGTGAATCACCATATGATGTTGGTCCAAGCGGTAAAAGTTGCCAATATGATTGATCACTTTTTTCTAAAAAATCAACGAAGCGATAAGCTTCTTTGCCATAAGTACCAATGCCATATGGACTGGGTAAACTTGAGATGTGTAACAATATCCCCGTTTTTCTCATAATTTCTCCTTCACTTTGAATACAATCGATTCAAAGGGTTTGAGTATAATCTTATTATTTTTTATTGATTGTTTTTTATAATTTGAAATAACTGTACTTATGATATGATATGACGAAATATCATAGACTATTGTCTCAGATGCAAATGAGTTAATGACTAAAAGCATTTCACTAGCATCATAACGCAAATAATTCAACAGATTTTCATCTTCAAGATCAATCATTTTAAACTTTCCGTATGTGATAATGTCATGATATTCAGAAAATCTTCTTAATTGAATCAATTTTTGATAATGATACCACAATGAATTCTTATTTTTTAGACTCTTTTCAACGTTTATTCGTTTATAATCATAGTTTACTGGCATCCACGGTTTCCCCCATGAAAAACCAGCATTAAATCCTTTAGACCATTGCATAGGAGTTCTTGGGTTATCACGCGATTTCAATGCTGCTTTTTTTAGTGCCAATACTGGATCTGGATCTTCTAATAAACACCTATGGTATGCATTTACACTTGAAATGTCTTTGAATTGATTAACGTCTTCAAAAAGAAAATTGGTCATTCCAATTTCTTCACCTTGATAAATAAAAGGTGTTCCTCTCATCATGTGAATAACGGTAGCTAACATTTTACCGGATTCAAGGGGATGTTTATGGTTTCCGTAGTGGCTCATCAACCTCGGTTGATCATGATTCAACCAATTAAGAGGTAACCATCCTGTGTCTTTGAATGCTGATTGCCATTTATCAAATACTCTTTTCAGTCTTAGGACATCGGTAACTAACTTCTTTGTGCTTAGTACATCATCGATATTATTACACCAGTTATGATCAAAATTAAAAACCATTGATAATTCATTAGAATCAAATGATGCATATTTTAATCCTGATGCTATAGAGGCTCCGCCTCCTACTTCACCTATTGTAAGACAATCTGATTTTGAAAACAGTTTTTGGTTAAGTTCTTTGATATAATCATGTACTTTTGGTAAATTTGAAAATTTATGCCAATCTAAAGGGTATTCATCTTTTGTATTTTCGATATCTTTAAATTCGGCACGATCTAGATGAGATATTGCATCTAGTCTAAATCCGTCAATCCCAATATCCAACCATTTTTGGCCAACTTCAATTAATTCTTGCCGAACTTTTTCGTTTTTCCAATTCAAATCAGGCATTTTGTCGGAAAATATTTTCATATAATAACTATCTGAAAGCTCATCATATTTCCAACAACTTCCACCAAAAAATGATCCCCAATTCGTAGGTTCTACTTTAATTCCATTTTTTATTTGACCGTCATGCCAAATATAGTAATCTCTATAAGGGTTATCTTTTGATTTCCGAGATTCAATAAACCATGGATGTTCATCCGAAGTATGATTTAATACATAATCTAAAATTATTTTTATTCCAAGATCGTGTGCTTTTTCGATAAGCTTTGCTACATCTTCCATCGTTCCAAATTCTTCAGATACATCAAAAAAATTGCGAACATCATATCCATGATCGTCCATCGGTGAGTCATAAAAAGGGCAAATCCATATTAAATTCACTCCTAATGACGCTAAATAATCAAGCTTTTCATAGATGCCATTTAGATCACCAATACCATCATTATTAGAGTCATAAAAACTTTTTGGATAGATTTGATAACCGACACTTTCCATCCACCATTTTTTAATTTTCATGAGTACCTCTATTCATAATCATTGTATCATAGATACTCCAGCTAAAAATCATGTGAGCGGTTTCATAATTCAAAATTATTAAGATGCCAATGAAGTAAGTAACATTTATTCATTTTATGTTTCATATTAACTATAATTATTGCTAATTCTAAATTTTGAACTGTTTTTTTATCTAAAAAAATTACTTCATGATACAATCATGATAGAAACAAATCGATATTTATTGTTTCACGAGGGAGTGAGTTTTAATGAAATCAACGATTAGGGATGTAGCAAAAAAGGCAAATGTCAGCGTATCTACAGTCTCAAGGGTAATCAACCAAAAAGGATATGTGCATGAAGACACAAAAATTCTAGTCAACAAAATCATAGAGGAATTAAAATTTGTTCCTAGTCAACTTGCGCGTAGCTTGACTAATCATAGTTCAAAAATTATTGGTGTTATTGTTCCACATATTGGCCCTTCATTTTATGGTGAACTCTTAGAAGGTATTGAATCACAAGCTGCAGCTTATGGATATAAAATTATGTTCTGTCATACTCAAGATGATTCAGATCGTGAATTTGAATATCTTAAGTTCTTTGAACAATATAATATTGAAGGCTTAATTATTGCTTCAAATTTCTCAAATACCGATAAACTGGCTGAACTAGATATTCCTGTTGTTACTGTTGACCACATCTTAGATGAAAATATTCCTTCAATTACTTCCGATAATGTTAAAGGGGGAGCACTTGCAGCTAGAAAACTTATTGAAACTGGAGCAAAAAATATTTTGATCTTTAGAGGTCCTTCTTTCTTACTTACTACAATGGAGCGTACCATTGGTTTCCTAAATGAAATTAAGCCATATGGCTTGTTTGCTGACATCTTTGATTTTGATTTAATCAATCCTGATATCAAACTCATCGAAGAAATCTTAAAAAATAATCCACAAATTGATGCAGTATTCACCTTCTCTGATACTTTGGCTTTCGCATCCTTAAATATTCTGCAAAAACTTGGCAGACGTGTTCCTGAAGATGTCTCATTGATTGGTTATGACGATACACCTTTTAGTAAGTGGGTCAAACCTTCAATAACAACCATTCATCAATCGGTCAATTTCATGGGAAAACAATCTTTTATCAACTTAACAAGATTGATTCGAGGTATTGAACTTGAAAATCTGCATGATATTATCGATGTCAAACTTATTGAAAGAGAAACAACCAAATAAAAGAAAAGCACTTCAAATGAAGTGCTATTTTTTATGTCTTAATATCATTCCTGATAGCGGACCTAATTTGGGTTTTATGATATGGTCAAATTGATTTTTCTTACCTTTAATTGCTTTTAGTGGAACTCCGTTAAATTGAGCACTTCCAAAATAGATTTCTTTATCACTATTGAGCAACTCTTCATAAGAACCTGCAAATGGTACGCCAATTTCATAAGATTCATGAACATTAGGTGTCATATTTAAAATAATAATTAGTGTTTCAGTATCGCTTCTTCTGATATATGCAAATACACTTTGGTCTTTATCATCAGGTACTGACCATTCAAACCCTTTTGGAAAATGATCATATTTAAATAGTGCATCATGATGTTTATAAACCTGTACTAAATCTTTAAAAAATCGGTTAGCTTTTTGGTGAGCAGGAAAATCAAGTAAATTCCAATCTAATTCTTTTTGGAATGCCCATTCACTAAATGAAGCAAATTCCTGTCCCATAAATAATAATTTCTTGCCAGGATGTGTCATCCATAGTGTAAGTAGGAGTCTCCAATTTGCCATTTTTTGGAAATAATCTCCAGGCATTTTATTTACTAGACTCCCTTTCATGTGAACAACTTCATCATGCGAAAATGGCAATATAAACTGCTCATTAAAGGCATAAACTAGTCCAAATGTAATTTTATCATGATGGTATTTACGGTGTATAGGATCTTCTTTAAAATATCTTAAAACATCATTCATAAATCCCATATTCCATTTGTAATTAAATCCCATTCCTCCAGTATCTACTGGATGTGTAACATAAGGAAAGTCAGTGGAATCTTCAGCCATAAACAGCACGCGATCATCTTTTCCAAATAAATGAAAACTTGCTTGTCGAATAAAATTTATTGCATCTTGATTAATACCATTTTGTTTATTTCCCAAATAATAAATCAAATTTGAAACAGCATCAATCCGGTATCCATCAATATGAAAATAATCCATCCAAAAAGTTAAAGCTGATAACATGAAACTGCGTGTGATTCCCTTTGAAAAATCTAGATTATCAGTACCCCAAGTTACATTTTCTCTACGTTCACTATCATCAAATTCATAAAGTGGAGTTCCATCAAAAAATGATAAGCCATGTGCATCTTTGCAAATATGACCTAAAACCCAATCCATAAGGATTCCAATGCCAGCTTGGTGCATTCGATCGATTAAATACATGAAATCTTTAGGAACGCCAAAACGTGATGTTGCTGCAAAATATCCTGTACCTTGATATCCCCATGAATCATCTAAGGGATATTCGTAGACTGGCATGAGTTCAACATGTGTGAATCCTTGATCAAGCACATAACCAATGAGTTCATCAACAATCTCATTATATGGCTTAAATTGACCGTATTTTCTTCTCCATGACCCTAAGTGAATCTCATAGATTAATAAAGGCTCTTGGTAGCTTTTTCTTTTGTTTTTAATCCAATCTTGATCGCCCCATGGATACCCATCGAGTTCACAAACTTTAGATGCGGTCTGTGGTCTTACTTCTGCAAAAAATCCAAAAGGATCGGCTTTATAAAAGACTCTACCATTATTTGAATGAATTTCATACTTATAAGTTGCCCATTCAAGATTGCCAGGAATTTCAATTCTAAAAATACCCAAATGGTGAATTTTAGTTAATACGTGTTTCCATCCTTCATAGCCATTGAAGTCAGAGATTAATCTCACTTCATGCGCATTAGGTGCATAAACAGTAAACTGAGTTGCTGTTACATTACCTTTTTTATCTTTTAATAAATGTGCACCCATGAACTTGTGTAGGTTGAATGATCTTCCTAGTAAAAACTCGTTAACATCAAAATCTGAAATAACTTGCATGGAATACCTCCTTTATTTTTTAATATGGATAATGTAAATACCTGGTTTATCAACGATGATTGAATTTTCCACGGTTAGTATTTTTTGTGAGGGAAAAATGAGTGTCCCCTCATTGAGTGGTAATTTTTCGATATCAAAATAATTTTTGATATAGTGAATTAAGCTTTCTCGATTACTTTCTAATTTGTAAATTAGCAATTGGTCCTTTTTACTAATTGTTACACTTGAATTATAACTTGTCTGACGATAAAGTGCATATTTTTTTCTAATCTTTAATAGTTGTTTGAGTTTTTTGACTCCTTCTTCATTGATATGCCAATGTATCTGGTTAATTTCATCTGGACTATTATAGGAGTTTTCAATACCTTTTTTTGAACGATAAAATTCTTGTCCAGCATGATAAAAAGGAATACCTTGAGAAATAGCAACGACATGATTGGCAAAATCCTGACAAACCTTAAATTCGGGATTTTCATAACCACAAGAAAGGAGCATTTTATCATGAAAAGTGAGATTATCGTGACATTCAATATAATTGATTGTTTGATTGGGTGAATTAAAAATATTTGGTGACCCAATAATTGCATCCATCGCTTTAATTGTTAAGTGAGAATTTCCCATAGCATAACCCAAATTAGAACTGTGGATTTCACCCTTCATGATATTTCTATAGAAATCATTAAAGTGGGCTACAGACGTGAATTGAGCATTATTGTACATATTGGAACGTTGTTTTACAGGAACTTCATTCGGCATGTTCCATCCTTCACCATAAAGCATGATATTTGGATTAATTTTTCTTAAGGCATGATCAATTTCTAGCATCGTTTCAATATCTAAAAGTCCCATTAAGTCAAATCTAAATCCGTCCATTTGAAATGCAGTGGCAAAATGAATCAAACTATCGATGATAAGCTTTCTTACCATATAATTTCTTGTTTCAAGATCATTGTCCAAAAATGATGAATGCGTCATCTTATGGTTGACATCATGTCTATAAAAATATCCGGGAACAATATCATCATATGGGAAAGTTAAATGATTGTGTACATGATTATAGACAACATCCATATTAATTCCTAACTTTAATTCGTGTGCATGGTTAATTACTTTTTTCAATCCATTTATGCGATCATATGGATCCATTGGATTTTTAGCAAACCACCCTTCAACACAAAAATATTGGCTTGGATTATATCCCCAATTATAATACTCACCTTTATTCGTTTCATCAGTACCTTCAAAATCATAAACAGGAAGAAGTTGTAAATGTGTCATACCTAGTCTTTTGATATATTGAAGAACTGTACTTTTTAGTGTTTTACTTTTCTCAACTAATCCTTCATATACACCTTTTGATTCAACATCCAAATTGATTGTTAAATCTCTAACATGCCCTTCATAAATAACAGTATCTACATAATTTTTGACTTTGATAGGTGTTTTCATAATAGGAATTGTTTTATCCCAGTTGATAATAATATTTTCATCAGAACTTGTTGAATTAGCATATGGATCTCTGACCATCTTGAATTCATTTACAAGTCTAATATGGTATGCATAGCTTTTTCCATCTAGATTGCCATCTACTCGTGCAAACCAAACAGGTTCTTTATATTGCATAGGATACGATATGCCTTCAATAACGACAAAAATTTCTTTCGCAACAGGAGAAAATAGAGTGAAATCTGTATAATCGCTGTGATATTTATAACCAAGTTTTCCTGAATATCTAAATTTCTTTTCGAATTCTTTTGTTAAAGTTACAATTCCAATTTCTAATGGGTATTTATGATTATTGATTATTATAACGTCGTTATAATGAAGTTTTATTGGCTTTTCAGTCGAAAAAAACTGATTAAAACCTTCGTTTTTTAACCAGTTTACTTTGTTATGTTCAAGCTCGATATGATCAATATATTCACTGCTTTCAATACGTAGTAGATTCAAACCATCAATAAAAATTCTCATTTTTCTTTTTCCTTTGTTGTTTCAATCATCACAGGATAATTATCTAACTCTATTTTACCATTAGATACTATGATTTTCTCATTGTTAAGCAAGTTTTTATAAACTCCATCAGAAAGAGGAACATTTATTTGTTGTTTATTTTCTAAGTTGAAGATACCAATTAAAAATTGATTATTATATGTATAAGATAAAACCGCTACATCATTACTATGGTGCAGATTTATATTTCCTGCTGTAAATATATCTTGCTTCTTAATCTCTGATAATCTTTGGATTAAAGGTTCAATTGAGCGTTTTTCATCCCATACAATCAAGTCATTTTCAAAGAGGTTAGGTAAATGACTAATCTCATGCTCTATTCCAGCATAAAGCATCGTTGTTCCCTTAAGGAAAAACATCAGCGCAATCATTTGTATAAAGTGTTCGTGATTTCTTGTTTTACTTCTTAATCTTTGTTGATCGTGATTTTCAAAACCTCTTAGTTTGATATAGTTTTTAGGGTAAATCACTTCTTGTCTAAATATTTCTTCTAACCATCTAGACAATTTTTTTCCATCTTTAAGGTATTCATCCATAAAACTAAATATATCGTAATCGTAACAAATATCAAATGCTTCATACATTTGCGAATCGCTAGAACAATCAAATCCACGATCACGCAAATATTTAATAAATCCATATTCAACAGATTCAGTTAACCATATCAATTTTGGATTAATTCTATCAACTTTATCTCTCGCTTCTTTCCAAAACTCAATAGGCAAAAGTGGTGCTACATCACATCTAAAACCATCAACTATTTTTGCCCAATAAATAAGTACATCAAATAAATAATCCCAGACAGGCCGTTTTCTAAAATCAAAATCAGTGATATCACTCCAATCTCCTATTCGATTTGAAAATTCGCCTTTTTCATTTTTATAAAACCAATCAGGTTTATCTTTGACAAGTAAAGAATCCCTTGATGTATGATTAAATACAATATCAATCATTACCTTCATTCCGCGTTGATGCGCTTCATAAATCAAAGATTTAAAATCATCCAATGTCCCTAAAGACTCATGAATAGCATAATAGTCAACAATTGAATAAGGACTTCCTTCGTTGCCTTTTCTTGCTATTTGACCTATTGGATGAATAGGCAGAAAATACAAAATATCAACACCTAGTGATTGTATTCTATCTAAATCATCTTTCACACCTTCAAAATTTTGTTTAATTGAGTGTTGTCTTGGAAAGATTTGATATATGATTTGTGATCTTAATTTCAAATCTGTTTGTTGAGCCATTAAAAACTCCCTAATAACTTATTTTCTTAAGTTTCCACAGTTCTTTATTATATTGTGCAATGGTACGATCGGATGTGAAGAAACCAGAATGAGCAATATTAGCGATTGACATTGATAACCATAATTCGCGATTCTTATAAGTTTCATTTGCTTTTTCATGTGCTTGTACATATGCATCAAAATCTTTTAAGACAAAGTAATAATCACTATTTAATAATGCATTGAGAATATAGTCAAAATGTTGTGGATTCGGATGTGAGTTTCTAATAAATCCAAATACATCTTTTAATCTTTGATCCTGATCATATATCTCTCTTGGCTTGTAGCCATTTGTTGCATATAGTTGAGTTACTTGTTCAGCTGATAAACCAAAAATAATCTCATTATTAATACCTGCTTTTTCAACAATTTCTACATTAGCACCATCCATGGTACCAATCGTAATTGCGCCGTTCATCATAAACTTCATATTACCAGTGCCGCTTGCTTCTTTAGTAGCAGTTGATATCTGTTCAGATAAATCTGCTGCAGGCATAATATATTCAGCATAAGTCACATTGTAGTTTCTGACAAAAACCACTTTAAGAAACTTATTTGTTTCTGGATCTTTATTAATAATTTCTCCAACTTTATCAATTAATTCGATAATCATTTTAGCCATATGATAACTTGGTGCTGCTTTACCACCGAAAATAAATGAATGTGGATAATAGTTTTCTTTAAATTTGGGGTCATTTTTTAAACGTTGATAAATATAAATAATGTGCAAAATATTGAGTAGTTGACGTTTATATTCATGAAGACGTTTAACTTGAATATCGAATATGCTATTGACATCGAGATTCACACTTTGACGTTCGTAGATACGATCCGCTAAAGCTTTTTTCTTAGCCAGTTTCATACGATGGATCTTATTTTTTAAATCTTCATCCTGATTCATCCAATCTAAAAGCTCTAATTTTCTTAAATCTTTACGCCACTCTGTACCAATTTTTTCGTCGAGAATTTCAACTAATTCATGATTCGTATGAATTAGCCATCTTCGATGCGTAATTCCGTTTGTCTTATTATTGAATTTATTAGGATATAACATATAAAATAATTTCATTTCGTGACGCTTTAAAATGTCCGTATGAAGTTCTGCAACTCCGTTGACACTAAATGAGCCGTAAATGCATATATGCGCCATTCTGACATGATTTTGACCGATTAAGCTCATCAAATACATTTGTTCGCGATTGAATCTACCATCAATTTCTAAAACTTGTTTGAAACGTTTATTCATTTCAGCAACAATCTCGAAAATTCGAGGTAATAGATTTCTAAAAATCTGAATATTCCATTTTTCTAAAGCTTCTGATAAAATCGTATGATTTGTAAAAGCACATGTCTTCGTTGTGATGCTCCATGCTTCATCGTATCCAATACCTTCTTCATCCATCAAAATACGCATCATTTCAGGAATAATTAAAGTCGGGTGTGTATCATTGATTTGAAATGTATAATAATCAGCAAATTGTTTGATATCTCTTCCTAATTTTTGATGTTCTAATATTGCTGATTTAACTCCAGCTGCACTAAAGACATAAGATTGCATTAATCTCAAAGTTTTACCATATTCATTTGAATCATCAGGGTATAATGCATCAGTAATTCCTTTGACCATTTTTAAATAATCATCACCATGATGTTCATGTTTTTCACTTGGTTCAGTTGACCATAATCTAAGTTTAGTTATTATATGGTTTTGATCACCAACTATTTTGACATCATAAGGAACAGCTTTAATCCACACTGGATTAATGAGTTTTGTATTTTTTACATATCCAAACAAAGGGATGTCAATAGTTTCATCATCTATTCTTGTTTCCCAAACAAATGGGTTTGCCAACCATGGATCTGGAAATTCAACTTGATGATGATTTAAAATATCTTGCTTAAAAAATCCGTGCTGATATCTCAAACTATTTCCATATAAAGGCAACCCTAATGATGCAGCCGAATCTAAGAAACAGGCAGCAAGTCTTCCCAGCCCACCGTTACCTAATCCAGCATCGACTTCACTATGCTCAACCTCATTTAAATCTATATCTAAATCTTTAAATGCCTCTTTAACAATGTCATAATAACCACTGTTTTGTAAATTATTAGTAATCAGTCTTCCCATTAAAAATTCCATCGAAAAATAAATGGTTTTCTTTAAATTGTTATTTTTGACATATTCAGTAGTCTTTACATAATCTGCTTCTAAACTAGATTCTAATAAAGATGCTAAAACAGTGTATCTTTGATATATTGATGAATCTTTCAATTCAACATTTGCTGTCTCCATAAGACCTTGTAAAAATGCTTTTTTGAAAGAATCTTTATTACTAAATGTATTTGTCATTTTTTCGCTCCTTAATTTTGTACATGATTATTTTAACACAGATTGATGCGATATGAATATGCCACCGTTTACACAATCACATTTTTACCTAAAAAGCGGTTAACTATGTTAAATTATGGAATTTACATATCAAAAACTAATGTTTTATTCGATTAGTGTGCATAAAAAAATAAGCACATGATTGCTCATGTGCTTATCATCAATTCTGTGAGTTAATGGTTCTTAGTGATTATACTTCAATCAAACCTAGACCTTTAGCTTCGCCAACTCCAAATTCTGCATAAACTGCATAATATGTACCAGCTGCAAGAGCTACTGGATTGTCGTTCCAACCACCAGCTTGATTAACATTTTCTTCAACAAATGGTGGAATGTATAATGTATCAGGAGTCATACTCATTATTTCTCCGGATTCAGGACTTTGTGCCCACCAGTTAGGAACTACATCATCAGCATCTGTACGAATAATCTTAACAGTAAGATTGCCATCTAAAACTGTAACTACATCATCAATTTTGTAAGTTACATCCCATCCAGCTGCTTCAGTAGGTAATGTGATTTCCAAAATGTAAATTGCAGTTGCACCTTTTAGATCGTCAACGATTGATTTAACTCTTTCGTCATTACGAGCAATTGCTGTCATTTTATACATGTCATTGCCTGGAGCATCGCCCCAACCAGCAAATTGACCAGTAACATAAAAGTCTTTGCCTTCAACAGGTAAAACTGTGCCACTTACACATCCTACAAGGATGAATGCAGCAAATAATACAACAAAAATAGATAATAATTTCTTCATTTTTTTCTCCTCTTATAAAATATTTTTTTTCTAAGCGCTTTCATTTTATCACTTTGATAATAATTCAGCAACTTTTTATCCTTTTTTTGTGTGTGGAACCGTTATTTTATTACCACACTTGTCAATCCATCAAGCGTTAATGTCTGATTTGTTAAGCTTGCTTCACCCTTGCCTACAAATCCTCTTATATTTGAAAACTGATACGATGTATAAAGACTCAAATCAATTGTAATTGGTGTTTCTGAAGTGTTGTGAAACACTCCAACCGTGTTAGACTCATAAACTGATAAGAATCCTCCAAAGTAATCATTACCCTCAAAATTAAGTGCTACGTAGGTGCCTCTGGCTATTTCTGGATTTGCATTTCTCAAAATAATCAGTTGTTTGTAATGATTGAGTAAGCTGTTTTCATCTGGTAACTGTTGTTTCACTGTTCCATTTGTTTGCCTATCACTACTATAGGTTGAACCAGCTGGATCTCTTACTTTATCTCTGTCTCCCCATAGCATCGCAAGCCTTCTATTAGCATCAGTGTTTTCAGTTGATCTACTACCTTTCATTCCTATTTCTTCACCATAATACATGAAGGGTGAACCATACGTTAAAATATAGAGATTCGCAGCCATTTGCATTCGATAATCATCTACTGACAAATAACCAGCTGCTCGATTCATATCGTGATTTGAAATAAATGGTGCTAAGATTGCTTCACTATTATAGGATGTAATCAAATTGCGATAATAATTTAAATAATTAACATAACTATTGACACTATCAGCAGCATTAGCAGTCATAGATATTGCTCCTTGAACTTGCGCCATACCAAAATCGAAATTACTGAAACTTTCATAATATGGAGCTAATTGCGTATCAGCAGACCATGTCTCACCAATAACATATGCGTCTGGATTGATTGCTAGTACAACATCCATAAACCAATTCCAAAATGCAATATTTTTATCATTATCATTTAAATAGACATATTTCGTAGCATCTAATCTAAATCCTTTGACTCCAAGTCCTAACCAAAATTGTAAAATGTCAATAATTTCAGCACGAACAAGTTCACTATCCATGTTTAGTTCTGGCATCTGACTTGAGAAATTTGCTTCGTAAAAATAATCTCCAGCAAGTGGATAATATGTTTTACCACTTTCCTTTTCGGATTCTGTAACCAATGTGTAATACTCAACATATTGATTTTGCATATCGCCTGTTTTAACTGCATTTTTAGCTTCGATGAACCAATCGTTATATATTGAGGTGTGATTAAGTACTAAATCGATAATGATATCAATATTACGTTGTGATGCTTCATCAACTAACACTTCAAAATCATCTATAGTCCCATAATCTCTATCAATTGACTTGTAGTCAATGACATCATATTTATGGTAACTTGGTGATCGCATGACTGGCATTAACCATATTCCGTCGATACCTAAACTTTTCCCAGAATTAGGATCACCATCATTAAGATAGTCTAATCTGTTTATAATCCCTTGAAGATCACCAATTGTATCCCCATCACTATCTGAAAATGCACCAACGAAAATTTCATAATACACACTATAATTGTCCTCAATCATTTGTGCCTGCAAAGAATCATTTACCTCAACGATATATTCTTTTTTTGCACATGCTGAAAGGAAAACGAGAAAGGCGACAAGAGAGAGAATAATATATAGTTTCTTTTTCATAAATTACCCCTTAACTGCTCCAGATGTAACACCTTCGATGTAATATTTTTGCATCGATAAGAATAAAGTGACAATTGGAATAGCAACAATCACACTACCTGCAGCAAACATTGTAAATCTATTAGGATCCACAGTTGACTGTGATCCATAAAGCATTGTATAAAGCCCTACGGCGACTGTATGTAATTGGGAGTTCGTCTCTCCCAAGATCACCCTGGCGAAAATGAAATCCATCCATGGACCGGTAAATGACAATAACGCGGTATAGATGATAATTGGTTTACTTATTGGTAAAATGATTTTTAAGAAAATTTGAAAATTAGTTGCACCATCTAGTCTTGCAGATTCCAGTAACGAATTGGGTATAATGTCAAAGAATCCTTTGGCAACATAGAAACCCAAACCTGACCCTGCTGAATAAACAAGAATCAATGCGAATAATGTTTGTGTAAGATTCATTGCTTTCAAAATATAATAGATTGCAATAATAGACATGAAACCTGGAAATAATCCGAGAATTATAGCAACATTTAATAATTTTTTTCTTGCATTAAATTTCAGCTTGCTCATAACATATGCAACTGAAAGCGTCATGAACGTAGAAATAATAAATGAGAACGTAGCAACAAACAAAGTATTCATAAACCATTTAGGGAAATTTGTTGTCGTATATAAGTTTACAAAATTATTAAATCCAAACGCTTTTGGAATATAATTTGAGACTACGATACCTATCAATTGTCCCTGATCATTAAATTCAGTTCTAAAAGCATTAAGTATAATCCAAACAATAGGATATAACCAAATGATAGACATAACAACAAGTGTGATATATCCAATAATCGTTGATCTTCTCTCTGCTTTTTTTACGCTTTTAAATTTAGGAGCATCCACAGTCGTTTTATTCATCATTGGAATGTTTCCTCCTCTTTATAAGCTTTGCTCTTTCGATAAGATATCAAAGTTCCTGTTGCTGTTAAAATAAATGTTAATATCGCAATAACAGAACCTACGTTATATTCGTTCTCATCGATGGTCAATTTATAAAGCCACGTAACAAGTAAATCCGTGCTTCCGGCTTTATAACCACCTGAAACGGTCGGAGCACCACCTGTCAACAGATATATAATATTGAAACTGGTGATATTTCCTACGAAAGATGTAATTAAGTAAGGAGTTGTAATAAATACAATGTATGGCATCGTGATATTCATAAAAGCTTGACGCTTATTTGCTCCATCGATGGTTGCTGCTTCATAAAGATCTGCTGGAACATTCATCAATATACCACTTGTCATAAGCATCGTAAATGGAATACCAACCCAAAGATTAATAACAATTACAGTGATTCGAGCTGTCATTACACTCGTTGCAGTACCTAAAAATTTAATTGGTTCACTTACAAGACCAGTGGTCATAAGTAAGTTGTTAATTGGACCATATTCAGATAGAATACTACGGACAGCGAGTAACGAAATAAATTGAGGAATAGCAATGGTCATAATAAAAACTGTTCTCCATAGCTTTTTCCCTTTGATTGTTTTTTTATTAATAAGTAAAGCGAGTAAGATACCAGCTATATAATTTGAGAATGTTGCAAAAAATGCCCAAATCATTGTCCATGAAAGAACTGGAAGGAAACGTACTGATATTTCACTTTGTCCATCAAAAATATTTTTAAAGTTTTGGAATCCCACCCAGTCAAATAATACCTGTCCTGCTGGATGTTGAGCATCAAAATTAGTAAATGCAATTAAAATCATGAAGACTGTCGGAAGTAAAGTAAAGGTTACAATACCAATAATTGCCGGTGTCAACATCGTGATATGGAATCTATGATCAAGTAAATCAGCGAGATCTTCTTTAAATGTTACTACTTTTTTACCTGATTTGATAACTTCATCCAAATGTACAGAACTTTTGATGTTTGATGTGTATGATGCAAAAAACATTCCAATGATTCCTAAGGTAACAACACCAAACAAGAGCATGAGCATCGAATTATCAGTTGGATTGAAAATATCACCTTCACGAGTACCTAAAGTAATAAAATTGATGAGTGCTTCAAATCCTATAGGTGTGCCATTAATCATCGGTGATGAAATCATAACTAATAAGAATCCTATTTCAATCAATAGGTATAATAAACCTTTAGTAATTTGTTTACGTGTTAAATTACCAAAACCCATTACAAGATGTGAAATCTTTGATTGGACACTGGCTTTTCTAAATCGTTGATAAAAATTAACAAACCAATTTATGATTCCACAAACGATTTTTTTAGATATCCGATAAATTCTTTGTGCAAACCTTTTAAAAAACTTCATGATTGATTCTAACATCCAAGAAATCATTGATTGGTCGTTATTATTTTGTTGATTGTTCATCCTATCCTCCTTGATTTGATAACAAGTAATGAACTATCTATGCTTGATTGCCCGTTCTCCAAATATTTTCTACAATCAGCATCTGAGCAAGAATTGAGGCATCAGTATTGAAACGATCACCATCATTTTCTAGAATTTCAAGAATCAATTCTGGACCGCCTTTAGAATAGTAATAGAAATTAAACTTATTATCGAAACCAAAAGGTTGAGGAATGCCATATTCAAACATCTGAATTTGTGCTGTTGCTAGCTGTGCTTCAATGCTAGTCCCTGTCATGGATGCAAATTCAGTTGAAGCATTCTTATAAGCAGGTAAGTTTGCTACTGCATCATAAGATGCTTCTTGCATTTCTTTACTACTTAAGTAAGCAAGAATGTCCTGTAGATAATCAGCTTTATCGCTGTTCTTTTTCATAACAAACATTTTAGCATCAGCAAATGTACCTGATTGCATGACTGTTCCAGCTACAAAATCTCCATAGACATCATCTTCAGTAATAGTAAATGTTGGTAATACAGTGATGCCTAGATTACTACCAAGAGCAGCTTGTGCTGCATTGAAGTGCCATGCACCTGAAATAACAGATAGTGATTCTTCATTTTTCAATTCAACCTGCCATCCAGAATCTGTAGGTCTTTTAGCTCCGTTTTCATCTGTAAAGAATCTTTGTCCCCATTTTAATACTGATAACGTATCATCTCCAGTCGCATAATTATTCATGATTTCACCATCTTTATAAAGTCTTAATGAGGTTTCTTTTGTTACTGCGCTTCTGGCTAGTAACAAGAATGAGTTATTAAAACCATCTGTACCAGTTAAGGATAAAGCTTGTTTGTTAGCAGTTTTTGCTGCTTCTAAAATGCCTTCCCATGTTCTCACTTGGATTTCGTTAATGAATTGTTTATTATAATACAAAACTAAAGATTGAGCAATATATGGAACACCAAATGTATATTCGGTACCTCCAACATTACCCTTGATGACATTTAGGAAAGTTTGTGGATTATCTGCCTGGATTTGAGCAAGTAATGCCGTATCGGTAATCGGTCCAATACTACTCGATCCAGTAATTAATTTTCCTAGATTATCGTGTGCTACTGTGAAAATATCAGCTCCTGCTTCAGTATCTTCTAAAAATGTAGCAGCTGCTGTTCCCGTATCAACACCTTTAACGCTGATGTCATATGGAAAATCTTCACTATTTTCTGTTCTATAATTAGCAACATAAGTTGCCATTTGTTCAACATAAAATTCTTCTGATTCTGCACCAACCCATATTGTCAATGGATCTGGTTTTGAGCATCCGGTAAGTAAAGTAATAGATGCAAAAACAACAAATAAAATTAATAACTTATTTTTCATTTCATTCTCCTCTTATAATATTATTTTTTAACAACTTCATTTTATCATTGAGGCTGTTTTTATGCAAGTAAATATCATAAAGTCTACTGTTTACTTTTACATCATTTTATAGTAAGATGATGTCGAAATGAAAACGCATTAGCAAAATAAATTTTTAGTTAAATATAGATATAATGTTGTAATATTTTCTTATTCAATAAATATCTAAACATTAAAGGAGAAACAAATGAAAAAATTACTATTTATTCTCTTCATTATGCCATTGTTCCTGTTTTTATCAACAACGGTATTAGGGAGCGAAACAGTTACTGAAATTGATATCCATTACTATCGATATACTGCTGACTATACAGGGTGGAATCTATGGGCATGGCAATCAGAACCAACTTCAGCTGAAGGTGAATCCTATGCTTTTATAGAAGATGATACCGCTTCCACTTTTAATTATGGAGGAGTTGTCACTAAGCTTACGCTTGAAGGAAGTTTAAGTGGTGCAACAAGAATCGGAATGATTGTTAGATTAAATGATTGGGCAGAAAAGGATATTGGTACAGATCGTTTCATAGATATCCCTGCAACAACCGATGATGGAATCTTACATATATATCTTGTCGAAGGAGATTCACGCATTGGTTATAGTATAGATGACCCAGATGGTCCTGATCGTTACCCAAAATTCAGATCTGCTTATTTTACTGAAATGGATACAATCACTTTTTCTGCAACTGAAGAACTTGCTACAACAGATATAACAGTTACTGCAGATGATGTTCCTATAAATGTTGATTCGATAGTTATTGATGATACCGATGGAACAATAACACTAGAAAGTGATTTAGACTTTTCAAAGAAGTATGTAATCACTGCCACTTTCAGTGATGACTATGTCAATTCATATGCGATTACTTTTGATGGTGTTTATGATTCTGATGCATTTAATGATACTTTTGGTTATGAAGGTGATGATCTAGGAGCATATGTTATTGGAAATAAAACAACGTTTAGAGTATGGGCTCCTGTATCGCAAAGTGTGACATTAAATTTATATGATACAGGTACGCCACTTGCCTATGGTGGAACAAATACTCCAACAGATACAATTGTTATGACACCAGATGAAAAAGGTACTTTCTATACGGAAATACTAAGCAATTTACATGGTACCTATTATACATATAGTGTTACAAATGGTACAAACACAAATGAAGTGATTGACCCTTACGCTAAAAGTTCTGGTATCAATGGCATACGTGGTTTAATCGTTGATTTTTCACAAACTAATCCTACTGGTTTTGAATATGATGATCGTCCTGATAATATGACGAATGCAACCGATGCAATCATCTATGAATTGCATGTTCGTGATCTTACTTCTCATATGAGTTGGAATGGTACAGAAGCAAATCGTGCAAAATATTTAGGATTGATTGAATCAGGTACATCTTATGAAGGTGTATCCACTGGATTTGATCACATTGTTGATCTTGGTGTAACCCACGTTCAATTATTGCCATTTTTCGATTTTGGTGTTCTCGATGAATCTAAGATTGGAACAACAGGCTATAATTCATTTAATTGGGGTTATATGCCAATAAATTTCAATGTCCTTGAAGGTTCTTATTCTGCTAATCCTTATGATGGATTAATTCGTATTGAAGAAATGAAACAGGTTATTAGTGGTTTTGGTGATGAAAATATCAGAGTCAATATGGATGTCGTTTATAATCATACAGGCTTAACTGCTGATTCTAACCTAAATTTAATCGTTCCAGGTTATTATTACCGTAAGACAGCTTCAGGAGCTTTTTCGAATGGTTCAGGTACCGGTAATGAAACAGCTTCAGAACGCTTCATGATGCGCAAATTTATGATTGAATCCGCTGTATTCTGGGCAACTGAATATAATATTTCTGGTTTTAGATTTGACTTGATGGCACTTCATGATATTGAAACAATGAATGAACTTACAACAGCTCTTCATGAAATAGATGATACAATCATGGTCTATGGAGAACCGTGGACAGGAGGAACAACACCTCTTTCATCAACTGAGCAAGCAGGAAAGTCCAATTTATATCTTATGGATGATGTCGCTGCCTTTAATGATGATTTAAGAGATGGTGTTAAAGGTTCAGTATTTAATCGTGAAGAAGGTGGTTTTGTTCAAGGTATGTTTACCAGTCAAAATCTAAATAAAGTTAAATACGGAATTGTTGGTGGTATTGATAACCCTGCGATTAATGGAGGGGCATTATCAAATATGAAGATTTGGCATACATCACCTTTGAAAACAATTAATTATGTAACAGCACATGATAACAATACATTACATGACAAACTATATATAACATTAGAACAATTAGATAAGCTTGAACTTCTACCAAAAATGATGAAACAATCGAATGCGATTGTTCTACTCTCCCAAGGGATTTCATTCCTTCATGCAGGAGATGAATTTATGAGATCTAAACCTGCTGCTAGCGGAACAGGTTTTGATCATAACAGTTACGAATCACCTGATTCAGTTAATCAATTGAGATGGGATCAAAAAGCTGAGCAAATGGATATGGTTAATTATTATGCTGGATTAATTGCTTTTAGAAAAGCTCATCCATCATTGCGGATGACAACTGCAGTTGATATTAATAATAATCTAGAGTTTGTTTATGAAAATGTTACTGGTGTTATTGCTTATACATTAACCAATACTGCAAGTAATGATACCTATGAAAAGATGCTTATTATTCATAATGCAAATACAAAGAGCACTAGAATCAAATTACCAACAAATGGTGGATGGGTTCTTGTCCTTGATGGTGAACAAGCAAACGATCAGATGATTACATCATTTAAGGGTGGTGAAGCAATTAAAGTTGCTGCAAATTCCACTTATGTGATGTATCAAGATATAACGATTGAAGATGTAAACTATCTTCCTGTTATCTTGATTTCATCAATCGGAGGTACTGCACTTCTTGCAGGCGGCATCTTTGTATTCTTTAGATTTAGAAAACCTAAAATAATATAATAAAAAAAACGCGATGTGCAGTAAACTGTACAAAGCGTTTTTTTATTTTCAGATACTTAATATGTGCTGTTTATCAACGAATAGCACGAATTCAAGATTGGGTAAAGCACTTAAGACAATAGGATTGGTAAGAAAGAAATAATCATATATTTCAGCTTGATTTCTCATAACTTGTTCTAATACATCTCTAATTAAAATGCCTGTATCTTCTGAGTTGATGCCTGTAACAAATGGATTATAAGTTGAATCGAAGACATAATCATTCGTTGCCGCTTTATAATAGACACTATCTTCAAAAACCATATTATCTACTCTCGTGTTATAGTAACTACCATAACTGCTACTCATATACACATTAATTTGCGCTCCAGTTAGATAAGTTGTTTTGATAACATTATCAAACGGAAATATTTGATAAAGTGTTCCTAATGTAATATCTTGATTATTCATAATTGATGATCTTGTTCCACCAGAATTATGAAAACCTATGTCACTATCTGAAGCTAATCTGATTAGTTCTGCCATATAAAATGTTAGTGAAGATATACTCATATAAGCGCCAGATTTAATAATTACCTCAGTTAACAATGGCTCTACTTGGCTATAATAAGTTTCAATTACTGCATCAATACTTAAATTATCATTAGTTAATCTTGAATCAGATGAAGGTGTGAGATTTTCAGCATATGCTTGTGTTACATTTTTCAAAGCATCAAATTCTAAAGTCACTTTACCTAAATTTGTTCCACTTGATCCGGATTGAATGTAAGGAAGTCTCACACCAGTTCTCGTGATATATTGTGCATATGTTGAGTGACTGTGTCCATTGAACACTGCATCAATTTTCTGATTTCCAGTTAAAGAACTCATAGATTGATTATATCCTGAAGAAATACCATTATCATGTATGATTGCTAAAACAACATCAACATTATCATTTGTTCTAAGTTGTTCAGCATAGTATGCTGTCCAATACACGGGATCATCAAAATAATAACCTGTAATTTTCGAGGTTGCAATACTTGATTCTAAACCCAAACCAATAACACCTATGATTCCAATTTTTAAATTCCCTTTTTCAATAATCGTATAAGGCTCTATATTATCAGGTCTGGTTTGCGTACCATCATAAAAGATATTCGCACCTAAAAG
Source organism: uncultured Mariniplasma sp. (assembly GCA_964566285.1). Classification (GTDB taxonomy): domain Bacteria; phylum Bacillota_I; class Bacilli_A; order Acholeplasmatales; family Acholeplasmataceae; genus Peloplasma. The sequence continues at coordinate 54,270 of CAZMIG010000010.1, read as the reverse complement.
CGGAAAATCAGCTTGAATACTATCAGAACTTGGATTTCTAAAATCGGTGATGATATCAAATCCCCAATCAAATTCATGATTGCCGATTGTAAAGGCATCCATTTGCATCTGATTTAAGACATCAATTGTTGATGCACCATCAAAATAATTAGAAATTAATGTTCCTTGTAAAAAGTCTCCACCACCAATAAACAATGTATTTTCAGGATGATAAGCTTTTTCATCAAGGATAAGGTTGCCAATTTTAGAGAGTCCCATCTGAGATCCATCTTCTAAAATCGCTCCATGGAAATCATTTAAATAATATATGTTCAAATAATCTATATCCGTAATTACTGTTTCATCTTGAACAATAATATTGATTGTAATTGAAGCCGTATTTCCAGCTGCATCTGAGACTGAATATGTGATTGTATAAACACCAACAGCATCATAATTAACTAAACTGTCATCAACAATAATTTGATTAGTTAAATTCCCATCCACTGTATCACTAGCTGTTAAGCCCTCTAATAAGTCGGGGATTTCGTCTCCTATTGCATAATTGAGCTGCAAAGCTCCTATAATTATTGGAGGTATTATATCCTCTATAGATTGTGAATCAATGACTATAACAGATATTGTTTCTGAAATTAAATTACCTGAACCATCTGAAGCTGTATATGTTACCATATATTCTCCAGGTATCAAGAAATCAACATTTGAGGCATCATAGGTAATATACATCGTCACATTTCCATCAACTGCATCAATAGCTGTAATTCCTTCTAGAAAATTAGGTTGATCATCGCCAATAGTGTAGGTAATATCGCTCATTCCACTCAATACTGGTGGTATTAAATCTTCCATAGATTGTGAATCAAGTACTGTAACTGTTATTGTTTCTGAAATTAGATTACCTGAACCATCTGAAGCTGTATACGTAACCATATATTCTCCAGGTATCAAAAAATCAACATTTGAGGCATCATAGGTAATATACATCGTCACATTTCCATCAACTGCATCAATAGCTGTAATTCCTTCTAGAAAATTAGGTTGATCATCGCCAATAGTGTAGGTAATATCTTGTGTTCCACTTAATACTGGAGGTGTTAAGTCTATGAATGGAAGTCTTTCCAAAACTGAAATAGAAATTGAAATTGATATTCGGTTATTCGCGCTATCTGAAACTGAATAAGTTAACGTGTAAACTCCAGGAGTTGTAAAATCAACACCAGCTGCATTATAAGTAATATTTGCTGAAATATCGCCATCAACTGTATCAAGTGCAATAATTCCATCTAAAAAATCTGGCTGATCATCACCAATATAATAAATAACATCGTTTGTTCCACTAATCGTTGGTGGGATTCTATCAGTTGGTAAATTGTTTGTTCCACAACCAACAAATAAGATTGTAAATATAAGAAATATAAGGAGTATTCTAATTTTTTTCATCGGCTATCCGTCCTTTGCAAAAGTATTATAACATAGAATGTTAAATGAAAACATTTTTTATGTTATAATATTTCGGTGAGGTGTCATGATGAAAAAACAACATAATTTAATGGATCTCTTTATTACTTTCTTGAAGATTGGTGCCCTTACATTTGGTGGGGGTTATGCGATGATGCCCATCATGCGCAAAGAGGTCGTTGATAAAAAACATTGGGCTGATGATGATGATATTCTCAAAATTCTTGTCATATCAGAATCAACTCCAGGTGTTCTTGCTGTAAATTCAGCAACATTTATTGGATATAAAATTAGTGGATTCAAAGGGAGTGTCGTAGCAACATTAGGCGTTATTATCCCTTCTTTTATCATTATTTCCTTGATTTCATTATTTATTGTGCAATTTAAACAACTCACTTGGGTTGCATACGCTTTTAAAGGTATTCAAGCAGGAGTTGCAATCTTAATTTTTAAGGCAGCATTAAAACTATCTAAAAAAATTCATTTTAATTGGTTTGCAATTACGATATTGGTGGTTGCATTAATTGCAGCCTTATTGACAACTTTCAGTGTCATCTACATTTTACTTGTAGGTGGTATTTTAGGTATTATATATGGATCGATTGTCCATCTTAAGGAGGCTAAAGAAAATGATTCTAGCATATCTTAAACTCTTTTGGATTTTCTTTAAGATTGGATTGTTTACTTTTGGTGGAGGATATGCAATGATTCCACTTATCCAATCAGAATTAGTTGGTAATGGATATATCACTGCAGAACTTCTTTATGATTTTATTGGGATTAGCGAATCTACGCCTGGACCAGTTGCTGTTAATATGGCAACATTCATCGGGATGAATCAATTAGGCATATTTGGTGCAGTAGCAACAACACTGGGGGTTATTCTACCTTCGTTTATCATTATCAGTTTAATTGCAAGTCTTGGAAGTAAATTTCTCGAAAGTAAGATTGTAAATAGAGCATTTTTAGGTTTGAAGCCTGTTGTTATTGGCTTAATTATCAGTGTTTCAGTTGCTTTGATCGTTCATGCAGCCTTACCAAATATTGATTTTCATAATTTAATCTTTGATTTTTCCGGATTTAACTTCAAGGGTTTAATCATCTTAGTAATTGTAGGAGTTGTAACCATATTCTATAAGAAAATATCGCCTATTAAGATTATACTTATGTCAACAATTTTAGGTATGATCATTTACGGCTTAATCCCCTGGTAATATGAAAGATCTAACATGGATTAGAAATAATTTCATTGCTCACAGAGGGCTTCATTCAAAAGATGATACTATTCCGGAAAATTCATATTTATCTTATAAAAAAGCACTTGAAAAAGGTTACTCAATAGAACTTGATGTGAATGTCTTAAAGGATGGTACAGTGTTAGCATTTCATGACTTTTCATTCAAAAGGTTATGTGATGATCAAAGAACGCTTAATGAAGTAAACTATGAGGACATTAAAGATTTGACACTTTTAAAAACAGATCAAAAAGTGATTCGTTTTGATGAAGTACTTAAACTCGTGAATGGTGATGTGCCATTACTGATTGAGCTTAAACCATTCGGAAATGTAAACTTATTATGTGCTTCACTCATGAAATCACTTGAAACCTATCAAGGAAAATATGCAATATTCTCGTTTCATCCACAGGTTGTAAGGTGGTTCAAAAAACATCATCCTGAAGTAATAAGAGGGCAGATTTCTGAATATTTTTCAGACAATAATAATATGAATTTTATTATGAAATATTTATTAAAAATCATGTTTTTTAATCGCTTTACTAAGCCGGATTTTGTCAGTTATGGCATCCATAATCTTCCAAATAAATACCTGGATAGATTAATGAAAAACAGTATGACAATAATTAGTTTTGCCGCACGTACTCAAAGTGAATTTGATCTCGTTAAATCTCATTATCACAATACAGTTTTTGAATTCTTTGAACCAAAAAAATAAGCACTCACTTGAGTGCTTTTCTTTTTTATCAATCCATGTCTACATCAAAACTTTCAAGAATTGTTTTCTTTTCCGCTTTTGAATCACCATGTTTAGTGAAGAACATTGTGATAAATGCAAGTGATACGAAAACAGTTGCATAAGGGAACAAAATTGTTGGATGCAAAGTATCCATCAAAAATCCTGAAAATATAGGAGTAATGATTTGTGCTGCCATCGAAAATGAGTAATAATATCCAGTATATCTACCAACATTTGAACCTTTAGCAAGTTCTACAACCATTGGATAAGAGTTAACATTAATAGTTGCCCATCCGATACCTGTTAAACCGAAAACAATATACATTATCCATTCCGTATCCTTACTTAAGAAGAATACTGAACCGAAACAAAGCGCTAATAAAACAATGCCAAATAATATTGTTTTTCTTCTGCCAAATCTTGTCGATAGAATCCCAATCGGAATGAACGCGATAATTGCTGTAATATTAGCAATTAGTAGTGGTAAGGTAAATGAAGAAAGTTGAAGTACACTAGGCGCATAATAAGAAACTTTTGTCATTACTGCATTATAACCCATGAACCATAAGAATACCGAAAATAAGATTAAGTAAAGAGAAATTTTCTTTTCTCTTGATAAAGCATGTGCATCTTGTGCACTTTCTTCTTCTTCATCTTCAGTCATTCCCCATAACTTATCATCATCAAGACGTTCTTCAACCATTTTAGGTTCTTTTACTTTCCATAAGAACACAACGAGAACAATGAGCATAATTGCGCCTACGGTAATAAAGGCTTTTGAGTAACCCACGTAAGATTTGCCACCTAATCCAAATAATGTTAATATCACCAAAGAAGATACTCCAGCTGCAGCACCCATCAGATTAATAACAGCATTTGCCTTACTTCTTAAGGGTTTCATTGTAACATCTGGCATTAATGAAACTGCAGGAGATCTAAAGATTGACATAAAAATCAACGCAATCAGTAAAACCACAATAAACACAATAAAATTCAATGGATTAGTGACTGTTATTTCCCATGCTAAACTACTTAAATATACCGTATAAAGACCATCAATATAAGCAAGATCACTAACTTGAAGCTTTCCAGAAGTGCTTTCATCAATCCTATTAGTGATTGGAGTTAATACTTTTTCTTCCCATTGATCATACTTTGCTTGAGTAATTGTTCCATCATCCAATGCCTCTAGTCTTTCATCGGCCATGTCAGTAACAATTAAATCCCAATAAACCAAATCTAGGCGATCAACTTCTGCATCCTGAATAACTTCATATTTTTCAATGATGCTTGTATCTTGAATGCGAGCTGTTTGTATGCTATCCATGTAAGATAATCCCATGAAGGCGAATGCAGCAACAACAGTACCAACGATGATGTATGGTGTGCGTCTACCACGTTTTCTATTTGATTTATCAGAAAGAGCACCAAACAAAGGTAACATAAATAATGCTAAGACATTATCTAATGCCATCACAACACCAGACCATGTTTGATTCAAACCAAATTTATCAATAAGAATCTTAGTAATAATTGAATCATATGTTTGCCAAAATATCGTAATAATAAAGAAAGCTAAACCAATATAAAACGTCTTTTTATAATTAAGTTTCATTTTTTCACCTTCATTTTTTATTTTCTACAACTTAAAATTATTATAGCATACTTCTTTTATTTGGGAAAACTTGTTTTTCAATTTTTATCTATCATAAAAAAAGATCCAATCAATTGGATCTTTAAATTCTTTATAGTGCTTCGGATCCGATTGCAAGTGCTTTTTGATTAACTGGTAACATACCTGCTTTCTTTTCTCCTAAAAAATATTTAAGTGATTCTAAGATGACGTCTTCTTTAAATATATCAACTTTCTTCAAATATGCACCTAGCATGACCATGTTAGCCACCTGAGGTTTATCAAGCGAAATTGCAAGTTCACTCATTGGCACTGGATAAATCTGGATACCTTTATTTTCAATTTCATGTTTAATTAACGAAGAATTGTAAAATAAATTTCCGCCAGGTTTAACTTTTTCACCAAATTTTGCTAAAGATGGTTCATTAAAGATAAGCAAGTCATCTGATTTTCGAAACACTGGTGAATAAATAGGACGATCGCTTATTGTAATCGAACAATTGGCAGTTCCACCTCTTGTTTCAGGACCATAGGTTGGTACCCATAAGCTATAAAGCCCTTGTTTATTTGCTGCATGCGCAAGTAATTGCCCAGTAAGCATGACTCCTTGACCACCAAAACCAGAAACACGAATCGTACGAATCATGATTTCATCACATCCTTGTAGACACCAAGTGGGAAGATTGGTAGCATATGTTCTTTTGACCAATCTAAAGCTTCTCTTGGTTTCATACCCCAGTTAACGGGGCAAGTTGAAACAACTTCAATTAAAGTAAATCCTTTGTTTTCCATCTGATAAGTAAATGCTTTTTTAATTGCTTTCTTGGTTTTATTGATGTGTGCTATATTATGCATTGATGTCCGTTCCACATATGCAGCACCTTCGATTTGTGAAAATATTTCTGAAATCTTCATAGGTCTACCATGTTGCTTGATATTACGACCTTCTTGAGAAGTTGTCGTTTTTTGTCCTATCAGTGTCGTTGGTGCCATTTGACCACCTGTCATACCGTAAGTTGCATTATTAGCCATGATCACTGTGATATTTTCACCACGATTAGCAGCATGAATTGTTTCAGCTATACCGATTGAAGCAAGATCTCCATCACCTTGATATGTAAAAACGATGCGATCGGGTAAAACACGCTTGATTCCAGTAGCGACAGCACAAGCTCTGCCATGTGCAACTTGTTGAAAATCAGTATTGATATAATCATAGCTGAAGACGGAACATCCTACAGAAGCTACTCCTACCGTCTTGCCGAGAACACCTAATTCTTCAAGTACTTCAGCAACCAATTTATGCAAAATACCGTGTGTACATCCTGGACAATAATGTGTGTGAAGATCAGTAAGACCTTTTGTTCTTTCATAGCGTATCATTTAGTCCACCACCTTTTCATCAAAATGTAGAATTGCATCAACAATTTCTTCAGGTTCTGGAACCATACCACCTGCACGACCATAAAAAGCAATCTTAAATCTACCTTTGTTAGCAATCTGAACGTCATCCAACATCTGACCTAAACTCATTTCAACAACAAGTAACCCTTTAACTGACTTAGGGATTAAGTCAAAAGCTTTTTTAGGATATGGCCACAAAGTAATTGGTCTTATCATTCCAACATGAATATTTTGTTCTTTTAATTCATCAATTGCAGATCGTGAAATTCGTGCAACTGTACCATATGCAACAATAATATATTCAGCATGATCCATATTATACATTTCATATTGAACTTCATGTTTGATAATTTCTTTATATTTTCTTTCCAATGCTAAGTTGTGTTGCTCTAAGTAAACTGGATCAAGTCCAAGACTATTAATTATATTTCTTCCTTCGTGATAATCAGTTCCAATTGCAGCATAGGTTTTTGGCTCTATATGGCGTTTTTTCACTGGTTTGTCTAGATCAACAGCTTCCATCATTTGTCCAATTAGACCATCTGCAAGTACCATAACTGGATTGCGATAAAGGTCTGCAATTTCAAAAGCCTGTTTCATTAAATCAACAGTTTCCTGTATAGATTCGGGTGCTAAAACAACGACGTAATAATCACCATTCCCACCACCACGAGTTGCTTGAAAATAATCAGCCTGAGAAGGTTGAATACCTCCGAGACCTGGACCAGCTCGCATCACAGATACAATAACACATGGCAATTCTGAACCAGCTATATAACTAATACCTTCTTGTTTCAATGCAATACCACAAGAAGATGAGGATGTCATAACTCTAGCACCAGAACCGGCAGCACCATAAACCATATTAATTGCTGCAACTTCTGATTCAGCTTGAACAAAAATTCTTCCATGTTCCTTCATAAGCTTTGATAAATACTCTGGAATTTCATTTTGAGGTGTAATAGGGTAACCAAAAAATGCATCGCATCCAGCAGCTACTGCTGCTCGTGCTATTGCTTCGTTACCTTTCATTAAAATTTTACTCACGCTCAAACACCTCCACCTTAATAACTGAATCTGGGCAAACGATAGCACAATTTGCACATCCTATACATTTGTCCATATCACTGACTGAAATTAAATGATATCCACTAGAATTGATTCTATCTTTATCTAGAGACAGGATTTCTACTGGACAAAAAGATACACATAATTCACATCCTTTGCATGCTTCATCATCAAATGTTAACTTTCCTTTTTTCAAAATACCACTCCTATCTTTTAATGTAATTATCTTGAATATTGTTAATCGTTTCAATACGTTTTTTAGCATAAACTTTTGCTGCTAAATGTGTATTAATATTTTCTTTTTCAGCAATCTTAAAAATTTCTAATAAGCGATCATAAATCTTTTCAATATCTCTTGTTGCACGGCCAATATTATATTCTTTTAGTTCATGATATACGTTAATCAATCCACCTGCATTTATAACAAAGTCAGGTGCATATAAAATATCCATATTTTTAATCATATTGCCATGAATATCTTCATCTAATAAAACATTATTTGCAGTTCCAGCAATAATCTTTGCTTTTATTTGAGGAATAGAATCATCATTTAAAGATCCACCAAGTGCACATGGTACAAAAACGTCAACATCAAGACTATAAATGTCGTCTGGTGCAACATTAATAACATCAGGGTGCTCTTTTTTCAATCTATTGATATGCTTTTGATTAATTTCAGAAAAATATATTTTCTTTGCTTTCATTTCAACTAGTTTCTTAATTAAATAATAACCTGTTTGTCCAGCTCCTTGAATAGCAAATGAATATTTAGAAATGTCTTCATCTTCAAACTTGTATTGAAGAGCTGCACGAATCCCGTGAAATGCACCAAGCGCTGTCATAGGTGATGGATTTCCTGATTTACCTTCTAAACCAACAACATAATCTGTTTCCATACTGACGTAATCCATATCTTTTGTACTCGTGTTTACGTCTTCTGCAGTGATGTAACGACCATTTAAGCTTTGGACATAGCGTCCTAAGGCTCTAAAATAGCCTTCATTCTTAACTACATCTGCATCCCCAATGAGAACTGTCTTCCCTCCGCCAAGGTTTAATCCAGCTGCAGCTGCTTTATAAGTCATACCTCTTGCAAGCCTTAAACAATCTAAGACTGCTTCATCTTCACTTGCATAATTCCAAAGTCTAGTACCACCAAGGGCTGGCCCCAACGTTGTGTTATGAATGGAAGTAATTCCTTTCAATCCCGTCGTTTTGTCATAAAAATATACGACTTGTTCGTATCTGTGTTTTTCCATATAATCAAAATGTTTGAAATCGCTCATGTTTTTCTCCCTTCAAATTTTTAAAAGCGCTTACATGAACATTATAACATAAGATTTTAAGATGTATATGGTAATATCATATAATTATATAAAAAATATATTGCGCTAAAAACACCTTGACATTGACGTTACGTAATAGTCTATAATTAAGGTGTGAGGTGAAGAGATTTTAACAAAACTTCGTGCAGCAAAGGAACTGAATTTAAGTTATGATTCATCTGAAATGCAGATAGTAGCAAAACTCCATCAAAAATGGATATCTCTAGCTTGGGGTAGATATGATAAAAATCTCACTTGGGGTTAGTTAATATGTATTTAGAAGATGAAAGATTTAAAGCATATTATGATTGGGATAAAGGAGGCCTTGCACTTTTTCTTAAACAAGCAGTTAGTTATATGCTTAAATAAAAAAAGGCCATGCCTTTTTTTAATATGTGTTTAGTTTATTTTGAACGTTTTGAATGAATCTACCAACATGAATGCCATCAACTAAAGCGTGATGCACTTCTAATGAAATTGGAATTTTGATCCTTCCATTTTCATTTTCGTATTTTCCCCATGAGAGTTTCGGAACAGAATCTTCCCTATTCATATTAAATGCATGGGATACTTGTGTATACTTTGCCCAAGGAAAAGATGTGATATAGACAAGATCATATCTTTTTTCAGAGATTAAATCAATAAACGTATCTCCTTGATCTTTTGATTTTTTTTGTGCTTTTTCAATAAATTTTTCAAGATCTGATTCTAAATCAGCAGCCACCATTTTAAATAAATCCGTATTTTTTATAGCATCTGTAAACGAAGGATGTGTTTGATCAAATAAATATACTTCTCTATCAATGATTCTATATCTAAAGTTTTCAATTTGGTTGATTTCGTTCATTAAAAGATAGATAAAGGACAAATAGAATGAAATCTTTTTACTTTTTACATAAGCTAAAAAATTTGTAATATCTAGATCAACTGTGAGCATATATCTAGGCATATCCATATTTCTAAAAAATAAATAGGTTTGTTTGCGATTCCACGATTTTATATCAATTTTTTCCATGTTTGTCACCTCTCAGAAATGCGATTCTTTGCTTCATTAAATTTTTTACAAGTCGACTAAAGAAAACAGCATCGTATCCATGAACAGTTTTTTTTGTGTCATGCTCAGTAACTTTTATACCGGCTTGTCTCAATTTCTTACCATATTCGATTCCTTCATCTCTCAAACAATCATAATCTGCTGTTTCAATATAGGTCTCAGGTAATCCTGAAACATCTGCTAATGATGGTGATGCATATTTTAGCATCCCAAAATCCCCATTTTTTAAATATAGTTCCCACATACTTTTATTGAGATTAGCATTCCACATAGGAGCATCAAAATATGCTTTCATTGATTTTGTATTTTGGTTAATATCTAGGACTGGATATAAAAGCATTTGCTTTTCTATTTTTGGTCCATTACGATCTCTGGATAGTAAAGCAACACCAGTAGCAAGAGTGCCTCCTGCACTTTCGCCTGCTACAAATAAATGCTTATCATCTATTCCTAAAAAATCTGCATGTTCTTTCATCCAGCTCAATGCATGATAACAATCTTCTAATGCAGTTGGAAAAGGGTATTTAGGAATGAGTCTATAATTAACATAAACAACCTTATATCCTGTTTCAAGGATAATATTAGCAACTATTCGTTCTTGAACAGGTGTTCCACCAATTTGAAACCCTCCACCATGAATATATAGTAAACCTGGCACTTTTTGGTCTTGTTTTTTTAATTGATATAGAGAAATTTTTACTTTTTGATGTTGATATCCATGAATTTGGAATCGCTTTTCTTTAATCCCTTTTTTTGGTCTGGTGAAAAACATCGATAATTTAAAGACTAAATTAGCAATGAATCTTCTAGAATTCGTGTATTTAGAAAATCTTAGGGGTTTTAGAATCAACAATTCTGGATCAATATCATATTTTTTCATGTATGCTCCTATTTATTAAATAATGAAATATATTTTCCATAACCTTCTTTTTTAAATTTACTCAAAGGAATAAATCTTAAAGAAGCTGAGTTAATACAATATCTCAATCCACCAAGTTCCGAAGGTCCATCAGTAAACAAATGTCCCAAATGACTATCAGCGTTTTTGCTTCTAACTTCGGTACGATGCATTCCAAAGGTTTTATCCAATTTAGTTGTTAATTGCTCTATCGGTTTAGCAAAACTTGGCCACCCACAACTACTATCAAATTTATCTTTAGATGTAAACAATGGCTCTCCTGAGACAATATCAACATAAAGTCCTTCTTCATGATAATCCCAAAACGGATTTTCAAATGCTCTTTCAGTTCCATTTTCTTGAGTAACATGATACTGGATTGGAGTTAGCTTTTTCTTTAATTCATCTTTATTTTTCATTTTATCACCTAAATTAAGTCTATCACATTTTATTTGGTTACAAACAAACAACACCCTTTGGTGTTGCTAATTATGTTGATTAATTGATTTTTCAGGAACTTTATAAATGCTTTTGATATACTTTTATTTTCTTAAGCAATTCGTTTACTTCCTTTATTAACAAATCATTGCATTTATCCATCATCTCGAAATTATTACTTTTTGCAGCATCTAAAATATAATTTAACACCCACACAGCACGTTTCCCACTTAAATACGCACAAGAACCTTTAAAATAGTGTGCGGCCTCAATCAGTTGTTCTGTATTTCTATTAATTGCCGCTTGATGTAGGTTATCTAAATCCTTTTTATATTCTCCCAAAAATGAATCAATAACTTCTGCGGCAATATCAAAACTACCTTCAAAGCGATTTTCAAAATCATTTTTATCAAATATAAATAGTTCATCTGGAATGTGAAGTGATGTTGTTGTCTTAATATGCTTTCTTAATATTTGATTTAAATTTTTTACGCGGATTGGCTTAAAAATAATATCATTCATTTGAGATGTTTTCATGAAATCATAATCGCTTAAAAATGCATTTGCAGTTACAGCAATAATAGGGAGATCTTGGAATTTCTTTCCCAGATTTCGAATGCGTCTTGTTGTTTCAATACCGTCCATATCAGGCATTTGAACATCCATAAGTACAATATCAAAATCTTCTTTTTGGACTGCTTCTATTGCTTTCAAGCCGGAACTTACAGATTTAGATTTCAAACCTTCTTTGATCAAAATACTTTCCAATGCAATTCTATTTAACCGGTTATCATCAATAATCAATGCATTACCACTTAAAATGGATTGATATAAAATATCATCTGCAACTTCTTCAATATTTCGGTTTGCAATACTAAGAATTTTCTGATAAAAGGAATGTCTTGAAAGTGGAAATTCACAATATAGATCAATTGATCGATATTTTTTCTGTGCATTTGGGAAAAGAGAAATGACATGGGTGTGTTTCATACCATATGTATCCTTAAACTCTGATGAGATTTGTTCATTTTCGATTTCATTCTCAAAAATAATCAAGTCACATCGACTTTCTCCAATTGATTTTAAAGTGTATACCTTAATGCCCAAAGATTCAATAAAAGGGGTGAATATACTTGATTTATCTTCATCAAAAATTACCAAAGCACTTTGTTGACTATCAAAAAGATAGATGTAGGGGTTATTTTTCTCAAATTCCAGTTCAACACTGAAAGTACTTCCATGATTAAACTGACTTGATACGCTAATTTGTCCACCCAATAAGTGAACCAATTGATTAGTAATCGCAAGTCCTAAACCTGATCCTTGATATATTTGAGTATCAAAATCATCAACTCTAGAAAAAGCTTCAGTTAATCTTTGAATATTTCTACGATCAAAACCAACTCCAGTATCAACAATATCGAATCGAATTCTCACAAGAGGACTCTCTTTGACGAGTCGTGTGTTGAGACTAATTGTCCCTTCATTTGTATAATTTATAGCATTACTTAAAAGGTTTAATATAATTTGTCTAAGCTTTCTAAAGTCGCCAATTAATTCACTATTAATTTTATAATCAAAATTAAAATCTAAAACAAGCCCTTTTTCATCTGCTATCGGTTTTTGAACACGATAAATTCTAATTAACTCTTCTTCGAGATTAAAATTATCACTAAATATTTTCATGTTGCCTGATTCGATTTTAGATATGTCTAAGACATTATCAATAACAGATGACATCATATCAGCAGATGCTTGGCCAATTTCAAGATAATCTTTTTGTTCTATACTTAAATTTGTGGTTCCTATTAAATAAATAGAATTATAAATTCCACTTAATGGTGTTCTAATTTCATGGCTCATCTTATAAAGAAATTCACTTTTGGACTGACTAGCTAACTTCGCTTCATCTTTCAAGTACTCTATTTTTTCTAAAAATGCGTTTTTTTGAATTGTATTTGAAACTAATTGTGAAACCATTTGAAAAATTCTCAATTCAAAATCATTCCACAACTTTAATCCCTGGTAGTTTTCAAAACTGATAAACCCTTGGCACTGTTTATTATATTTAATAGGTTCAGTAATTAAGTTTTTTATCTCATCTTGATTAAAAATCAAGGAAAGAGGATGTTTTTTATCAAGTTGGTTAATTTTACCAATTTTTACATTTTTTTCTGATAACTTGAATGTCATTGGAAAATCAAATTTAGATTCAATTTCATATATGGGTAATCTAGACCAAAAATATGTTCTTTTAAAAACATGGTCCTTGAATTTATACTCAAATATTGATATGGAATCCACTTCTAATAACTGACTTAAATCAGCAAAGTTAGAATCAGCAATTTGTTTGAAGTTTTCTTTAGTTGCATTTAAGAATTCAGTTGCTAATTTGATCATCATATCTTGAACTCTGTGAACAACTAATTCTTGCGAATCCATTTTTGAAGTATCTTGATCCATGTAAACTCCTTTTCAAGCTAGTATATCTTTATTATAACTTATTATGACGCATCCAAATATTAAGTTTTCTTAATATGAATATTTTTCAATATCATCAAATAAAAAGTTTGGAGGATTTCCAAACTTTTTTATCTTATTAGAAACGTATTAATTCTGAATATGATCATTTTTTATTTTTTATCTTATACATCATTTCTTCTGCAGCTGAAAACATTTTTGAAGTATGCTCTTTTTCATCAGTTTTAACACTGTAACCTAAAGCAATTGATACACTACCTATTGCAAATTTCTTTTTTGAAATTTCTTTTGAAATCTTTTTAATAATCTGAAGTGTTTCATTCTCATTTGTATTTGGGAGAATCATTACGAATTCATCTCCACCCCATCTAGCAACAATATCATTTTTACCCGTGTTTTTTATAAGCACTTTTCCAACTGTCATCAACAACTCATCTCCAGCAAGATGTCCATAGGTGTCATTAGTAATTTTTAATCCATCTACATCTCCCATAACTAAAGACAATGGATAATTTTTTGAATTATCTAATCTCTTCAATTCTTCTTCAAAATATCTTCTATTATATAATCCTGTAAGACTATCATGAAAACTTAAATATTCAATTTTATTTATTTGGTCCGATTGTTCTAAAATACTCCAGATTCCTGATAGTAAAATTGATGTTTGATTGGCATTATCTGTCGTGTAATCAGATAATTTATTAATTAAAACAACAACATGTCTTTTTTCCAAACCTCTAACTGACACAATTAACGTTCTATTGATAGGAGTGCCGCAAATTTCTAAATCACCATCTGCATAATTTTGATAATAATTGTTCGTAGTCATGGTATCACTTTCAGATAATAACTTTTCATCAAGTAATTTATCTTTTATCACTGCAATTAAGTTCTCATGATTGTGATCAGTATCAGAAGATGCTGAAAAACAACTTCGTATGGTAATCTTTTGATCTTTATCGATAGAAAACATAAATCCGGATTCACTGTCAGTATTTTTCACAAGTTTTTCAATGATAAAAACGAATCTTTTCTCATCGCTTTCGAAATTTCGTTGAAAAGCATTGACAATAATTTCATTTCGTTCATTATTTTTTTCTATTTGTTCAGTTTTTGATTTTATGGTTCTTCTTATAGTAATATAGTATAAGATTAATAAAATGATTAATATCGGTACTAAAATAAATGTGACATACGTTAAAATATCGATTAATTGTACTTGACCTTCTTCAATTAAGAAAGGAAACCATTTTTGATATAACTCATCATAAGTACCATTTTGAGAGACAATAGAAAGGCCTTCATTGAGTATTGATAATAGCTCTGCATCGCCTTCTACAACTGCAAAACAGAATTTTTGCTCATACCCTTCAAGATTAAGTTTGATTCTATTAATCCCATCGTCATCATAAACATAAACAGCTTGAATATTATTTAATTCATGATCTGAAATTAATTTTTCTCCAACAAGTGCTTGTGCAAGCACTGCGTCATATTGACCATCAGCTAAAAGTTCAAAAGCTTCTAAATAGGTTGCTGTAGTTGTGAGTTCCTCATCTAAACCAATTGACATTGCCCATTCTTGGGAATTATCGCCATTTAGAACAAGAATCTGTTTTCCAAATAAATCGTCCTGTGATTGTATGGAATCGTCATCAGTTCTAACGAAAATATTACCTCTCATAACAATATATGGGACAGTAAAATCAAAATATTCATCACGTTCTTCAGTATATCCTACTAAAGGAAGAATATCTAATTCACCATTCTTCAATTCTTCTTTAATCGTAGACCATTGATCTATTTTGAATGTAACTTCTATACCCATCTCTACTGCTACAGCTTTTAATAACTCAACAGAAAATCCATCTGCTTGTCCTCCGTCAGTGACGGAAAATGGAGGATAATCATATTCAGTTGCACTCAAATATACAGGAGTGGTATCATCAGCATATGTTACTGAGACATTTGAAGCACAAATAATCAAAAAAATGAAAACAAAAATGTTATATAAATTTTTAAAAACCTTTGTTCTCATATGCTATCTCCTGTATTAAAATAATTCAAATTATAATCTATTAAATTATACCATTCATTTTATTTGTTAGCAAATTGTTATCGCATGATACTTGAAACTTAATATAAACTCAATAACTATTCATAAAAATCAATTCACATATACATCTATATGATATTAAAAAATAGAAAAGCACTTAAAGAGTGCTTTCATGCAAAATTTTCTATAAAGTCATATTTCTTTTCAATACCTTTGAAAATTACGAGGATTATGTAACCTAATACTAAATAAAATATGGCTGCCTTATTTTATTCAGCAAAACGATGCGCGACTGAACTTGCTGCTGCTGCTGCTATCGCGCCAACAATATCATCTAAAAACGTATTGCATTTACCCTCTTTTTTTCCTTCTTTATCGAGAATACCGATGATTCCAGGTTTTAATTTATCTACATAACCAAAATTTGTAAATCCAATTGATCCATATACATTGACAATGGCTAAAGCAAGCACCTCATCTATACCGTATAATCCATAATCATTTAGAAGCATTGTTTTTAATGGTTCACTTAATAAATCTTTTTCAGCTAGCACGTCTAATTCAAGACCAGTTAATACCGCATTTTGAACTTCTCTTTTCATAACAACTTTTCTAACATGCTCTAAGCATAAGTCAAATGTCAGTTGAGGAAGATACTTAATCTGCAAATCTAAAGTTATTTGAGCAATATCTTCTAGTCTAACACCGCGTTCTTCTAATCTATTCACAACAATATCAAAACTTTTTACATCATTTAATCTATTTTCTTCTTTATAATATCCACTCATAATAAACCTTGTATACTCAATACTGTAATGATAGATTGAGTAATTCCTTTCTTTCTATTGTTATAATATCTTTAGGCACTGTGGATTTGTTTCATACTTATGTAGCTTGACTACTTTAGGAGGCTCCTACCACAGTTCCTATTTTTTAACCATCTCTAGTTCTTTAAATATCAAATGATAATCTTCAGCTCCAATAATAAAGATTTATTCACTCTATTAGAAGGTTGAACTGACATAATAGCATATTATTTTTGTATTCTTTTAAAGAGGAAAACAGACCATATCTTCAAATCATATTGTAGATTTTTCAATATAAGCATATAATTGTAGTAAGAAAGGGATGAGAAAATGAGCGAACCTATAATAGCACAGAAAAAACCTTATGCAACTGAGTTAAAGGCTAATCAGACGTATATGTTTTGTAACTGCGGGAGAAGTGAAAAACAGCCATTTTGTGATGGTTCTCATAAGGGAACCGGTATTACTCCAATAAAGTTTTCGGTTGAAAAAGACGGAACTTATTATTTATGTGGATGTAAGCATTCTAACAACAAGCCATTCTGCGATGGCACACACAAGACATTATAAAAAAAACCAAATTTATTTTTGGTTTTTTTCTTCGATTAATCTTAAATAGTTTTTATATGCTTGATCAGTAGCTTCATCCCATGTTTGATATAAGTCTTTAAATGCTTGATTAGCTACTTTTTTGTACAACTTAGTGTTATTTAAAATTTCAATAATTTTTTCAGCAAATAAATTCGAATCGTCTTGTGATATAAATCCATTAACATTGTTCGTTATTGTATCTGCAGTTGCAGCTCCCTCTATAAACACAGTTGGTGTCTTTTGACTAGCTGCTTCTATTTGTACTAAAGAGCTTGAATCATATAGAGATGGGAATAAAAATAAATCTGCTAGTTTATAATAATTTGATAATTCAATACGATCCATAATCTTTCCTGGGAAAAAGACATAGTCTGTAAGCCCGGCTTTTCTTATCTTTTGTTTCATTTCAGGTTCAAATGGACCAGTACCTATAAAAATCATCTTAAATTTAATCCCTTTTAGTTTTAAACGATAAAGCGATTGAATCGTAAAAGCTAAATTTTTAACACTATCTAATCTTCCTACATAAAGAAACACTTTTTCGTCTTCATTAATCTTGTACTTTTTCTTAAGCAAATCCACTTTTCCTAAATCCTTAACTGGAATTAGATCGGTTGCATTAAATTGAATCTTTGGCTCTTTATTAATACCATATTCCTTAAATATTTCAGCAACTTTTTTATTAACTGCCCAACACTCATCACAATGATTGAATGTATTGGTAATATCTTTGATGGCTATATCTGAAACAATTTGACTTTTAGTTCTTTCATAGAAGTCTTTTTTATATTGACTGTGTAAGGTTGCCACAACAGGAATATGATGTTTTTTTGCATATGAAATTCCCGATCTGCTTATTGTAAAAGGAGAATGAATGTGGACGATATCTAAATGTGAATTTCTAAGTGTTTTTCTGAATTTTCTGTCAAAAAAAGGTAGGGATAGATCATACTCCATGAATGGAATGCTTACCCTTTTACTTCGAACTAATGGATATGAAAACTGGTCTTTATATGTTCTATCTCTTTTTCCAGGAGCAAAAACTATGACATTGGCTTTTAGTGATAAAAGTTTAGCGTAATTATCGACAACCATAACAACACCATCAACCATCGGATAAAATGAATCTATAAATAAACCAATTGTAATTTTACTTTCTTTATCCATTTATCTTCTTCCCATCCTAAAGACCTACTCATTGAACATGTTTTTGATTTCATCATTATTTTATCATTAATGATTACATTCTCATACATCGTTCATCACAAGATTAGCAGATACTACCAAAAGCATTATATCAAATACTAAATGAAAATACATCGTATCTAAAATATATGTCTTGTTATTCAAATGTGATATTGAGCAATTCTTCTGAATATTTCCATAGTTTTTTAGCATCAGATTCACTTTTTGATTTTTTACTTGAAGCAATCGATTTACCTTCTTTTAAATAATGACCTGATTGATTTAAATATTCAGGTTTTAAGGCAATATCCACCATATATTTTGCAGGATAATATGCATCAGTTCCCTTGCCTCTTCGTATATTCCAAACCCAATTAACTAAACCGCTTGTTTTTTTAGTACCTATTTCTGTATTTACAAGCCCAGGATCAACAGCATAAATTTTAACATCTTGATGTCTCCGTGCAAATTCTTTAATAAAAAACACATTATAAAGTTTAGAGTGTTTATATCCCTTGAGTACATTATAAAATCTTTTCGATTGTGGATCGTTCCAATTTACAGAAGACCAATAGTGCGAGTAAGAACTTACAACAAAAATTCTAGAATCCTTAGTTTTTTTAAGTAGAGGATAAATATAATATGATAAATGAAATACCGCTAGATGATTAACAGCAAATGTTATTTCATTTCCATCTTCATTTTCATGATACCCAGTGCTAACAATACCAGCAATATTCATTAAAATATCAATTTTTCCGTTATATTTTTGATTGAGTAATGAAATTAAATTTTGAGCAGCAAGTTTTGTTTGTCTATTATCTGATAGATCACCTAAAACAAAATCAAGATTTGCTTTTTTTGTATACGGCATAAACTCTTCAATCACTTTATCAATTCGATTTTGGTTTCTTCCCAGTCCAATAACATCGACATTTGATTTTAGCAATAACTCAATAACTGCTTTTCCAATTCCCGATGTAGCACCAGTAACGATTGCGATTTTATTCATACTCTCACCTCAATTTAATCATACAATAAAATGTAAAAAAAAGGAATCATTGTTAACGATTCCTTTTCATAAGTCTATGCTTCAATTTGTCTAAAGAAGTAAGGAATAACTGCTGTCATATTGATTACTAAAATAACCATAAATGCAAGTAATCCACCAATTGTTATAGCTAAATATAGCGAATAAAGAATCGGAACGATCAATAATATATTCCATAATATATTTTGAGACAGTGCGAGATAAATAACAAATTTTTGTTTAACAAACGTTAAGACATACAAGCTAATGATGCCAAACATTGCAGGAATAAAGAAAAGAAAGCTTGCACCACTTAAAACAAATCCAGTAAGTAAAGCAAATAATAAATTAATTGTAATCCCTGAAATCATAAATGCTTTCTTATTTTCATCTGTCTTAATATATTTCTTATATAAGAATGCTAATACAGCAACTGTAAGTAATAATATTCCAAGTGTAATTAGCTCAGTGTTTTGCATTCTAACATACGTGATTGAAAATGGTACATGTCCAAGAAAAGCAATCAACTTAGCTAAATATAATCCTATAACTGCAAATATAGCAATTAAACCAAATGTAATTCCTAAATATTTTGCAATTGAGACTAACTTAGTCTCTTTATTTACTACTAGAAAAGCTGTAATGCCTATTAAAAGTGCCAAAAATACAAAGTGTAGTACTTGCATCGTTGATTCTCTATAAGCAACAAACACATTAGGTAGAATTGTGAAGAATATTTGATCTTGATTTCCTACAAAGTGATTCACATCACTATATATATTACTATGTACAAATTCATCAACTAAAGGGACTATCTGAGATCCATAATGTTGGATACTTGATAAATTGATATTTTCATAATTGTCATTAGGCGTATGGTAATAATATAAGTCGTCAAGCACTGCAAAGTTAATTCCTTGTTTATCAACAGCCAAAAATTCAGTAAAATCTGTTGAATTTGGCATCACCGTATACACTGCAGTTGCTAAACTATAGGATACAGGTAAATTTGCATTTTTATAAAAATCAATGATTGTTTCATTATTTGTACTTGTTTCAAACATGTAAGCCGGACCTTCATTACCGCGTGCTTCAATGTTGATTACAAACCCAATATGATCGACAAAGGGCTCCGTAGCAGCCATCATTGCCCCATATAAGCCAGTTTCCTCGCCATCGGTTGCCATGATATAGATTGTATTGGTTAAGTGCTCACCGCCGTAAATACGAGCTATTTCTAATAGCGTTGCAATTCCGTATCCATCATCAGCAGCTCCATAAGATCTTCCGAGCTCACCATCACGACCAACATGACCTCTAGAATCATAATGTGCCATGAGTAATATGCCTGTTTCTGAATCACCTGGAATCACTGCTAATATATTATGGATATCATAAGGTGTTGAATCACCTACTTCATCACTTGTATAATTAAGCTCGCTTACGTTTATTGCTCCTAAGTAATCTTCGAGTTGTGCTTTAATATAAAGTCTTACTGTTTCATGAGCAACTGGATCAAAGACTGAATGAGGTTCACGAGAGATGACTTCAATGTGTTCTGTTGCTTGTGCTGCACTAAATACATCTGAATCTTTTGATATAGGAGTTGGTGTATATAAAACAAACATGCTTAAAATTAAGCTAAAGACTAAAACACTTAAAGCAATTTTTAAATTTTTCGATTTCATAAGTCCACCTTTATGTTTTGAATTTCAAAATACTCTATTTCTTATCATATCATATGTTATCTTTGATAACAATAATTGTTGGTATACATATTAATAAAAGCGATAACCACTGGTTGATCGCTTTTTTTCTTTCAAATTAAATTCACATTCATCTCATTCAAAATAAAGAGATAATTAAGTAGTAAATAACAGGAATAACAAGTGCTGGTAACATATTCGCAACCTTAATTTTCTTGATTTCCATAAAATTAATACCAATAGCAACTAATAATATACTACCAACCATCGTTACAGCTTGAATCATATTGTCTGGAATAATATCAGAAGCAAACATGACTATTAAAGTAATTGAACCTTGATATATCAATACACTTAATGCAGAAAAAATAACACCAATGCCCAGACTTGAAGCAAGAATCAACGCTGTAATAAAATCAAGCGTGCTTTTCACTACAAGGATAGATATCCCTCCATTTGTTGCGTCTTGAATAGGACCTAAAATTGCCATTGCTCCAACACAAAAAATGAGGGTACCAGCAACAAATCCTCTAGCTAATGGTGGTAATTTATATTTCGTTTCAATACCTTCAGCCCATTTATTAAGTCTACGATCTATATCAATCCACTCACCAATAATAACACCTACAACCAATGAAATAAGGACAAGCAATTCTCTCGATGATTCTAAACTGTTATTTTCAATATGCAAAAACAATTTAATAAACATACCCAATGAGATAGCGATCAGTCCCAATCCCATAGCAAGCATGACACTTTTTTGTATTTTTTCTGGTAACCCTCTTTTAAATATGACTCCTAATATACTAGCTACAATAATAGCTGCGACGTTAATTAATGTCCCCATATTGTTCTCCTCATTTATTGTTAAACCTATTATATGACGAAATATCAAAATTTGTATTTATTTTATTAAGTTTACATAAAAAATGGCCGAATTCGGCCATTTGATAGTGTGTTTTGCTTACCAATACAAGGGATTATCTTTAATCTTTGCTTGAAATACTTCAATAAATTTTTGTTTTATATCTTCTGGTAATTTAAAATTTGCATTTTCGATATGATCGTTTAATTGTTCAATATTTTTGATTCCAGGTATAACAGCTGTTACTTCGGGATAACTCAAAACAAAACTGATTGCATATTTTGTTAAAACATCCGATTGTGTGATATCTTTTATTTCTCTCACAAGTGCTGCACGTCTTTGAATAGTTTCATCATCCCATCTAGAACGTATACCTTCAAATTCTGAAAATTCATCATACTTACCTGTTAACCATCCAGAATCAAGAGGTACTTTGACAATGATAGAAATTCCT
This sequence comes from uncultured Mariniplasma sp., assembly GCA_964566285.1. Lineage (GTDB taxonomy): Bacteria > Bacillota_I > Bacilli_A > Acholeplasmatales > Acholeplasmataceae > Peloplasma. The sequence continues at coordinate 31,844 of CAZMIG010000010.1, read as the reverse complement.
TTTTGATGTGCTTCCTTGAACAATGATGCAACATCTTGGAAAAAGATATTAAATAAAATTTCAACGATGTCTACATCAATGTGATCCAAGACTGATCTAAATTCCTCATAAGTATCAATGCTGACACCATAAGCTCTAATTAATCCTTCTTCTTTAATCTTTTCTAATTCTTCAAAATGATTTGTCTTACCTTCTAAAATATCCATACTTGGATTATGTAGTAATAAACTATCTAAGTAATCTGTTTCAAGGCGTTCAAGACTTTCATAGATTTGTTCTCTGAGAGAAAATACTGAAAAATCAGTTTCACCATCTGCAGTATGTCCAAATTTGGTATTAATAAAGATTGTTTCTCTTTGATCGTTGGTTGCTGATCCAATAATAGACTCACTAATACCTGCACCATATCCAGGAGCTGTATCAAAAAAATTGATACCCTTCTTCACTGCAGTTCTTACAAGTTCTACACCTTCATCAACAGACATATACCCCCAAAAATCAGTGTTTCCAAGTTGCCATGAACCGAATCCTAACCTATTTAATTTTTTACTGGTCAATGCTTTTTTCATACAGATTGTAAACCTCCTACATATCTACATCTATTTTATCATATTTAGCAAAATCAAGAGCACATAATATGCTTTGTGATAGAATGAAAGAAAAAGGTGGGGATTCACATGAAAAATATTGTGAAAAAAGCATTATTCACCAAAACAACCAAAAATGAACGCACCTTAAGAATTCTACTTCCTGATAATTATGATCAATCCAATCAAGCATATCCTGTTTTATACATGCATGATGGCCAAAATTTATTTGAAGATGATACTTCTTATACACTTCATTCATGGGGAATATATGAAACGCTTCAATCATTAATAAAAAAAGATTTAATCAATGAAATAATTGTTGTTGGTATTGATAACTCAAATCTTCGTTTTTATGAATATTCGCCTTGGAAAAATTCAGACGCCGTTAAAAATTTAATGACATCTGAAGTTGGTGGACTTGGAGATGCATATGCAGAATTTATTGTCAATCAAGTAAAGCCCTTTATTGATCAAAATTTTCGCACCAAAAAAGAATATGAAACTACAATGATTGCAGGAAGTTCGATGGGGGCTTATATCTCATGCTATATTGCAGTTAAATACCCTCATGTTTTCAAACATGTTGGTGTATTTTCTCTGGCTTCTTGGTTTAATGAGGATGCTTTTCTTGACTATTTGTACGAAAACCCGATTGATCAGAACCAAAGATACTTTATTTCCATTGGACGTAATGAGTCAAGCGATGAAAAAACGACAGATTTCAATGAAATATATTTACAAAACAGCAGAAACCTTGTTTCTCTATTAAAGAATAAAAAAGTTACTGATATTTTATATATTGAAACAGATGATAAGCATAATGAGTTAGCATGGCGAAAAATTTTTGTTGATTTCATCCGTTTTGCAAATAAAAAGTCCACTTAGGACTTTTTATTTTTCGAATATCCATTTTAAGACTTTCTGGATATATTCATCCCAAAAATCCCAGCTATGTTCTCCTTTTGATACAACATAAGTATTTTTAATATTATTTTTTTCTAGAAATGATTTAAAATCGGAATTGTCTCCAAATAAAAAATCCTCTGTCCCACATCCAAGAAAAAGATCAGGAATTTCTTCTTGTTTCTTTTTTATTTGGTTTATCAAATACTTCAAATCATTTGGTGTATCTTTGACTGAATGCAATCCAAATGTAGCTTCAAATTGTGTATTTTTTTTATTATCAGCACTTAATTCTCGAATATGCTCAATATTTAATGCGCCAGATAAGCTAGCAGCTTTCATATATCGATAAGGATGCGTTAGTGCAACCTTTAAAGCACCATACCCTCCCATAGACAATCCACAAATATAATTGTCATCTTTTTCTTTTGAAATCGGAAATGTTTTAGTTATCCATTCGGGTAATTCTTCTGATATGTATGAAAAATAAGGCATACCATAAGCCATATCAGTATAGTAACTATTATTTACTTGTGGCATAACAACAGCTAACCTATATTGTCTTGCATATCTTTCAATTGATGTAAAACGAATCCAATCGGTATGATCTCCTACATATCCATGAAATAAATATAAGACCTTAAATTTTTCGTCTTCTTTCATATCATCTGGCAAAATCACATGAACACTTGTATTCATATTTAGATAATCTGAACGAAAATGACACTCCATATAAGCCATAGCAATCAACTCCAATTTATGTTTTGTATTTCCTTCATTATATCATATAGATTATTCACTTAATTGATAAAAATATAAAAAAACGTCCTAATGTCTTGGGGGGGGATGTAGACATTAGGACTAATTCACGGGTCTCTCCTACAAAGGTAGAAGAAACACTATTATTATACATGATGGGGTATAAAATATCAACAATAATCACACAAAATTCCGATTTTTTTTCACTTATTTGAAATGATTATGAATAATTTTAAAAATGGTTGTTTTTGTAAACAATTTGATGTTTCAATTACACAAAAAATGTAAAAAAATGTTTTTTGTGCAACTAATCCAATTGTTTTTGATATTTATTTATACCATATTCAATTAAAACTGACAATAAAATTAAAATGATTGTCCACGCAAATACATGATCATATCTAATGTTCACTTTTGCTAAATAAATTTGATTACCTATTGAGTTTTTTGTTTGTGACAAAAATTCCGCCATCACCAAAACTTTAATACCTAATCCAAATGATTGGAGAAAAGCAAGTAAGATATATTTATTGATCATCGGAAAATAAACAAGTTTTAATGCTAATTTCCAATCGTGTTCTTCCAAGTGATAAACATCAAGCAGTTCTTGATCCATTTGATGAATACCCTCAACAACTCCAGAATATATAATAGGAAACACCATTAAAAATGTAATGATATAAGGTGTATAATCAAATCCAAATAAAATTAAAAGGATGACAACAATTGAAATAACTGGAATAGTTCTTAAAATCGTAACATAGGGTTTCAAAAATATAGCTACATTTCTTTTAAATCCAGAAAGAATACCTAAAGAAACTCCAATAACTGCTGATAAAACAATTGCAACTACAAGTCTCACGACAGTCATCGAGATTGCTAATAACGATGCTTGATGCGTAAAAATATCAGCAATAGATACTAGAACTTGGTAAGGCGAAGGTAAAATGATTGGATGATTGATTGCTTGGTAAGCAATCACCCAGATGAGAAACAATATAAATATTGAGCTTGTCATCCAAATCGTTTTTTTCATATTTATGCTCCGTAATAAAAGTCGTCTCCAGGTAACATACCACCAATTAAGTTGATATTTGTTTCTGCTAATAGATTGAAATATTCAATCAATGAATCTTTTGCATCCTGTGCTGAGACATATAATAAATTATTTGTTGGAATCGCACTAAAGACAACATCATACGATAAACCAATATTGAGTTCAACAGCTAGGTTAGCTGTACCTTCTTTATCACTGTTTACTTTATTCACTGATGCTTCTAAATCAGAACTTAATTTATTAATTTTTGATTCTGATAAGTTCGATTTGATGAAAACACTTGCTTGAGGATATGAACTGCTTTCAGAAACATGTCCATAGACAACTTGTAAATCTATCACGTTGACACCAGATACAGCAGCTTTAATATTAGATAAAACTGGTTCTGATGTTAATACAATTGATGATGGATCTGCGATAAACAACGCTGCTGCAGATGCAACAGAATCAACATAAGTAATATTTGCAGTAATCTCATATGATGATAAACAATATTTTAAAATGATATCTGGTGTTGAATTTTGACCAAAGGCAATAATATCTTTGCCTTGTAGGCTGTTCATATCAGTTATATCCGTCGTAGATACAATATATGTACTTCCCCAAACAATTGTTGCTAGTAATACGTATTCAGGATTAGAATTAAACATTATTGCTCCCAAATTTGAACCTGCAAAAATAGCATCATATTCTCCCGAACCAAATGCTGCAATGAGCGGATCAGGACCTTGTATAACATCAATTTGATAATCTTCGTCATTTGCTTCTAAATATAGTGAAGCTATTTCAGGACCACCAAAAGGTACTATCATCGATATTGGTGTATTATTTTTTGCACATCCTACCAAAATAAACAATGTCAATAATATAACAAGTAGTAATTTTTTCATGTCTCTCCTTAATTGTACTTAAATTTATTTAATATTACTATAACTTTCTCTCTTCTTATAATGGGTATGTAATAATTCATGTGCTAGAGGAGAGTTTGGTTTTCCTAAAAATTTCTCATAAATCTTTATGATTGATGGATTTTGGTGTGACTTACGAAGTTCAGCACTTGCATCAATATTATATAAGACTGATGCTCTTAATGTTCTCACATCATTTGATTCATATAATCTAGCTGGAACAATCGGTTGTCCACCGCCATTAATACATCCACCTGTACATCCCATCAATTCAACAAAATGGTACTTTTTATCACTGGTTTTCAAACCTTCAATGAAATCTTTAATGGCTTTACCACCATGAACTACAGCAACATTAATTTGTGTACCTTTTACCATATAACTGGCTTCTTTGATATCTTTAATTCCTCTAATTTCTTTAAAATCAACAGGTGTTGATTTACCTTCTAAAATTTCAGTGACTGTTCTAAGTGCAGCTTCCATAACACCACCGGTAGCTCCAAATATATTACCAGCTCCTGTATAAACTGCCAATTCACCAAAAGGTTTAATTGGTTCTAAATCTCTAAATGGGATTTGACGATGCTTGATTAAACGTGCAAATTCTCTTGTTGTTAATACGATATCAACATCTCGATATCCATCTCTACCCATATCGGGTCTTCTAGCTTCTTCCTTTTTAGCAATACAAGGCATAATTGCAACAGACACAATTTGCTTAGGATCTAATTTGAGTTCATTTGCATAATACGTCTTTATCATTGCTCCAGCCATTTGTTGTGGTGATTTACAAGATGAAATATTTGGAATTAGTTCTGAATTGTATAATTCTAAGAAATTAACCCATCCTGGTGAACATGAAGTAAACATCGGAAATGGTCCACCATTTTCTAAACGCGAAATGAACTCAGTTCCTTCTTCTAAAATTGTTAAGTCTGCTGCAAAGTTTGTATCAATAATTTCTTTAACACCTAAAGCCTTTAGGGCAGCAAACATTTTCCCTTCAACATTTGTTCCAATTGGATATCCAAATTCTTCACCAAGTGCAGCACGCACAGATGGAGCAACCTGAACAACAATCGTTTTCTTAGGATCACGAAGGGCATACTCTAATTGTTTAACATCATCTTTTTCTCCAAGTGCGCCTGTTGGGCAAGCTTGAATACATTTACCACAATAGATACAACCTGAATCTTCTAGACTATGAAATAAAGCCGGTCCTATATAGGTATCTGATCCTCTTTCATTGAATCCAAGAATACTTAGACCTGTTAATTGTTCACATGCTGAAACACAACGGCCACATAATATACATTTACTACTATCTATGACCATGACACCAGATGTATCTGAAAAATATCTAGGTTTATCATAAATCCCATACATATGGTTTAAATCATTTTCAATTGAATATCTTCTTAATAAATCTAAAAACTCACAATTATCTTCTCTTGTACATGTGAAACACTCAAAACGGTGTTTATGAGAAAGAAGCTCTAAATTTGTTGATACATGTTGATATATTTGAGAATCATCAGTAATCACTTGCATACCTTCTTCAACATAAGTTTTACATGCTGGTTTAAGGTTTTTTTGATCGTTAACTCTAACAGAACATAAACGACAGTTTCCTTCTTCATGAATGCCTTCTAAAAAGCATAATCTTGGAATAAAAATATCATTTTGTTCAGCAACTTTTAAGATGGTTTGATCCGATGAGGCAATAATTTGCTTACCATTGATCGTTAATTTAATTTCTTTTTTCATAAGCTTACCTCCTGTGGATTTGGTTGACTTGAAATTGCTCCTACAGGACATGCTTTCTTACAAGCACCACAACGGATACATAGTTCTAAATCAATTCGATGTAATTGTTTTGGCCAACCGGATATTGCGTTAACTGGGCAATGTCTGGCACATTTAGTACAACCAATACAATTGTCTTCAATGACAAAGTTTGTCAATTCGCGACACACACCTGCTGGACATGCTTTATCAACAACATGTGCAATATACTCATCTCTAAAATGTGTGAGCGTTGATAAAACTGGGTTAGGAGCTGTTTGTCCTAAACCACAAAGCGATGTCTCTTTAATCATTAGCGCTAATTTTTCAAGTTCATCTAAGTCTCTTAACTCCCCTTGGCCTTCACATATGCGATTTAAGATATCTCGCATCTGTTTAGTTCCTTCACGACATGGAGTACATTTACCACACGATTCATCAACTGTAAAGTCTAAATAAAAGCGTGCAACATCGACCATACAATTATCTTCATCCATAATAATCATTCCACCAGAACCCATCATTGATCCAAGTGCTGTTAAATTTTCAAAATCAATCGGTGTATCTAAATCTTTTTCAATAATACATCCACCTGATGGACCGCCTGTTTGAACAGCCTTAAATTTGCGTTTATTAGGTATTCCACCACCAATATCAAAAATGACTTGACGTAGCGTTGTTCCCATAGGAACCTCTACAAGTCCAGTATTATTAATTTTCCCACCTAAGGCAAAAACCTTAGTTCCACTTGATTTTTCTGTACCAATAGCTTTAAACCAGTCTGACCCTTTTAAGAAGATAACAGGAATATTTGCAAGCGTTTCAACATTGTTAACATTGGTTGGTTTGCCCCATAAGCCTCGAACTGCTGGAAATGGAGGTTTAAGTCTAGGCATTCCGCGATTTCCTTCAATTGATGCGATTAATGCGGTTTCTTCACCACAGACAAATGCACCAGCACCTAAACGAATATCAATGTTAAAATTAAATCCGCTACCAAAGATATCATCGCCTAATAAATTAAGTTCACGTGCTTGTTTTATTGCTATATTTAATCTTTCAACAGCAACTGGATATTCAGCACGAACATAAATATACCCTTGATTTGCTCCAATTGCATATCCACATATTGACATCGCTTCTAAAACTGAATGTGGGTCACCTTCTAAAACTGCACGATCCATAAAGGCACCTGGATCACCTTCATCAGCATTACATATAACATATTTTTGATCAGATAGTGAATTTGCTGCAAATTGCCACTTTTTGCCCGTAGAAAATCCTCCACCACCACGACCACGTAATCCAGAATTAATTACTTCATCAATCGTTTGTTGTGGTGTGAATGACGTTAATACTTTTCCCAATGCAACATAGCCTTCTTTTGCAACATATTCATTGATATCTAAAGGATTTATAGCTCCACAGTTTCTTAATACGATTCTCTTTTGTAAGCCATAAAATCTTACTTGACTATTTTTCTTAATTCTCTTATGCGCTTCGGGATCATCGTAAAATAATCGTTTTACAGGATTCCCTTTGATAAAATGTTCTTCACAAATTTCTTTTACATCTTTTTCTGTTACATCAACGTAAAAAATCGCACCCGGATATACAACAATAACTGGTCCTAAAAGACATAATCCTTTGCTACCAGTAAGTACAAGTGCAACATCATCTTGAATTCCTAAGTCGTTGATTTGAGATTCAAATGCTTTTTTAATAGCTACAGATTCGGTATTACTACATTCAGTTCCACCGCAAATAATGACATGTATTCTTTCTAACATAATCTCACCTACCCCTTCTTAGTTGTCAATAAGAGTCTTAATACTGGCTCATTATTAAGAACGTGTCTTTCAAATACTTCTTTTGCTGTCGTTTCTGTTAAATTACAGTAAATGAAAGTTTGTCCATTTTTATCAATTAATTCTGCCATTGGTTCATAGGCACATTCACCCATGCAACCTACTTGAGTTAGGTTTACATTTTTAGACTCGTTTTTCTCGATTTCTTCTATAAATGAAGATAAAACATCTGCTGCACCAGAAGCAATGCCACAGGTTCCCATACCGACTTGAATACGAAATCCATTTTCAACACCCTTCATCATTATTTTATCGTATGATTCATTTCTTAATTTTTTTAATTCTTCTAATGATTTCATATCGTACCTCTCGTCATTCTATTTTTAATAAATATTGTTTTATTATTTCGTTTTTTTCTATTTGGAATCATTATTTGCTGCTTTCATATCTTTAAGTATCTGTTTTGCTTTTGCAATACTCGCACTACCATAAATTTTATCGCCAACAGAAAAAACAGGAGCAAGTCCACATGCACCAATACATCTTGTTGCTTCTAAAGTAATTTCTCCATCTTTTGTTGTCTGTCCGGATTTAATACCCAGCTCTTCTTCAAGTGTATCCATAATTGTCTGTGAGCCTCTTACATAGCATGCGGTTCCTAAACAAACACCTATTGTTTTTCTACCTTTTGGAGTAATAGAAAAATTGCTGTAGAATGTGACTACACCATTGATTTTTGCTACGCTTTCATTTAATTCTTTTGCTATGATTTTTTGTATTGATATTGGGATATAACCAAAAATATGCTGCGCGTCATGTAACGTTGGCATTAATGGTCCGGGTAACTCTTTATTCTTTTTTATTTGAGACTGAAAAAGTGCAAGCTTTTCACTCGTAATCCGTTGCTGTATGTTCATATTGAACTCCTTTGTTATAAGTATCGTTTGTTTACATGTTAATTATAACATTATAACACTTGAAAAAAAAGGTCAAATCAAGTCAGATGCTGTCAAAAATTTGATGATAACGTTTTCCAAAAATGAAGATTGTTTAGTTTCTTAATTTTCTAAATTTAATTAAAATTAACTTTAATCAAAATTATAAAATATTCCTTTTTTAGCCCTTTTTATCTTTATCAAATCAGGTAGGATTTTGGTGAGTTCATCCTGCTGTATTTCTTGTATACTTAATGATTTCGTGATACAATTAACCATCATAAACAGGTTTATTTTTGGAGGATATTATGCAAAGACATTATCATCAATATGAGATAGACGAACTCAATACATTATTAGCTACTGATACCAGTCAGGGTTTATCCTCTATAGAAGCAAATAATAGACTCAGTAATAATGGGTATAATCAATTAGATGAACCAAAGAAAAAGTCTTGGATATTAAAATTCATTGATCAAATCAAGGATTTCATGATTATTGTTTTGATTGGTGCTTCTATTTTATCATTTCTTACAGGTGATATTGCTGAAGGTTTATTAATTATTGGTATTGTGATACTCAATGCAATCTTAGGTTTATTTCAAGAAGCGAAGGCTGAAAAAGCTTTGGCTTCGATTCAAGCTTTGTCATCTCCAAAAGTGAAAGTAAAAAGAGATGGTATTGATCAAATTATCGATGTAAAAGAAATTGTTATTGGAGATTTAGTACTTTTAGATGCTGGAGATTATGTTCCTGCGGACGTTAGAATTATTGAATCAATAAATTTAAAAATTGATGAGTCAACATTGACAGGCGAAGCGGTAGCTGTTGAAAAAATAAATCATGTAATGCATGAAGATAATATTCCTTTAGGTGATCGTTTTAATCTCGGTTACATGGGTACTGTTGTTACTTATGGAAGAGGACAAGCAATTGTTTTAGCTACGGGTATGTCTACTGAATTAGGAAAAATAGCAACGATGCTTAATGAGACCATAGATGAGCTCACACCGCTTCAAAAAAGTATGGCTCAACTTGGTAAAATGCTTGCCTTGATTGCTTTAGCAATCACATTTGTCATATTTGCAATTACCATTGTTGAAGCGTATGTATTTGGTGATGGAGCAAGTTTTGAGGTTTGGAAGGAAGCATTGCTAACTTCCATTGCTTTAGCAGTAGCCGCGATACCTGAAGGTTTGCCTGCAATCATCACGATTGTGCTTGCGTTAGGTATGCAAAACTTAGTCAAAAAACAAGCAATCATTCGAACATTACCTGCAGTTGAGACGTTGGGTTCAACCAGTATTATCTGTTCAGATAAAACTGGAACACTAACTCAAAACTTGATGACAGTAAAAAAAGTTTACTTGAATCAAGAAACATTTAATATCAACCGAAAAATGAAATCATCTCCTTCCTTAGATAAGATGGGTATCTATGGTGCTTTGTGTAATGATACGAAACTTCAAAAGACTGAAACAGATTATATTAAAATTGGTGATCCGACTGAAATTGCATTTACCGATCTTTCTATTGTTTTAGGACAAAATCCAGTAGCGATTATTAATAAGTATCCAAGAGTGTATGAACTTCCTTTTGATTCGGAAAGAAAACTGATGACTACAGTACATGATTTTGATGACGGAAGATATGCGGTTATCAAAGGTGCACCAGATGTCATTTTTAAACGCTCTATAGCAATAGAGAATGGAAAACCATCTGATTTGAAACACTTCGAGAAAATGAATCATGAGATGGCAAATCAAGCTTTAAGAGTTCTTGCTATCGCTTATAAAAAAATAGATGCCTCTTTAGAAATTAAAGACTTAGATAATCAATTGCTAGAAAATGATTTAACCTTACTTGGATTAGTGGGTATGATGGATCCAGCAAGACCTGAAGTAAAAGATTCGATTGCTATATGTGATCGAGCTGGGATTAAAACAATTATGATTACTGGTGATCATATCAATACTGCTGTTGCTATCGCAAAAGAACTTAAGATATTGAATACTGATGATATAGCAATTACAGGTCATGAACTTGATTTAATGAGTGAAGAAGATTATCTTAAGGTTTATCGAAAAATAAGAGTTTATGCTCGAGTTAGTCCGGAAAATAAAGTTCGTATTGTTGATGTATGGAGACAATCGGGTCACGTTGTCGCAATGACAGGTGATGGTGTTAATGATGCTCCATCAATAAAAAAAGCAGATATAGGGATTGCTATGGGTATTACTGGCACTGAAGTTGCCAAAGGTGCCGCGGACATGATCTTAACTGATGATAATTTTTCGACAATTGTGAATGCCATAAGTGAAGGGAGAACCATTTTCTCCAATATTAAAAAAGCTATCCACTTCTTACTAAGTTGTAATATCGGAGAAATCATTGTTATCTTCTTAGGTACAAGCATTGGTATTCTTATCTTTAGCACAAGAGTAACGACACTAACCCCTGTACAAATCTTATGGGTTAATCTAGTTACTGACTCATTAATGGCAATTGCTTTAGGTCTTGATCCAAAAGAAAAAGACATCATGAAAGATATGCCTAGGGATAGTAAAAAATCTATTTTTGCTGATGGTTTAGGTAAAAAAATTGCTTGGCAAGGTTTAATGCTCGGACTCATTTCATTTTCTGCTTATATTATTGGTTGGAAGATGACATCTGATCCCACAATGAGAATGATAACAGCTCAAACTATGACATTCATTGTATTAGCTGTTTCACAGCTTGTTCATGCGTTTAATGTTAGAAGTCAAAAGCACTCAATCTTCACAATGAAGAGAAACAATTATTTGCTATATGCATTTGCAGTCAGTTTAGTACTTCAAATTTTGGTTGTCACACTTCCATTTTCCAGATCAATCTTTGAGATTGTGATGCCATCACTTACTCAATGGATGATTATACTTGGTTTAGTATTGCTTCCCCTATTAATTGTTGAAATATCAAAATTAATAAAAAACACGATAAAAAAATAACCTTCAAGCGAAGGTTATTTTTATTAATGAATCGTGTTATCTAGATCCTTCATGATATGCAATATTTTGAATATAATCCTTGACTTCGTTCATCTTAGAAATATGTCTAAAATAAATGGTTCCAGATTTTGTTTCAATCACTATAGCTGTATATACAACAAAAGGTTTTGTCCATATACTAGTTCTGATAATGATATTTTGCATTGTGTTAAATGGAACAACAATTTTGTGATTTCTTCTTAGATAGTAATAAACATTTTCATCATCGTGCTCCATCATAATTTTTGGATTTTGAATTAACATAATTAATTGAAGAAAAGATACTATTGCAATAATAGTGAACACTACGACAAATATTACTATAACATTGGGAAGTATTGCAAAATCAAAATGATAATTTAGTAAAAGTGCAAAAACCGTAACCATAGACAAGAATAATATAATGATTGTTGCAATAATCTCATTTTTTGATTTATATGCTAGTGTTTTTTTCATTCGCTCACCTCAAAAATACTCATAATTTATGAGTACAGTATATCATAAGATGATTTAATCACTCAACAATTTGATTCCTGATTCAAGATATAAATCAGTGAAATATCAATTTTATTTTGTTTCAAATAATCAATTTCAAGCATAACCTAATCCTGGAACAATATATGCACGATGATTTTAACAATTACTAAAAAAATACCTTTCGAATATAATGTTTTTTTACATTAAAATCGAAAGACATTTTCATTGTATTTTTTTTAAGTTAATTTTGTTAATGGTAAAGATATTTCAAGGGAGCAGACTAAGTAGTTCTTCAACAAGACTAATTTCATTTTTTATTTCATCAAAAAAACTCTCGTTGATCTCGTGGAGAACTTTGATATCAAATGTATCTTTTCTTGAATCAATCGCAACAAATATTGTCTCATCTCTGAATCCAAACATGACTTTTCTATTCTGATTTGCAAATTCAACTAATTTTTCCATAAATCTCGGTTTAATTAAAGAAAAGGTAGCATGAGTATCTCGACTGAAAACATCAAAATGTTGATTAAAATCAATATATTCCATATCAATTTTCTTATAGTTTTCCCCTCTTGCAAATAAATATGTGTGATTGGGCATGATATATACTTCTTGTTCATATTTTTTTTCTGAGTCAATCATAAAGAATCTGCCTTGGAAAACAGTAACAACCGTAGTTGTTTTCCCGTTGCTTCTAACATCTTGCAGATGCACATCTGCTGAGGTGAAGTGTTTTCCTTGAAGATTTCCCGAAAGTAAATCTTCGCTATGGTAACGATCTTCTTTATGTAATATTTTGGAATTGTATACCACATCTTTATCAATCCCTTGTTTAGGTTCATATGTGCACTCAGGAAGAATTTCTTCAAGCATCTTTTTTACATAAATCTCTTTGAAACTAATACTCAATTTTTTAAATCGAGTTTGGGCATACCACTGGCTTATTGCTCCAAAAATAAATAATGGTATGTAGATCAATACATGTGCCATAAGACAGATGAAAGCAACAAAAAGAACTACCCATGATAATACTATGAATAATTCTAGCAGTGATTTTCGTTTCCGGACGTCATATAGTTCCATAAATGCCCCTCTAATTTAAAATTACATAAGTGATTCCATCATTCATTTTTTTATAATCTGAATCAGAAATTAAAAGATTTTTATGCATTCTGATTGTTTCATCAAATCCCATGGGTTGGCTAAATGCCTCACCTGGAATATATGCTTTTATCGCACCAGATCTTACCTTATTTCTTAGGGCGGTGTGAACGGTCTTCTTGATTGATCCCCCAACACCTGTTGATCCATATCCATGAATAATTTTAATAATTTTATCTTTTCCACCAGAGGTGCGAATAATATTTGCAAGTCTAATTCCAGCTTCTTGAGTTGTAGGCATATCACTTTTAATATCAAAAGTCTTCATCTTACTTCAGCTTTGCAGCGTTATTTTTTACTGTCATTGAAGGGATACTTCCTACCAATTTACTAAATCTAGTAAATCCTAATTCTTGATAGTTAAATCCCGGATACATCTTTTCTAACTCTTGTTTAATTTTCGTTAATATCATTTCTTTACTCTTATTTTTAGATATAATAGTAATGATTGATTTAGAAATATCAGTCATTGTCAATTTAGAATCTAATGTGACATAGGTCGTTGTCTTTTCTAATGAAATTGTTAAACCCGATATTGTATTAACTAAACTAGATAAACTTTTAGCTCCATATTTTCTTGAATCAAAATCAGAAAATCTATTCATAAGGATATCACCAAGTCGACTCAATTGAATGCGGTTATCAACACCATTTTCAATGATGATACTCTTAATGATTCCTCCGATTTCTTGGCTTTCTGATTCTAAGTTGTCTCTTGTTTGATTGTTTTCTTCATCTTCATCATCTAAATATTCAAAGTATTTAAATTCATTGCATGAAGATTTAAAGGCTGATGTAACTTTTTTTTCATTCCCAACACCAATGACGTGCATACCACCTTCTTTAAGCTTCATCGCCAAAGGTGTAAAGTCACTATCGCTAGTCACTAAAAAGAAAGTATTAACTTTTTCTTGATACATCATTTCTTGAGCATCTAAAGCCATCGCCATATCTGCAGCGTTTTTACCAATTGCAACATTATATTGGTGAACAGGTTTTATTGCATAATCCTGAGCTGTCTTATGCCACTCTTTTGAAAGATTATAGATATCGCCATAGAATCTAGCAATTACTATTTTCCCGTATTTTGCTATTTCATTCATGACTGACTTGATATATTTATGAGAAACATTCTCCGAATCAATCATTAAAGCAATTTTATATTCATTTTTTTCCATATTATTCTCCTATTTCTATTTATTTATATTGAAAAACGTATAAGTTCACCCTCTATTATATAGTAAAATCATCGGAATCTAAAAATTGATCATCTAAAATCACATAAATATTGCACAATAATAGAAAATAAAAGCACTATCAACGATAGTGCCATGTAATTTACCTGGAGGCCTCAAACGGATTTGAACCGATGATCAGGCAGTTGCAGTGCCTTGCCTTACCACTTGGCTATGAGGCCTTAAACATGCTATATAATTATAACTTTTAAGCACCTTAAAAGTCAATAAGAAAAGCCGTTATTTAAAAGTTTTTATTCTTCCTCTGTATAAAAAGATTTATAACTTTCGATAATATCGATAGGAGCATCATTATTCAACTTGTATATAGCTTCTTCTGTACTCCAATAATAATACGCTGGATTTTTTAAAAATAATGGTTTTTGATTGATTAAATATTGATTTAGATCTATAAAATGCAGTAGTTTGTTAATCTTAAACATGGTTAGCCACTCTTCTAAAGCTTCATCAATGAGGCGATAAACCTCTTCATGTGTACCAATATAATATGGATCTGGAACAATTTGTCCTTTGGTTTCAATATTAATGTCACTTAACATATATACCTTATCTCTATAAATACCAGAATGTCTCATTAGATATTTAATATTTTTGTCATCCATAGCAATGATAAAATCGTAAAAAAGATAATCTTTCTGATTAATTTTCTCAGAAACCATATCCTTCGTATCTACATCTAATTTTTTTAATATATTTATTGTTTTATTTGACGGTGGACTACCTAATTCAAATGCCGCAGTTCCTTTTGATCTGATATAAAACATATCTGTTAATCCCGCATCAGCAACTTTTTTTCTAAAAATTCCTTCAGCCATAGGAGACCGAGAAAGATTGGCACGGCAAACAAAAAGCACCTTTATCATCATGACACTTCCTTTATATTCTATTTTATCATAAAATCTCAAATTGTGTGAAATTAGCACTTATCTGTTGACAGTGCTAAAAACATGTTTTATAATAGTATTGGCAATTAAGTAAAGAGACTGCCAGAGGAGGATGTTTATGAACTTAACACAAATGGAGGATTATAATAAAGATCCTAAAGTTTTAGATAAATTTGGGAGAAATATAGTTGAAGCTGTCAAACAAGGAAAAATAGATCCAGTTATTGGTCGTGAAGAGGAAATTAGACGCATTATTAAAATCCTTTCAAGAAAAACGAAAAATAACCCTGTCCTTATCGGAGAACCTGGTGTTGGTAAAACTGCGATTGTAGAAGGGTTAGCTAGACGTATTGTAGATAAAGACGTTCCTATTGGCTTGCAAAATAAAATTATTTATGAACTTGATTTAGCATCTTTAGTCGCTGGAGCAAAATTCAGAGGTGAATTCGAAGAACGTTTAAAGGCTGTATTAAATAAAATTAAAGAATCAAATGGTGAAATTATTTTATTCATTGATGAATTACATAATATCGTGGGTGCAGGTCGAGCTGATGGCTCTATGGACACATCTAATATGTTAAAACCAATGCTTGCTAGAGGAGAACTTCACTGTGTCGGAGCAACGACACTTAATGAATACCGAAAATATATTGAAAAAGATAGTGCTTTAGAACGCCGCTTTCAAAAAGTCATGATTGACGAACCTACAGTTTCGGATACGATCAGTATATTGAGAGGTCTCAAATCAAGATTTGAAGCACATCACGGTGTTCATATTTCAGATCCAGCAATTATTGCTGCTGCAATGTTATCCAACAGATACATATCTGATCGATTTCTGCCCGATAAAGCAATTGATTTAATTGATGAAGCTTGTGCTTCTATTCGTATAGAAATTGATTCTATGCCAGCTGAATTAGATACTGTTTCACGTAGATTAATGCAATTAGAAATTGAAAGAACAGCACTTGATAAAGAAACAGATCCAATCTCAAAAGAAAGACTATCAAAGATCAAACAAGAAATTGATACCTTAAAAAATGATGAGAAAAAGCTGCGCAAGCAATGGAATGAAGAAAAAGAACAAATAAATTTGATTAAACAAAAGAAAAATGTACTAGAACAACTTAGATTAGATTTACAAACAGCTTTTAACGACAACAATTATCAGAAAGCTGCCGAACTACAATATAGTAAAATTCCTTCAATCGAAAAAGAAATCAATCAATTAACCATTGATATACAAAAAGATGGAAAATTACTTACTGAAGTTGTTTCTGAAGAAATCATTGCAGAAATCGTTTCTAAGTGGACTCAAATCCCAGTCTCTAAATTGATGTCAGGTGACAAAGAAAAGCTTTTACACCTTGAAGAAACACTTAAAAATCGCGTCATTGGACAAGATCACGCGTTAAGATTGATTAGTGATGCTATCATAAGACATCGCGCAGGTATCAAGGATGAGAATAGACCTATTGGTTCTTTCTTGTTCTTAGGACCTACAGGTGTAGGGAAAACCGAGGTTGCACGTTCACTAGCTGAAGCACTGTTTGATAGTGAACATCAAATCGTACGAATTGATATGAGTGAGTATATGGAATCTTTTAGTGTTTCGAGACTCATCGGATCACCTCCGGGATATGTTGGTTATGATGAAGGTGGACAGCTGACTGAAGCGGTTCGTAGAAAACCCTATTCAATTGTTTTATTTGATGAAATAGAAAAAGCTCATCCTGAGGTCTTTAATATTTTGCTTCAGATTATGGAAGATGGTAGACTCACTGATAACCAAGGAAGAACGGTTGATTTTAAGAATACAATCATTATTTTAACATCTAATATTGGTAGTGAATATTTATTGAGCTATGAAAAGGATGCGCAAGATCAAGTAATGAAACTTGTAAAAGCACAATTTAAGCCTGAATTTGTCAATCGTATTGATGAAATCATCATATTTAATGCTTTAAACATAAATATTCAAATTCAAATCGCGAAGAAAATGCTTAATGATTTAAGCATAAGACTTGAAGAAAAGAATCTATTCATCAAGTTCAATGATGATGTTCAAAAATTCGTGATTAAGCATGGTTTTAACGATGAATATGGAGCTAGACCTTTAAAAAGATTTATTCAAAGACACATTGAAACCATGATTGCTATGAAGATGATAGAAGGTGCGATAGTGCCTCATCATCTCTATGAGATGTGCATAGCTGATGATCAATTAGAAATAAAAGAAAAAAAGACTTCAAATTAATTTGAAGTTTGCTTAAATATTAAAAAAAAGCACTCGAGAGTGCTTTTTTATTCTTCCGTTGAATCCTTCTGTTCTTTTAATAATTCATTTAGTTTGCTTTCCATCTTCTTATTTTTAACTGAACCATATAAAATCACTAAAGAATAAATAACTGCATAAAGCAAACCTAAGATATAAATTGCAAAGGTTCCTCTAAATAAAACTGTTCCATACATGGTTCTTATAATGAATGTGATTGGCAAAATAATCAAATAACCAACAATGATATTTAAAACACCATTCCCCCATGTTTCCTTAAAGACTTTAAGCGATAAAGCAAATAACAGAGAAATAAATATACTACCCCAAAATAAATTCTTAATTGGTAAACTAACTGCATAAACTCTGTAAATAGCAAGTGCCAAGATAAAGACAATAATACTAACGATTGCATATGTATATGCATAGAGTTTTAAGTAACTTTTCATTTGGATTCACCTCCCAATAAAGCTTTTAACTGTTGAACGTAAGTGCGAGATATCTCCACGCGATCACCATTATTCAAAGTCGCATCTAATCTACCATTAATACTAGACTTAAAAAATTTAATTTTCTTATAATTTAATACAATATTCTTATTTACTCTTACAAATGATGAGTGTTTGTTCTCGGCTTCATATAGCCGGTATTTGCAATCAAAAACATCATCTTTTGTATATAAAAAACATTGATCTTCAATACTTTCAATATAATAAACTTCTTTGGCTTTAAAAATGAAGTTTCTATCGTTTTTTTTGCCTGTAAAATCAATAGATGATTCCTGAATCATTTCCAAGATTTGATTAATTGTCGTATCATTTTCTTGACAATCTATGACAATTTTAGGTTCACCATATTCCTGGTGTCTTTTAACTTCAATTTTCATATCTTCACCAACCTTATAGTATTCATCATAACGCATAAGATACTTATAAATCAATAAGATTCAAAGTAAGTTGCTAAAAATGTTATCCAAGATGCAAAAAGAAGTTAGCGAACTAACTTCTATGCTTTCCTTGTATAATCCTGTTTACGAATCGAACCATCCATTTTATGAATCACAACAGATGTTCCTGCTGTTTCTGCTAAATCATCTGCATACTCAATTGCTTCTTTTTGTGTATCATAGTATTTAATCGTTTTATTGGAGCCTTCTTTTCTGACACGCCATTTTCGATAACTATCGCTTCTTGGATTCTTGTTTTGAGAAACATGATATTTTGCATTTTTAGCATCTTTTTGTGCTTCTTCTTTATCAAGTTTTTTTTCTGGTTTTTCAACCTTCCGATTCACACTGGAAGCTTTGGGTTTAGGTGAGGCAACTTTCTTCTTGACAACAGGTGTTGGTTTGATCGGTTCAACCTTTTTTTCTATAACAGCTTTTTTTTCAGCTTCTCTTTTAGCTAAAGCAGCTTTTTCTTGTTGTTCTGCTAATTTACGTGCTTTCTTTTTTTTTGAAAACCACATGGGTAAAACCCCCTTCATATTCTTTACTTTCATTATAATACAATATGACTAAAAGACAAGATAAATATGCTTAAATGCTACAAGTTTGTTGTAGAAAACCATCATTTCAATATTATTTTGATTAGATTTTTACTAAATAAGTATTATGAAAGAGTTCTTTACATAAAAAAATTCATAGATATAATCATCCGTGAATTTTTATATTACAGTGAGGGTGGTTCTATAACGTTAACATATCTTGTTATTTCGGATTGATTTCCGCTTGAATCCGTTGCAGAATATGTAACAATGTATTCTCCAGGAGTATTTAAATCAACTGAGTTTGTAACAACAACTTCAATAATTTCATTACTGTTATCTAGGACTTGTGCTCCGGAATCAATCCAAGTTTGACCAACAACAATCGTATCAACACCCGAATTCAAAATAATAACTGGTGGTGTTTCATCAATAACTGTTATCATTCTAACAATTGATTTCTCATACTCTAAATAACTGATATGATAAGTAATTTCATACACTCCGATTGTACTGGTGTCCACATTATTTTCGATAACAACAGGAGTTAAACTGCGATATCCATAGCTAGCAGTTGCTCCCGCATCGATATATTGGGAACCTATTTCAATGGTGTCTATGCCAGGATTAAGTGATATTTTAAGATTACTTTCTGAAGATTCCATACATGATGTTAGAGATATAATTAAAACAAATAAACCGATAATTAGATATTTTCTCATCTCAACCACCCTCTTTTTTCATCTTGATAATAAAGGGTTGATGCTGTGATTTCATATACAACCGGTATTACATAAACATATTTACTTTTTGTGAAAACTTCATCGCCTATACTTACAGTATAAGATATAATGTAAACTCCTGATTGACTGGTATCCACAACTCCACTAGAAACAACTTCTCCAATATTAGTTGTAGCGCCTTGATCTTCGTAGATATCGCCCTGATTAATGGTTGTGACATCTGGATTAAGCGTTATAACAACTTCTGGAATAGCATCAATCACATTAACAATTCTGGTGCGTATATCAATCAGTTGTTCAGAATAATAAATATCATAAAAGATGAAATATTTTCCATTTTCATTAGTATCTACTGATGATCTAATGTTAACGGTCAATAATGGATCAATAAGTGATGTTCCTCCATCAACCCATTCTTCGCCTATTTCAACTGTATCTAACCCGGGTAACAAATAAATAGATTCTGGTTTATATATACTATCATAAGCAGGATATACCGAAAGACTTTCAGTTATATTATCAACAGACTCGCTCCATCCAGTGAATATGTAATCAAATGAAGGAGAGGACGGTTTAATTGGACCGTCTGGTGCAATAACAGAATCTCCCAAATGTGCATAGCTCTCTTCTTCAATTGTTAAGAGATCACTTTTATAAAAGGTGATTCTGTAAACTTGATCATTAAATTTGGCATAGAGATTTAAATCATTATATATTGGATGCATTTCAAATAATTCAGTCAGTTCTATATCCGTGTACCATCCAATAAATGGATGCTCCGTGAACTCTGGTTCAAGTAAATCAAAGAATTCACCTTCTTGGACAGGCAATATTGATAATACTTCATCTTCTGAATAAAAAGTGACTTGATGCATAATGGGTTCAAAACGAGCATAAAGTATAGCATCTGAAATCACTGGTGCTCCGGTATATACATGCTGAAAACTAGCATCCCAATACCAACCTTCAAATCTATAACCTGCTAATAATGATGTTGGTATATCTATGACTGTTCCATAAGGCACTTGAATATCAGCAACAACACTACCTTCTGTAACAAAATGAATCGTATAGATCTCAAGACTGTATTTTGCATATAAAGTCGTATCCTCTGTGATTAAATCAACACCCATAGTAAATGCTTCTGTAAATAATTCATCTTTATACCATCCTTCAAATGTATATCCATCTTTAGAAGGACTTGAAATATCAATTGTATGTCCACTATAGATATAAATTGGATCAATTGGTGTTCCGTCATTGGTATTAAATGTTACCGTAACAAGATTCATCGTCATTGCAAGATTTGCATTAACGATACCATATCCGTAGTAGTCATCTCTACCAGAAGTTCCTGCATCAACAGCACTATATATAATTCTATCAATTATATCTTGACTTGATTCAGTAGGATAATATGAAATGAGTAATCCTGCAATACCAGCAACTTGAGGTGAAGCTAGTGAAGTTCCTGACATTGATATGTATCCTTGATCTATATATGTAGTTGTAATATCAGTTCCGGGAGCTGCAACATCAATTTCTGAACCATAACTTGAGTATTCATCATCAAAAAGTCTAAACATATCAACAGCTGATACAGATATCACACCATCAAAGGATGCTGGATAGTACAATTCATCTGAATCTTCGTTTCCAGCTGCAGCAACTAAAATAACATCATGGTCTCTTGCATAATCAACAGCATCTTTTGTTTCTGGATTAGCAAATGAACCACCTAAGCTCATATTAATCACATCAGCTCCATGATCAACTGCATAATAAATGCCTCTATTTATTGAATCATCTAAAAATGATTCTGATTCATCTGTTTCTGTGGTAGAAGGATCATCTTCTTCATTTGCTTTAATGATTAATAATTCACAATTTTGAACGATACCACTAATTCCAAATTCATCATCTTTAAGTGCACCAATGACACCTGCAACTCCTGTTCCGTGTCCTACATCATCAATGACATATTCCAATCCGATTTCATCGGTTCTTGCATTATATGATTCTTCAGATAATCTTCCAACAAATTCTGGATGATCAACATCTATTCCTGTATCAATAATAGCAATTGTGACATCTGGACTACCTTCAGTAAATAACCATGCTTGATCAATATCCATTATATCGAGTGCATACTGTTCATATGTAGTACTCGTATCATGTCCCCATAGTGTGTGATATTCGGTTTCACTATATGAAGAAAATATATTAAATTCTGTTTGATTAAAATCTGCAATTGTATAATAATTTTCTGAATTATTTATTTGTTCTGTAGGCTCAACAACAAAAGAGGTGTCTTGTTGTTGATAAACAGCAAAAAACCCAAAGGTAAATAAGGCGATGGTAAGTAAAATACTTTTGATTAAGATTTGTTTTAGATTATTTATTCTCATACTTTACCTCTATACAAATTATAACCGATTTCATATAGTATACAAACATATTAGAATTAATATTGGTAAAATGTGGAATAATTAACATAATTTTGTTATTTTATTAAATTTTACCAATAAATAAACCAATTTGACTGTATAATGTGTGAAGTCAAAATTAGGAGGCATTCAAATGAACAAAAAAACAATATTCTTTATATTCTTAGGTTTAGTCGTAACAAGTTTTATCTTTATAGGAATTGGAGTTAGTGCATCTTCAGATTATGCACAAGTAGATGATTACGGTTCTACCGCTACTGCACTATCAACTGATGGAGTATATACACTCGATGAAATGTTGACATATGCAATACAGGATGAATATCTTGCACAAGCAACCTATGCAGCAATTATTGAAGCATATGGTGAAGTTAGACCTTTCACAAATATTATTTTAGCCGAACAAACACACATTGATATGTTGTTACCATTATTTGAAACATACGGTATTGAAGTTCCAATCAATAATGCTGCACAATATGTCATTTTGCCAGATTCAATTTCAAGTGCATTAGCAACTGGTGTTGAAGCTGAAACAGCAAATATAGCTTTATATGAAACATTTATTACACAGGGTAATCTACCAAGTGATGTTCAAGCTGTATTTGAATATTTACAAAGTGCATCAGAAAATCATTTAGCAGCATTTTCTAGAGATAGACTTGTTGGTGCTGGATATGATTTAGCAAATATGTTTAAAAACCAATTTAAAAATGGTTCAGGGCAAGGCAACCATGGTGCTGGTGGACAAGGACAAAATGGAAAAGGCAATCAAGGAAGTTCCAAAACACAAAATGGAGATTGTACAAATTATTAATTAACTAATTAACTAAAAAACTCCCTTGTAGGTCGATAACTATTATCGCCTATATAAGGGAGTTTTTTTTATCTTAATTCAATGTTTAATATTGTTTGAACCATGCTGTGATTTCACTTAAGCGCTTGATTCTAGCTTCAGGTTTACCACTTCTTGATAATTCGTGAGTCTCACCTTTAAACCATACTAATTTTGTTGCTACACCTTGTTCTTTTATAATAGTGTAAAGTTGCATTGCTTGTTCTATAGGACAGCGATAATCTTGATCAGAATGAATAAATAATAATGGCGTTTTTATGTTCAACGCATATTTCATAGGCGATTGATTCCACAATTTATCAGTATCTTCATTGGGATGGCCAGAAGTTTGGTCTTTCGAGAAATAGAAACCAATATCAGATGTTCCGTGAAATGAAAGCCAATTAGATATACTTCTTTGAGTTGCTGCTGCTTTAAATCTATTTGTTTGTCCAACAATCCAATTTGTCATAAATCCACCATAAGATCCTCCTGTAACAAACATTCTTTGCTTATCAATAGAAGGTACTCTTTTAATGGTTTTATCCGTAAATGCCATTAAATCATCGTAATCAATAGTTCCATATTTACCTCTAATATCAGAAAATTCATCACCTTTTCCATCACTTCCTCTTGGATTGGAAAAGAAGACAATATAGCCTTCGTTTGCCCAAAACTGCATTTCATGATAGAAAACTTTACCATAAATGGTTTTTGGTCCACCGTGTATATCTAAAATTGCTGGGTAAGTTTTATTAGGATTGAAATCTTTGGGATACAAAACCCAACCTTTGACTTGATGCGTTTTTAAGTTGACTATAATTTCTTTTGGTTTAGCTATATAAATATTTTTTAGTACTTTTTGATTAAAACGAGAAATACTATGTTGTTCATGATGTTCTAAATCTAATTCATAAAGTTCTTGTAACTTCTGTTTATATAAACCAACGATATATACTTTCTGATTGATAAATACAATTCCGTCTAGACTACCATTGAAGATATATTCTGGTTGAGTAATCCCATTTAGATCTATCGAATGAAGTTCTGTATGATCATCAATTGAAACAACAAACATGAGCTTATTGCCGATAATGACATCTTTTTTATTAAGTCCAAGTCTGCAATCAGTACCAAGAGAATTTTCAATGCTTTGCCGAAATTCATTTAGCAAATGTAATTTTTTATTCTTTAGAATATAAAAATTGTCATTTTGATTGATCCCGTATTCCTTCATATCAGTTGCTGCAACAACGAGTTGATTTTTCAGCAAATAGATTTTACTTATAGCGTAATCATTTTCGTGATAAAGGATTTCTGTTTGATGTGAATCAATCTGGTAACAATAAACGTGAGTTGTTAATGATTTTACACCAGTCATTTGTTGTCCAGTATAATAGATTTCATTTAAATCATCTGAAATTCTAACGTTTCCTACACCAAAATCTGTATCAACTAGATTAATCATTTCTTGATTAACGCAATTATAGATAAATAGTTGTTTTCTCAAATTTGCAATAAATCCAGAACCATTGAAATAAAATGGTATTTCTTGAATATCTTCATAAAGTTCTTTCTTCTTTTCAAGTTCTAGAAATACTTTTCGTTGCTCTTCAGAATCTAAATAAAGATGATGATGCTCTTTTGAAAGATTTGCAGATAGTAACAATTTTTGATCTTTTAGAACTTTAATAATTGATGCAGGAAAATTAAATTCATACGCTTTTTCAATATTTCTATTTAATATAGAATATCTATAATAGATTGAATATTTTTCTTTTTCCCTTTTTTCTTCCTTTTTATTCTTGGTTAAAGGAAAAAGCAGTGTTTGATCTGATTCCCAAATAAAGTTTCCTTTATTTTTTAACGATGCTACTTTTTGATGCTTAACACCATCACTAATATATAGTTCATAAGCATAATCATTTTTCTTCTGATTAGCTTTTGCAACTGTAAAAGCCATCAGTGTTTTACTAGGATTTTCAATTAATCCTGAAATAAATTTATAATTCAATAATTCATCTAACTTAAGTTGATTCATAGAATCACCATCTTTCATCATATGTATCTATTATAGATTGAAATCATAAAATTGTCTATCAAAGAAAAACGCCATTCGATGGCGTTAAACCTAAATAATGAAATTACCTTTTGCGAAAACTCGCACTTCTATACCCTCTTGTGTTAGTCCCACGATTTCCATATCGTCACTTCCGAACATAAAATCAGTATGAACTATCGAACTATTGTATCCAATATCTTCAAGTTCTTTTGCTGATAAATTAACACCATTTTTCACATTCATAGGATAAGCTCTTCCCAAAGCCATATGGCATGAAGCATTTTCATCGAATAATGTATTTAAAAATAAAATATTTGTATTAGAGATTGGGGAGTCTTGTGAAATAAGTGCAATTTCACCGATATATCTACTTCCTTGATCAGTATCAAGGATATTTGCTAGTGCATCTTTTTCATGTTTTGCATCAAAATCAATGACTTTGCCATCCTTAAATTCTAACCAAAAATCCTTAATTAATTTTCCTTGATAATTTAAAGGTTTTGTAGCAAATACTTTGCCTTGTGTTCCCCATTTATATGGCATTGTAAATGTTTCTTCTGTTGGAATGTTAGGATTGAAATAGATTCCTTTGCCGGAATTTTCTCCACCACCAGCCCAAACATGATCTTTTACAAGTTCAACTGTCAAATCTGTACCTAATTTATTTTTAAAGTGCAAACTTTTGAAATTATATTTATTTAGAATACGGTTATGTGCAAGTAATATTTTATTATGCAAATTCCATTCTGCTATTGGGTCATTGTCTTCAGTAACGCGAGATGCATTTAAAATTGCAAGCCATAAAGCTTCAACTGCATCAACTTCGTTCAGTTTAGGAAAAACTTGCTTTGCCCAAACTGGGTTTGGTGCAGCAATAATCGTCCATTGTGATTTATTACTCATTAAATGTTCTCTAAAAAAATTCACTGCTTTTTGTTCAGCTATACCCGATTGCTGCGCTTTATTGGGATTGACATCCTTATTCAATCCAGGAATTGGAGAAGCAATAGAAATGAAGCAAGCTCCCTGGTTAACCCATTCTTGATGCTGCTCTATTAACCATTGAGGTACTTTAATCAATTCTTCTAAGCTACGATAAATCAAACCACTGTGAGAGACATATTCATCACTCCATTGTACAAAAACATTTCTAGCACCAGCTAAATAAGCTTCTTTTACAACTTCTCTAACAATTTCTTTAACTTCTGTGGATGCTCTAACAACAACAATTTGATCTTTTTGAACATTAACACCTACATTTACTGCAAGACTTGCTAACTTGTTAATTAATTTTTGAGATGGCATATTATAGTTCTCCTTTTCTAGAGATATTATAACATAATGACAAGTGAATTCTAACTTAACCTAACAAAAAAGCTTATCCAGTCATGGATAAGCAAGTGATTGTTATATTGATTTATTTCAACTAATTTCTTTAAAGTATTCGAGAACTCTAGATTGTGGCATTGGTCGACAGAAAAAGTATCCTTGAGCAAAATCAACTTCGTACTTTTTAACCATATTTGCTTGTTCAATCGTTTCTATTCCTTCAGCAACTACTGTTAAATTTAGATGGTGTGCCAATTCAATCATGTATCTTAAAACATGAAATTCTTCTGTATTGGGTTTGATATTGCTAATAAAGCTTCGATCAATCTTAATAATATCAATGGGTAGTTTTTGTAGATATGTCAACGATGAATATCCCGTACCAAAGTCATCTAAAGCAATCACAAATCCCAATTTCTTAAGTTGTTTGAGAACGTGAATGCTTTTATGAATATCTTCAATAATCGCTGTTTCAGTAATTTCAAGAATGATATTTGAACTGTCCAAATGATAAGTCTTAATCCACTCATTCATATAGGGTATAAATGCTTCACTCATAAGCATCACTGGAGATATATTGATTGATATTCTAAATCGCTTACCTTCAATATTCCATGCTTCATAATGAGATGCTGCTTCTTTAAATACCCATTGTGAAATCTCTTTAATAAAACCATTTTTTTCTGATAGTGATATAAATTCTAATGGTGGAATAAAGCCTTTCACAGGGTGCTGCCAACGAATTAAAGCCTCAACACCAACAGGTTGATCATCCTGAAGATTAATCATGGGTTGGTAATGAAGAGAAAATTCTTTATTTTCAATTGCATGCCGCAATTGATTAAGTAATTCAGTCTGTTGCTGAATAATTGTTACCATTTCGTCATCGAAGATTACAATCTGGTCTTTTCCTTTTGCTTTTGCTATTGATTGCGCGGCATCAGCATGTCTTAACAGTGTAATATAATCTTTGCCATTATCAGGATATAAAGCAACCCCGACACTATAAGTAACAAAAAATTCATCCTCATCTAATAAATAGGTTTTTCTAATACTTTGGATATAATGTTCTACTTGTGGTATAAACTGGTCAAGTTTTTCGATTCCAAAAAGAGCAAGAACAAATTCATCTCCACTGTGTCGAGCTAACATATTTGGTTCAGATATTTCTTTTTTTAGATAATTTGAGATGGCTAATAATAGTTCATCGCCAATAGAGTGTCCTTTAACTTCATTAATATTACTGAACTCATCAATATCAAGGTAAATGAATCCTATTAATCCATCTTCTGGATGTTCTGAGATATATTGATTAATAGTGTTTTCAAGCAAGACCCTATTAGGTAATCCTGTCAAACTATCGTAATATGCTAATTTGAATAATTTTTCATCAAGCTCTAAAGATATTTGGTGACTTAAATCTAATTCACCATATGCATGTTTCAAATCGATAATAGTCATTGCATATATTTGAATGCTTCTTCTAATGATAAAATAAAAGACAATTGCAGTCATTACAATATAGATAACACCTTTAATACTTTGTATTAATCTGTTGTTCTCAGAATTTTGGAAGATGACTTCAACTGCATAATCTGAAAGGATAATCCAGATAAAACCTAAAACCAAATATAAAAGAACGATTTTAGCAGCGACATTTGTTGGATTGAAATTTTTTTCAAAATCATATTTCTTTTTTGTCTTAGTAACTTGTTCTTTTTTTTCTGACATAAGTTCACCTTTGTTGAGTTGCATACATTCTCATTATACATTTTTTTCTTCTAAACGAGGAAAGTATTTCTAATCCACTTCTAAATCGTTATCTTTTGCTATATTTTTTATCCAGTGTCCTTTTCGGTATCGTGATAATCCAAATAGCATTTTGGGTATATCAAGCATCTGCACAATTAAAAACATATAAATAACTGGTAATTTTGTGAAATATGCAAGTGCAAGTGAAACTGGAACTGGTACTGCCCACATATATCCAGAATCTATCATCATTGTTGACTTTGTATCTCCACCTGATCTCAAAGTAAAATAAAGTGCTACATTAAATGAATAAACAGGGATAAAAATAGCATTTACTCGAATATTAAAAGCTGCTGTTCTTTTTGTTGCTTCAGAAACATCATAAATATTTAAAATAAAGAAGCTGAGTATAAAAAGCATTAATCCTGCAGCAGCAGCAAAAACAACTGAAAAAGCAATTAATTTCTTTGCATTATCTTTAGCTTGCTGTAAATCATTTTGTCCTAATGTATTACCTACCATCACAGCAACAGCAGTTGCTATTCCCCCAAAGGTTACAAAAACTAACTGACTAATTGCACCTGTTATGTTCATCGCAGCCAGCGCTTCATCGCCACGTGTAGAATATGCATGCAAGAAAGCAGTTTGACCTGATGACCATAAAGCTTCATTTAAAGTAAGTGGTAATGCCATAATAATAATGGAAATTAACAATTTTTTTTCGATATGTATCAAATGAAATATTCTTGATGAAAATATTTGCCCTTTTTTTGCCAATAAAACTAAAGTTAAGGCTAGTTCAACGATTCGAGACATCAAGGTCGCAAGACCAGCGCCAATAACACCTAATGCAGGAAAACCAAAAAGTCCAAAAATAAGAATGAAATTAAGTAGTGTATTTGTCAGTATTGCTACAATTGATATTTTCAATAACGGCTTAGTAATGCCTATTTCTCTAAATGTACTAGAAACAGCAACAGATAAGATCCATGGAAATGCACTCCACTTTGCTATTGTTAAATAATCTAATCCACCTGAAATTGTTTGTGGATTACTCGTAAATAAACCTAATAGTGATTCTCCAAATATAGAAAAAATAATAAATGATAATGTTGCAATAATCATTCCTACTAAGACTTTGAATCTAAAAGTTTGTTTAAGTCTTGCAAAATTTTGTGATCCAAAGTATTGTGCAGAAAAAACACCAGCTCCCCCCATAGCACCGAATGTAATTAATATGACAACAAAATACAATTGATTGACAATAGAAACAGATCCTATGGCAGATTCCCCAAGTCTTCCCACCATAACA
Organism: uncultured Mariniplasma sp.; assembly: GCA_964566285.1. GTDB lineage: Bacteria > Bacillota_I > Bacilli_A > Acholeplasmatales > Acholeplasmataceae > Peloplasma. The sequence goes on along the minus strand of CAZMIG010000010.1, from coordinate 2,052 downwards.
TTATCAACTAATTGAACAGATGTAGTAATCAATTGTTGCAAAACAAGAGGTGCAGCAACTATAAATAATCTTTTATAAAATGCTTTATCACCTATTAAACTCTCTATTTTCATAAATTACCTCAACCGAGTTATTATATCACGAAAATATGGAGTCTATCAATATCATATAAATATTTTTTAAGATATATTCATCTCAGGTTTTTGTTTTCTTCCCATCGCAATAAAATTGAGAATAAATAAGGGGAAAAGAACAATTAAGGATACGAAAAATTGAAATCCCGCAAGAAATAGGAGCCAGTTTGAAAAGAGAATCCAACCTCTAGAATTATTGAAGTATCCAAACCAATGTGTAATTAAAGAAATAAAGATAAAAATTTCGTGTCCAATAAGAAAAATCATATAGAGTGCTCCAGCTATTACAAAACCTTCTAGTTTATTTCCTTCAATCAGATAAAAAGGTAATGACACAAAAAAATACAACGTTAATAAACATGAATTCACAAATAACAGTTTTTTTCTTTTCATTCTCTCCTCCACAAAAAAAGCCTCACTTAAAAGTGAGACTTAATATTTAGGGTATATCAATTATTCTTAATGAGTTAGTTGAGCCATGCTTCATACCCCAACCAGATGTAATAATGATTGTTGTTCCTGATTCAAATCCGAAATCTCTTGCTACATCAATTGCAATTTCATCATAAACTGAGTAATCAGTAACAATTTTTTTAATTGTTGCAAAAACGCCCCAATAGTATGATAGTCTTTGGCATGTTTCAATACTATCTGTTACTGCAATGATTGGAACAGAAGGTCTAAATTTACAAATACGTTTTGCAGTACCACCAGTTTCAGTAAAAGCAATAATAACTTCTGCTTTTGGTAAAGACATCGCTGTTTGACTAACTGCAATACCAATAGCATCATTTACAGTTTGTTGACTTGTTGTTATCGCTTGTTGCAATCTTTCTTTATATGGAATGCTATCTTCGATAGCTTTAGATATCGTATCCATTGTTAACACTGCCTCAATTGGATATTCTCCAGCAGCTGATTCACCAGAAAGCATAATCGCATCTGAACCATCTAATATTGCATTTGCAACATCTGAAGCTTCAGCTCTAGTTGGTCGTGGTGAGTAAACCATTGATTCTAACATATGCGTTGCTGTTATAACGGGTTTCCCCATTGCATTTGCAATACGTATAATCCGTTTTTGATACAAAGGAACAAGTTCTGTTGAAACTTCAACTCCTAAATCTCCTCTTGCGACCATGACACCGTCACTGACTTCAAGAATTGATACTAAATTATCAACACCTTCTTGATTTTCAATCTTTGCGATTAATTCAATTTTAGATTTTCCAACTTCTTCAAGTATCTTTCTTACTTCGACTACATCTTCTTTTCTTCTTACGAAAGATAATGCAATCATGTCCACGTTCTTTTCAGCAGAAAAGACAATATCATCATGATCTTTTTGTGAAACAAAAGGCATGGATAGTTTGACATTAGGTACGTTAACACCTTTTTTAGTTTTGATGCTACCTGAGTTATTAACTACGCATAGTAGTTTGTCCTTTGTTGTCTCTAAAACAGTAAGTTTTATTTTACCATCATCAATTAACAGGTAATCTCCAGCTTTAATATCTTCATATAGTTCAGGACAATCGATGTGGAATCGTTCTTTAGTTCCTAAAATGGATTCTTTCCAAACTTCAACCTTATCGTTCTTTTTATATGTTGCAATACCATTCTCAAATTGACCAGTTCTTATTTCAGGACCTTTTGTATCAGCCATAACGCCAATATAACGATTTTTATCGTTTGCTACTTTTCGAATCATATCAATTCTTTTACCATGCTCATTATGATCTGCATGAGAAAAATTTAATCTAGCAACATTCATTCCAGCATCTATCATCTTATCTATCATTTCTGGAGTGTCTATTGATGGACCTACAGTACAAATAATTTTGGTTTTTCTTTTCATATGTGCCTTGTATACTCAATACTGTAATGATAGATTGAGTAATTCCTTTCTTTCTATTGT
>CAZMIG010000009.1:0-78663 GCA_964566285.1 uncultured Mariniplasma sp. | reverse complement strand
GGACCATTGTGCTAATTTGTTACGGCTTTATTATTATAACAAAGTTATATTAAACTTGCAACATCTTTATATAACTTTAATGATAAACCTTATGTATTAGGAATATAGGTTGTTTTATCCCTAAAATAATCAGATTGAAACATCTTTTCAAATTTATCAATCGTATCAAATACGAATTGTTTTTTCGCTAAGTAATCATCGAGATTATCGTTACCAGATTTAATCACATCATACATTACAACATTTTCATAACTCATCCAGCTTGTGTAGGAAAAAATCACTGGTGAATCAATCCTGTTTTCTAAAAACATACTTTGTCCATAATAGTAATATTGAATATATGAGATTCCTAATAAATCTAAGATTGTTGGTGTGACATCATATTGTGATGTTATTACATCAGAGACACCCGATCCCAGTGCTTGACTATAGATGAAGAATGGAACTTTTTCAATTTCAAAAGGTATTTCACTGTTAGGTGTATATTCTACAGTCATTTCGTAATCAGAATAGTTCTTATGATCACTATACATTAAAATCATTGTGTTATCTAATAAATTTTTCGATTCTAATTCATCAAGCAAAATTCCTAATCCTTTGTCAAAATCCATTTGTGCTGCTGTAATTGTAAGTAATTCCATAGATGCGTTATCATAAGCAGAATCTTGAGCTAAAATATCATAATATTCCTTGAGTTCTTCACGATATTTCTTATGGGGACCATGAGGTGTCACCGTTATAACAAACGTAAAGAACGGATCATCTTGAACTGGAACCATTAAATCTATTAACTGATCAAACATCATTGAATCCAAAGGCATATATGCACTTTCATCAACTTGCATTGAATCTATCGCATAAAAACTTTGAAATCCGAGATTTGGATAAATGATATTGCGGTTGAAGAATGTTTTTTCATAATTGTGAAATGCATTAGCAGTATATCCATTTTCAGTTAATATATTTGGTAAAGCATTCTGATATGAATTATCTCCAAATGAGTACATGAAATTGTCAGCCTGAAAATACATCATGGAAGTTAACGCTTTAAATTCAGCATCATATGTATAATTACTTTTCGCTGCGGAATAGAAATTATCGTAATGAATTCCTTCATTATACAAGCGATAATAATTGGGTGTATACGCTGGAGAATATGCATATTCTTCACAAGTCTCACACTGAATCAATATGATATTTTGTCCTTGTAAAGAACCATAAAGAGGTGATTGATTTGCAATAGATAAATCAAGTTCTTCATTAATTTGTTGCTCATATTCATTGCTAAATAAGATAGGTTTAATTGAATTATTAGCAAAAGTCACAATATCTTTTGTATGATATGTTATTGAACCAAATTTCTGAACAAACAAACTCTTATCTGCTGGTGTTTGAAATGTTAAAGCATCACTTGTATTAATGATATATGGACTAAAGAATAAACCTAACAAGGTGATGAATAGAAAAATTGCATGTTTAGCATATTGTTTAGATCTGTTTTGTTGATTGAGTTTAACAATTTTATTGAGTACAATCAAACTAAATATTAAGAATCCTAAAATAAGTATCCAAATAAAAATGCCATATGAAGCCAAAGGATTATATTTCAATCCAATTTCCATTGTATCCTGCAATGACTCTAGAAGCATTGCAAATGATGTTACGTCTTGCTTAAAGTAATAGAGCGTACTATCAGTCAAAAAGAATGCAAACATAAGCAATATATATGTTACGTAGGCAATATATCTCATTTTATTGTTTCTAATGAATGCTATAATTGCTAAAATTAATGAGACATTAAAAAACGCTATAAGTAAGTGAACAAAGCTGACCCCAAATCCATATCTAAAGATGAAGATTAAGTCAAAAGAAAATACAATGAGTACGACAAAAAGAAATTCAAGAATTTTGCTTTTCTGTGCTAAATGTTTAATTGTTTCCATCATTTTCCCTTCTTTCACTCTTTCACTCTTTCATATTATTTATTGTTTTTTTTATCATTTTTGATTTGATCTAGTATTTTTTTCTCTTGTTCAGTCATTTTGATACCTTTAATCAGATCAGGTCTTTTATGAAAAGTTCTGGTTACTTGCTGTTGTTTGCGCCAATCTGCAATTTTTTGATGATGTCCAGATAACAATAGTTCAGGTACAGTGCATCCTTTATAAGTCTCTGGTTTCGTATATTGTGGAAATTTGAGCCATCCGTTTTGCAATGAGTCTTCTTCAGCTGAATCTTCATGAATGACATTAGGAATAAGTCTCGTTATAGCATCAGTGATAATCATTGCTGGTATTTCTCCACCAGTTAATACATAATCTCCGATAGAAATCTCCATATCGATGAGTGACTCTATTCTAGCATCTATGCCTTCATAATGGCCACATAACAGAATGAGGTGATCATATTTTACTAATTGTTTAGCCGTTTTTTGTTTAAATAGTTTTCCCTGTGGAGAAAGGTAAATTACTTTTGAATTCTTCGTTTTTAATTTTTCAATAACATCATAGAATGGAGGAAATGTCATTAACATTCCAATACCACCACCATATGGTGTATCATCTATGTTTCGGTGTTTATTATGACTATAATCTCTAATTTGATGAAGTTGAACGGTAACCAGTTTTTGTTCTATTGCTCTTTTAATAATTGATGTTGATAAAAATGTATCAAAAAATTCAGGAAATATTGTAACAATATCGATAATCATAACAAACCCTCAATTGGTTTGATAATGATTTTGTTTTCCAAAACACTTTCAACAAAAGCATTAACAAAGGGAACAAGTACTTTTTTACCATTTTGTTTTTCTATTTCTAGTAAGTGTCCCTGTGGTACAGGAACCATACTAATCACCTTGCCAACAAAAATATTATCAATCGTATATACATCTTTTTCCAGCAAGTCTTCATAGTGATAATCATCTTCTTCAAGCTCTTGATCGGGTCTTTCGTCAACATAAATATCCAAACCTTTGTAGACCAAAATGTCGTTAATATTGTCGTAGGATTTGAATTTAACGATAAGGAGCTTACCTTGTGGTCTTACTCTTTCTATCGTAAAAGTTTTCTTTTTCCCTTTCAGCATCACAAATACTTCAGCACCAACTGAAAAACGATTAAAATCACTTAGATTGTAGATTTTAACCTCTCCCTTGATGCCGTGTGAATTTGTAATATTGCCAATTTGATACATAGCGTTCATCCTTAAAATGAGTCAATGTCGATTTGTACTCGCTTGCCTTCTTTCGAAGCACCAGCATAGACAATCGTACGCATTGCACTCGCGATTTTACCGCCTTTTCCAATGACACGTCCTAGATCTGCTTCATTTACTAAAAGCTGAATAGTAATGGTTTGTTCATCGTTGGATAAGATTTTAACTAACACATCATCTGGGTTAACGACTAATGGCATTATCATATTTTTTATGAGTTTTTCGAAATCAACAGCCATGATATGTACCCCCTTATTTACTTAAAATATTATATTTCTTGAACAAACTCTTTACTGTATCTGTTGGTTGAGCACCAGTTACTAGCCATTTTTGAATTTTATCTGCATCCACTAGAACTTTTCCAACTAAAGGATCATAAGTTCCAAGAATTTCTAAAAATCTTCCATCTCTAGCCATACTTGATTCACTTGCAACTACACGGTAAAACGGTCTCTTATTAGAACCAAAACGTTGTAAACGTAATTTAACTGCCATATTTTTTTCTCTCTTTCTATATGTTATCCACATTCATTATACACAATAATTTTTATCTGTCAAGTCTTTTTCCTTAACACCTAAAAATTTAGATTGGGATCATACATTTGAGATGGTCCAAAATACTTAAATCCTTTAATATCCTTGAGCTGTTTTTTTAATGCTTGTTCTTGATCTTGATCTGCATAAACGACTGCATAATTTTGCTTATTTGATATGTATGTAATATCTACAGGCATACTTTTAAGTTTTTCTAAAACATGTTTTCCTTGATAGAAAATTACAAATGACATTCTGTTAGCGTACACGGCAGCTACCTCCTTTAGTGACGATACCAATTTTATTTGGTCTTTTAATATGTGATGATACTGCTTGGGTGAAATCACTTAAAAATTGATTGAGCTCATTTTGAAATTTTTCTTCCATATCAAAGTACTTAATAACTTCGGGTTTTTGATACAAAATAATTTTCGCTTCGCTAAGTGCTTTGCTTACACTTTTATAGCTTGGGTGATAAGCTCCTCCCTCATTCATAACTTTTTCAAATTCTTTTTTATAAATTTGAAAATTTTGAATCTCATTTTGATACTTTTGAAGAATTAATTTATCATATTCTTTAATTGCTAGGTATGTGGAATCAAGTTTTAATTCTTTTAAAACTTGATATGCTTGCATTATTATTTCAGTCATAGAGTTCTTCCTTTTCAAATGATTCATAGGTTCCAGATGCTAAATCACCTAATTTAAGATGTCCAATCTGGATACGCTTTAATTTTACCACTAGATAGCCAACAGATTCAAACATCCGCTTAATCTGATGAAATTTTCCCTCATCAATAGTAATCCAAACCTGATTATCAAGTGAACGAATAGATAAAGCTTTAGCAAGATATTCTTGGTGTTTACCATCTTGAATCACCACTCCGCTCTGAAGTTCTTTATGATGATTAAATGGATGATCAAGTAAAACTTCATAGGTTTTTGGTACATGTGATTTGGGCATTGTTATCTGATGAGCAAATGCTCCTTCTGTTGTTAAAATCATGAGACCTTCAGCATCCAAATCGAGACGACCGGCGATAGCATAATCAAATCTATTATAAGGCTCTTTAATTAGATCCGTGACACATGGATACTTTTTATCTGTGTTTGCAGACAAATATCCGATGGGTTTGTTCACTTTTAAGTAAATAGGATATTGATAGAATACACGTTTCGAATCAAGATAAATATCCTCGGTACTTGGATTAACATCAAAACTAGGCGTCATTATTCTAATATTGTTAACAACAATCTCGTGGTTTTTAAGAAATTCTTTTATTTCACTTCTTGAACCGTATTTCAGATTACTTAAAAATTTATCAATACGCATTTATGAACTCCTTATGATATAATAATAGGCGAGGTGTATTTACATGATTTTGATGAAAAATATAATTCGCGAAGGGCATAAAACTTTGGAAACTGTCGCTAAAGAAGTGAAAATTCCAATGTCTTCTGCAGATAAAAGACTACTTAAAGAAATGCTAGAATTTGTCATGAATTCACAAGATGAAGAAATGGTTGAAAAATATGAGCTTAGACCTGCAGTAGGTATTGCTGCTCCACAAGTCAATGTTTCAAAACGTATGTTTGCTTGTCATGTGACTGATTTTGATGGAACACTATACTCCTATGCTTTAGTTAATCCCGTGTTAACACAAAAGAGCACAGAAATCATTTATGTTCCAGGTGGAGAGGGTTGTTTAAGCGTTGATCGCCCAACAGAAGGACTTACTCCGCGATATAAATCAGTGACTTTTGAAGCATTATCTTATGATATAGCAAGTGGCAAGTTATTTCCGGTTGAGCTTCAATTAGAGGGCTATGTAGGCATTGTTTTCCAACATGAGTTTGATCATATAAACGGTATAATGTTTACAACCAAACTATTCAGTTCATTACCTTATGCAGAACCTGCTTTTCATATACCTGACGAAAACGATACTATTTAAAAATTATTTTTATTACTTTAATTTGATTATCTAAAATGTCATCATAGGTGACATTTTTTGTTTCTTCATTGGGAAAAATCTTTTTAGATAAATCAGAAAGCATAGATTCCTTTTTCTTTTCTCTAGTTTTAAATACTTTTGCAAAAAAACCAGCTTTCTTCGTTTCTATTGCAAAAACTTCCTCATTGAATTTATTATCAATAAGAATTAATCCATCATATCGATCTCTAATCAACTTCTTAAAAATTGAAATGATATCTGTTTTTCCATAACCAATAAGGGCAGGAATATTTTGATGGTCAGCATCAATTGCAGCAAATCCACCTATTCTTTTCTTTAGTAGACGGTATGCTGTTGTTGTTGATTCATTATTCATCATGAGATGAACAGGATCAAAGAAAACACTAATAATATTTGATTTGATTTTCTTTAAAAGGTACGCATATATATTTGCTTTATAATCATTTACTGGTAAAAATATTATCTTTTTGTTACCTTTCATAGCAGCATCAATAAAGGGTTCTAATCTTTTTTGGATGTTTTCATATTCTTCAATAACATTATTAAAGATAGGTAATCTAAAAAATAGATTCTGGACTTTTAGTCTATCCGAAAATTTAATCATGTATTTGAATTCATCCAATGCTTCCGAATGCTTATGATCATCGTTGATATCAAAGGATTTAATTCCAGTATCAATACCAATGACTTTTATTTTTGTTTCTTTAAGGGTTAAGACTATCTTCTTAATCTCAGACTCACTCAGTTCAATGAGTGGTGATTGATTATATGTGCGTAAGCATATTGTATTCAAATTATGTTTTTTTGCAGATTCTATCTGCTCTTCAAATGACCCTTTTCCATTTAAATCTAAAAAGCCTGTTAAAATAGGTTTCATAAGTTCCTCCACTCATACATTAAGATACCTCCGGCGACACTAACATTCAAACTTTCCACATTTTGGGTTGAAATACTAATTGCCCCATCAGAAAGAGATTTAACATCATCAGAAATACCATGTCCTTCGTTACCTAAAATAAGCACTGTTTTGATTGCCTTTTGAGGGCTTCCATTTTCATGTGCATCAGCATATAAAATTTGAAATCCTTGTTTTTTTAATTCAATCAATGTTGATTCGAGAGGTTTTCGCTCTAGATAAACATCAAATATTGCCCCTTTAGATGCTCTAATCACTTTTTCATTATAAAAATCTGCAGATTTCAAACTGACAATGACTTGCATAAACCCAAATGCAGATGCACTTCTAATTAGAGCCCCAACGTTATCGGGATCCTGGACGTCATCTAAAATGAGAACTTTATCACTATATTGTACAGGGTTAATCTTCCTACAAATTGCGATTTGATCAAAATATGTTTCTGTTTGTTGCAATTCATCCATCAGTTCTTTTGATATAAGAATGCCTTCTTTTTCTGGATTGGAAGTAATGATTTCATCGATTGCTTGATGAGTTCTTGCTGCATCTATTAAATGTTTACCATAAACCAAAAAAAGATGATAGGAATCTCGATACTTTTTCGTTTTCAATTTTACCCATTGCTTAAATGAACTATTTTGTTTTGAAGAAATCATTATTTATTCAAGTCCCTTTCTATTTCATCTAACGCTTCTTTTACTGTAAATCCATGAGAAGCAAGCTGATATTGAGTCGTATTAGAAATCTCAATTGTGCGAATATTTTCAAGTGTTTCCTTTAATATGGGTTCAAAATCTATACTTTGCTCGTATTTTGAGGCATAAACTTCCATCGGTTTTGTAACAGGTGATTTAGGAACATAAATGCTGCAGCAATCATTATATGGTTTAATTGAAATTTCATATGTATTTATTTTTTTTGATATTTCAACAATATCATTCTTATCGTAAGTAATGAGCGGTCTAATAATTGGTATTTTAGTTACAGATTCTACAACTTTCATACTTTGCAATGTTTGACTTGCTACTTGTCCAACAGATTCACCATTAATCAAGCATAAACATTTATGGTGTCTAGAAAATCTTTCACCCAATCGATACATCATTCTTCTCATAACGGTAATAATATAAGGATCAAATACTTGGTTTAATATTTGTTCATGTATTTTAGTGAAAGGAACCAAGTGAAGTTTAATTTTCTGAGTTGGTGTATAGTCACTTAATACCACAGCTAAATCTATAACTTTCTGTACTGATTCTAAAGGAGTGAGTGGTGTAGATTCAAAATGAAACAGTTCAACCTCAATTCCCTGTTTAATTGAAAGAAATCCCGCAACTGGGCTATCTAATCCTCCACTAAGCATCAATAAACCTTTACCTGCGGTACCAAAAGGAAATCCGCCCATACCTTTAATACTTTTTAAATAGATATATGCTACATCACTTCTTAAATCAACATGAAGTATGTTTGCTGGCTTTTTCACATCAACAATGAATTTTTTTTGTGCTTGACTCAAAATCGGACTCGCAATAAATTGTGTAATCTCTTGGCTTGTCATTGGAAATGATTTATCGTGCCTTCTAGTTTCTATTTTGATATGTTCCATTTCTTTTTCAATCTCTATGTCTAGTACCTGCACAGCAATCTGAATGATGTCCTCTAAAGTAGGTAACGCAACGTAAGCGACATTGAAAGAATATAGACCTGGAATTTGATTTAATCTTCTAATAATAATTGCCTCATCTTCAACTTGGAAATCAATAAATATTCTATCATGGAAAAATTCATAGGAGACTTCTAAGTCGCTTAATTTATTCACAAGATGTTTTCTTACTCTTTTTATAAAAAATCCGATATTTCGACCTTTGAGCATCATGTCGCCAAAGCGAATAATGATTTTTTTCTTCATGTTTTATCACCATTACTATTTTAACATATATGATATAATAATGGCGGTGGTGATATCATGAAAAGTAATGAATTATTACAATCTGCACAATCGTTAATGGAAATTCAACCTAATACAACTTCTATATTGTCTAATGCTTCGGCATTTTTAATGGAATCTCTTCAGGAAATCAATTGGGTTGGCTTCTATCTTTTTGATGGAAAGAAACTCACTGTAGGTCCTTTTCAAGGTAAAGTTGCGTGCTCAACGATTGAAATGGGAAAGGGAGTTTGTGGTGAAGCTGCACGATATCAACAAACTATTGTTATACATGATGTTCTTAATTACCAAAATCATATCGCGTGTGATTCAAATAGTCGATCTGAAGCTGTCGTTCCAATCTTCATAAAAGGCAAGTTATTTTGTGTTTTAGACGTTGATAGCCCGATATTAAATAGGTTTGATCATGACACTATCACCTTTCTAGAAGAATTCGTAAAGTTATTAGTGAAAACAATTGACATTTAGTACCCTATAAGGTAAAATAAACAGCGTCGGTAAAAAGCAGGCAAACTATTTTTAAAAGAATGATCCCTACCCATTTGGAGCCCTTAGTAACCTTTCTGCTTTAAGGTGAAAAGAACATCGGGATTGCTTTTATTAAAGTATTTTTGCAATTTTTACCACCAAAATAAAAAAGGAGGTAAAAATTATGTCACGTTATACTGGACCAACTTGGAAAATATCACGTCGTTTGGGTTATTCGATTTCAGAAACAGGAAAAGAATTAAAGAAACGCCCATATGCACCTGGTCAGCATGGAAAACGTCGTTCTAAAACAAGCGATTATGGTACTCAACTTCATGAAAAACAAAAAGTTAGATTTACTTATGGAGTATCAGAAAAACAATTTAGAAAGACATTTAATGAAGCAGATAAAATGAGAGGTAAGCATGGTGAAAACTTCTTGCGTTTACTTGAATCTCGTCTTGATAATGTTGTCTATCGTTTAGGTCTTGCCAAGACAAGAGCACAATCTCGTCAATTGGTAAATCATGGACATTTCTTAGTTGATGGCAAAAAAGTAGATATTCCATCATATCGTCTCGTACCTGGTCAAAAGATTGCACTTCGTGAAAAATCAAAAGCTTTAGTTGTTGTACAAGAAGCTCTTGAAGCACAATATGCATCAGTTGAATATGTATCATTCGATAAAGAAAATGGCGTTGGAACGTTTGTTCGCTATCCTGAACGCAACGAATTCCTACAAGAAATCAATGAACAATTGATTGTTGAATATTACAACAGATAAAAAAATAAGATGATTCCTAGGAGTCATCTTTTTTTTATGTTGTTAATTGTTCTAAACAATTCATATGAATAATCCATTTTTTATGTTCAACATCTTCTATTAATGCATATGTATGCTGATGAATAAATAAAATGCGATATTCATTTATTTCGTTAATGTCATCCAATTCTTTAATGATATACGCACGTTTCCCCTCGACAAATTCAATAAATCGTGCAGGAATTACTTTTTTATTGATTGTATATCCTTTTTTACCATCAATCAATAACGTTCTTTGTTGTTTTTTAAATGATGAAGGATACGGTACTTTATAATCTAACGAAGAAATCCTGAATTTCAACTGATAAACTTTTTTGTTATCACGGTTAATTTTATGAATAAAATATGCAATCATTAAAAATAAAATGCCTACTAAAATATAAATCCCAATTTTAAAATACGCAGGAATACTTAATAGTATAACCATAAAAATCATTGTTGTTAGAATTACAATGAGCGCTAAGATGATTAAATTCTTTTGATACTTTTTCTTAAGTTGGTCAGCAAACATAATTCCCACCCTGACTGTAAATATGGCATTTTGGAACCGCGTTATATAAAATATTATAACATATCAATAAATAAAAACCATATAACTTGATTTCTTATGATTAAATGTGTGAACTGATGAAAATAAAAAACAAGAGCCTATGGTTCTTGTTATCTTTATTTTTGGATTAAATTTGTTTCTTGTAAGCTGCCTTAACTAGAGTTAAAAATGAGCTTGGATCTAAAGATGCTCCACCAACTAATGCGCCATCAATATCTGACATTGATAGTAAACTATTAACGTTTTTAGTATTAACTGATCCACCATATAAAATTCTAATTTCATTTGAAACTGCTTGACCATAGAGGCCTTCTAAAACTAAACGAATAGCTTTGATTGTATCATTTGCTTGATCAGGGGTTGCAGTTTTACCAGTTCCAATTGCCCAAATAGGTTCATATGCAACAACTGTTTTTAAAGCTTCTTTAGCACTGACATTTAAGTATGCTTTTTTAATTTGCTTTTTAACAACAACATCTGTTGTTCCTGCTTCTCTTATTTCAAGAGATTCACCAACACAAACAATAGGTGTAATATCCGTATTCACAGCAGCAATTAATTTTAAATTGACTGTTTCATCAGTTTCATTAAAATAAGCACGTCTTTCACTATGTCCAACAACAGCATAATCAACACCATATGATTTAAGCATAGCTGCAGATATTTCTCCTGTATATGCTCCTTCTTGAGCATAGTGCATATTTTGAGCACCTATCCGTAAATTTTCACCTTCTCTTTTTACAAGATCTTTTAGAAAAATCGCAGGTGCACAAATTACAGATTCAACAACTTCTTTATCTGGGAGCTCAACATTGACCGCATAGATAAAAGCATAAGCTTCATCTTTCGTTTTATACATCTTCCAATTTCCAGCAATAATAGGTCTTCTACTCATCGCCATTACCCTAGAATTGATGAAATATCTCTGATTGCTTCATCGGCACGGGTACCTTTAGCAACTATTTTTACATTTTTACCATAAGGTATCGCTAAAGACATTAAAGCTAAAATGGATTTCAAATCCACGACTTTATCCTGATATTGAAGTTCAACTTCAACAGCATACTTTGATGCAGTTTGGACAACCTTTGCAGCTAAACTTGCATGTAATCCTGCAGTGCTTTTAATTAAAATTTCTTTTTCCATAATTTTCCCTTCCTCCATTAAAACATCGGGGGTGTGCTAATCCATAATACTTTTGCATTTTGATGACTGCTGTTCATCAAATAATGTTCTTTATTTGCTAAGTAATAGAATGTTTCACCCTTACGAATAATATATCTTTTTTTATTAATTATCAAAATAACTTGACCTTCTAGTACATAACCGAATTCTTCTCCGGGATGTGGATCATCTATTTCAGACTGTCCACCTGGTGCTAAGTCAATAATGATTGGTTCCATTTCATATTTTAAAGCATTGGGTACAATCCAACTAATCATATGTTTTAGTGCTTCATTTTCTTTTTCATAGAAATCTTCTTTTTTATAGACAACAGTCTGTTCTTCTTCTTTAGAAAAAAATTCATGAATATCCGTTCCTAAAACTTCAAGAATGGAAAAAAGTGTTTGCATCGATGGTGAAGTTAAGTTATTTTCTAACTGCGAAATATAACCTTTAGTAAGTTCCAAACGATTCGCCAGTTCTTCTTGAGTTAAACTGTTTCCCAATCTAAGAGCTCTAATCTTTTTCCCGATATCCATTATTTATCGTCAACACATTCAATACCTGGAAGAATCTTGCCTTCCAAATATTCAAGTGATGCTCCACCACCTGTTGATATGTGGGTAAATCCCTCATCTAAGCCAAATTGTATGACTGCAGCTGCAGAATCTCCACCACCAATAATCGTTGTTGCTTGTTCTTTTATTTCTGTAATTGCTTGAGCAATACTTCTTGTTCCTTCAGCAAATCTTGGAAATTCAAAGACTCCAACTGGGCCATTCCAAACAACTGTTTTAGCTGTTGAAATATATGATTCAAATAATGCAATTGTTCTTGGTCCAATATCCATACCCATTTCATCTGCAGGAATCTCAGTAATATTTCTTACATGTTTTTCACTTTCAGGATCAAATGCCTTAGCAGTAATTACATCATCACCAAGAATGATTTTACCGTTTGCCATATCAAGTAACTCATTTGCAAGATCCATCTTATCGGCTTCTAATAAACTTTTACCAATTTCCATTCCCTGTGCCTTAAAGAACGTATATGCCATACCTCCACCAATAAGAACTTTATCAGCAACCTTTAGGAGATTTTTAATCACTTCAATTTTATCTGAGACTTTCGCTCCTCCAAGAATTGCAATAAATGGTCTTTTGGGATTTTCTAAAGTTCCACCAATAAAATTTATTTCTTTTTCTAATAAAAATCCAGCAACTGTATCTTTAATATTTGATGAAATACCTACATTTGAAGCGGCTTCACGATGTGCAGTACCAAAAGCATCATTAACAAATACGTCACCTAAAGAAGCCCAATATTTTCCTAATTCAGAATCATTTTTGCTTTCTTTCTTGCCATTAAGATCTTCAAATCTTGTATTTTCAAACATAAGAATTTCGCCATCTTTAAGTGCTTTGATCGCATCTTCTAAAACCTTGCCACGAGTTTCAGGAATGAATACGACATTTTTGTTTAATAATTCGCTTAATCTATTTGCAACTACCTTTAGGCTATTGTTAGCTTTATCTGATTCATCTTTAACACGTCCAAGATGAGAGAAAACAACCGCTCTTCCGCCTTGAGCTAATACATATTCCAATGTTGGTAATGCTTGAACTATTCTATTTTCATCACTAATCATACCATCTTTTAATGGTACATTAAAATCCACTCTAATTAAAACTGTTTTACCTTTGATATCAATATCTCTTACAGTTTTTTTTGTCATCATTTTTCCTCCTTATATGATATAATCGTCTAATATTTAACCATGCCTATTATAACACTTATTCATTCGTTTTTCTATATTTTTAGATATGAAAGTGTTTTACTTTTTCTTTCCTAATGATATCTAAATATTTTATTTCTCTTCTGAATGATTCTATAGATATATCAACAATCAATTTGATATCGCTACTAAAAACAATTTCAATGCCACCTTGATGTTGATAAAACTTTTTTATCGCAGCATAATTAATCCAAATATTATCAAAATTTCTATTTCTTTGTGTTGGAATCATAAGTAATGATTCGTCAATATAAACAGGTAATTTATAGATTTTTCCAAGTTTTTTCTGAACAGCTTTAAGATAACTATCATAAGTGAATAAATAATCTAAACAGATTTTTTTTATAAAACTCAGATTTGAAATTTTAAATTGATAATCAATTCCATTTTGAAAAACAAGGCATCCATATGCATTGTTAATGATGTATTCAATCATAATTTTATCCAATAAAAAAAGGCCAAATTGGCCTTTTAATTATTTTTCTTCTTTCTTTGCTGCTTTTTGAGTTTTTTTAGCAACCTTGTTTAAGTCAACTACGAGACGAAGTTCACTTGTTGGATCAAAGAAATGACATTTGTTCATATCGAAAGCTAATTTCATCTTATCGCCAATATGTACGCCTGTACGTGCATTAACTGAAGCACAGATGTGGCTTTCATTAACATTTGTGTAAATGTTAGTTTCAGAACCTAAAAGTTCAGCAACATCAACAATGATTTCAAGAACTGCACCTGGATATGTGTCCATAACAACTTGTTCATCATGAATATCTTCTGGACGTATACCTAAGATAATTTCTTTCCCAACCATATTGTGTTCAGTAATAATTTCAAATTTATCTTCCGGAACGACAATTTTGTAAACTCCAGCAGTAAAGACAGCTTTAGTATTAACGATACCGCGAATAAAGTTCATTGGAGGAGTACCGATGAATCCAGCAACAAATAAATTGTTAGGATTGTCATAAATCTGTTTTGGTGCGCCAACTTGCATAATATAACCATCTTTCATAACAACAATGCGATTAGCCATTGTCATCGCTTCAATTTGGTCATGTGTTACATAAATGGTTGTCGTTTCAATCTTATTATGAAGTTTAATCAATTCACCACGCATCTGTACACGTAATTTAGCATCAAGGTTGGATAGTGGTTCATCCATTAAGAATACCTTAGCATTACGTACGATTGCTCTTCCTAGTGCAACACGTTGTCTTTGTCCACCTGATAAAGCTTTTGGTTTACGCTTCAAATATGGTGTCAATCCAAGTACTTCTGCTGCATCATTTACCTTTTCATTAATAACATCTTTAGGCATCTTTCTAAGTTTTAAACCAAATGCCATATTATCATATACAGTCATATGAGGATAAAGTGCATAGGATTGGAAAACCATCGCAATATTTCTATCCTTTGGCGCTTTATCATTGACGAGTTCTTCATCAATATATAATTCACCTGAAGAAATTTCTTCTAAACCAGCAATCATTCTAAGTGTGGTTGATTTACCACAACCTGAAGGTCCAACAAAAACAATAAATTCTTTATCTCTAATTTCCAAATTGAAATCAAAGACAGCTTGAACACCGTTAGGGTAAATCTTGTTCATATCTTTTAGTTTTAAAGTAGCCATTATTTTCTCCCTTTTTTAACATTATAAAAGTATTATAACAAGCATAGCGTATAAAAAAAATGTGCAAATTGCACATATTTTTATTTTAGTAAATGATAAATGAGATAAGCATCCAAAAAGAGTCTCACATCAAATCCTGTAACATTCATAAATTTATCCAATCTTTGAAGTAACGTGTTCCTATGGACATATAATTTCTTAGAAGCAACACTTGTATTTTGATTTGATTCTAGATATGTTTTGACACTTTGAATCATTAGTTGATCATTGGTATATTTTCTTAATGTAAACTTTATTAACTCATCATCAACAGAAAATATAAATTCCTTTAAAATGGCTTTGTCATCAAGATAAACGTATTTAGTAAATGGAATTAGATGTAATCTTTTTTTAAGAAACTCTAAATGATCTTTCATTTCTTTTTGAGATTCAAATTGGAAAGATGCATACAGTCGTAGATCACTCAATGTATCACTCATGATATTTAGAATAATATCATAAAGTGAAATATCTATTTCGCGATTATAAAAAAGTGTTATTGAATGATTATCTATATCTTTTTTAGTGAATTCAATAAATTCAGAAAAAAGAGAAACAATCATTGCTTCATTATTTCTAATATCTTTTTTGCTTTCTATGTAGAGATATCGATACATGTCATCATTCCTTTCCTATATTATATCATGTGAGTGTGCATTTAAATGACTAATGTTGCATACAATACTATTCAAAAATATGTTGTTGATAAAATACATCCAATGTGTGAAGAATGCTTGATATCGATATGGCAAAACAATAATTATTTTCAAATGTGATTTGGATTCCAATTAACTCATTATTAATATTTAGAATCGCACCACCATTTGCATAGACATCCGAAGGTATTGTGGAATTAAAATAAATATTATTAAAATCATCAGGAATAGTTACTTCTTGCATTAAACCCAAAGACATCGCATTGATGATTTGATTTTGATACCCCAATAATAAGATAGGTTCACCAAACATTGGAATCATAGAACCAATTTCAATAGCCGGTAAAGAATAATGGATATCTTTCAAAAATCGAATGACTGATAAGTGATAATCTTCTAATTCTAAATCTAGATAACCTGCTGTAATTCTTCCCTGGTAATCATAGATAACATATCTAGCTTGATACACTCCATCAGGTACATTTAACAAATCAAAGGAAGTTAAAGCATATTCAAAGGTCATAGCACTTTTGAAAACAATTCCTGAACCATATTTGGTTTCAATTATATTATTCATGTTATCGTAAAATTGTACCCTAATCATGATATTAGATAATTCAGAACTCAGTGTAGCTTGATTAATGAACTTTTGAAATGTTGGTTCTAAAGCAATATCGTTTTGTACAAAAGATGTATACTGATTAGATAAATCTTGATATTTTTGCGTATCCTCTTCACTTGTAGAATTGGTGCATCCCATCAATATGAACAAAGCAAGAATGATAATTAAATAAACTTTTCTCATGATTGAACCCCCAAACTGAACTCTGCAAGTTGAAAAAATTCATACACTTTTTCCACAGGAATGGCGAAAGAATATTCAGACGATTCACTGTCATCTACAAAATTACCTGCATAAATCAATCCCACTAGCTGAAAATCATCATTAATGACAACACTCCCGCTACTACCAGATTTAACAGGGACATCACTGATTAAAACATCAAACATGACATTAATTATTTCTGAAATTGATCCCTCTAATTCAATTGGAGAATATTCTAACGTATTTCCTATTGTGATTGCATTAATTTGATAAGTTGGATACCCTAAAACAGCAACTCTATGATCAATATCCGGATTAACAGGTGCAAGTTCAATTGAATTTAAACTAAGATTACCACGGCTAAATTTCAGAATTGCTAAATCATAATCTTGATTTTGTGCAACAAGTGTTGCAACGTATTTATTACCTTCATAATCACTAATAGAATATGTAAATTGAACATCATTTTGGACGAAAATAACATGATTATTAGTCAGAACATAATAAAAATCCACATCAGACTTGATGATGACTCCAGATCCAGTAGCTGATCCGGGAGCTGCCATAATCAGTTTTTCAACAAGAACAACACTTTTTATCGTCGTCAAGGATAGCTGATTAAAATAATCAATATCTAATTGGTAAATTTCACTATTGTTTTCGATATGTTCTTTATACTTTAAATACAGGTCATCGTATGTTATTTCCTGATGACATCCAGCAAGAACAAAAATAAATAAGGTAAAAACAAGTAATAAGTATATTTTCTTCATGGAATCACCTTCTAATTCATTTTACGACAGAATTGACAATAAAAAAAGATATTTATGATAATTCACAAATATCTTAGTAATTTTATCCGATAGATCCTTCCATTTCAAGTTTAATCAATTGATTAAGCTCAATTGCATATTCCATAGGTAATTCTTTTGCAAAAGGTTCTATAAATCCCATGACTATCATTTCTGTTGCTTCTTCTTCAGATAATCCGCGACTCATCAAGTAGAATAATTGTTCTTCACTAATTTTTGAAACTGTTGCTTCGTGTTCTAAAAATACATCACTATTTCTAACTATATTCGTTGGAATAGTATCACTGAAAGAATAGTCATCAAGGATGATCGTATCACATTCAACATGTGCTTTTGCCCCTTTAGCCTTTTTTCCAAAATCAACTTTACCACGATAATTAACCGTTCCGCCACCTCTGCTGATGGATTTTGAAATGATTGTAGATGTCGTATTTGGTGCAACATGAATCATTTTTGCACCTGTATCCTGCCATTGTCCTTTACCTGCAAATGCAATGGAGATTGTTGTTCCTTTTGCTCTTTCTCCAAGTAAAACACAAGATGGGTATTTCATGTTTACATTACTACCCATATTTCCATCAATCCATTCCATATGACCGTTTTCATATACGAATGCCCGTTTTGTAACAAGATTAATTACATTATTCGACCAATTTTGAATTGTAGTATAACGACATGTTGCATTTTTTTCCACCACGATTTCAACAATTGCGGCATGCAAAGAATCCTTCGAATAAACAGGTGCTGTACATCCTTCAACATAATTGACGTATGCTCCCTCATCGACGATGATCAATGTTCTTTCAAATTGTCCCATTTGATCTGAATTAATTCTGAAATATGATTGTAATGGTTTGGGTACTTTTACGCCTTTAGGAACATAGATAAATGAACCACCACTCCAAACTGCTGTGTTCAACGCTGCATATTTATTATCGGAATAGGAAATAATTTTTCCAAAGTACTTTTTAACTAACTCTGGATGATCTCTAAGTGCTGTATCAGTATCTACATAGATAACTCCAAGAGATTCTAATTCTTTTTGCGTATTATGGTAAACAACTTCACTCTCAAATTGTGTTGAGACACCCGACAAGAAATTTCTTTCAGCTTCAGGAATACCTAATTTTTCAAAAGTATCCTTAATATTTTCAGGGACATCATCCCAACTATTTTCAGCTCTCTCACTAGCTTTTATAAAATATGTAAATTCATCAAAATTAATAAAAGATAAATCAGGTCCCCATTTAGGATTTTTAAGCTTCAAAAATCTCTTATAACTTTTTAAACGATAATTAAGCATCCATTCTGGTTCGTTTTTATTTTTACTAATAATGCGAACAATATCTTCATTAATACCTTTTCCTGTACTAAAAACAGGTGTGTTTTCAGTATGAAATCCAAATTGATAATCGCCAATAATGGCGTCTATTTTCTTTTTACTGTCATCCATTGTTTTCATCCTCCTTGATTTTATTTATGCCTTGTTCGGTTGCTTTCCAAGCTAACGTTGCACACTTAACCCGTGCTGGGAATTGTGAAACACCTTGATATGCAATCGCATCACCTTGTAAGATATCCTTATCAAATGGATAACCCTTAATCATTTCATAAAACTCATGGATGATGTTCATAGCTTCATCCACTGTTTTATTTTTAAGCGATACACTCATAACACTTGCACTTGAACAACATATGGAGCACCCTGTTCCTTGATGTCTAATATCGGTAATTTTATGATCTTCAATTTTCACTTGTACCGTCATTTCGTCACCACATGATGGATTATTTAGATGGATTGTCAAATATGATTGATCAGCAATCAACCCCTTATTTTGTGGGTTTTTATAATGATCCATAATGACTTGTCTATATAGGTGTTCAATATTCATAATTTATGTCCTCAAAATCCTTCAAAAAAGTTTTTTGCTGCAATGACGCTTTCAACAAAAGTATCACAGTCAGCATAATTATTATATACATGAAAAGATGCTCTTAAGGTTGAGTTAACTCCTAAAAATCTATTGACGAGTTGTGCACAATGATGCCCAGCTCTTACACAAACTTGACTTTGATCAAGAAATGTAGCAATGTCGTGTGGATGAACCTCATTAATGTTAAAAGTTATAACAGGGTTATCAGCAGACATATTATAGATTGTAATACCTTCGATATCTTTCATCTTATTTAGTGTGTACTGGTGTAAAACATTTGTATAATGATGAATTTCATCAAATCCAATAGATTGAATATATCGTATTGCTTCAGCGAGGCCAATAGCACCACCGATAATTGGAGTTCCGGCTTCATGTTTAAATGGTGTTTCTTTCCAAGTTGCATGATCTTGATACACATCATCCACCATTTCTCCACCATATTCAAAAGGTTCTAGAATATCTAATAATTCTTTTTTACCAAACAAAACACCAATGCCTGATGGTCCAAACATTTTATGTCCCGAAAATGCGAGATAATCAACATCTAATTTTTGAACGTCAAGTTTCATGTGTGGTGCCGACTGAGCGGCATCCAAAATGACAATTGCTTGTTTTTCGTGTGCTAACTTAGCAATTTCCTTAATTGGTGTCATAAACCCAAGTGCATTAGAAACATGAGTAAGTGCAACAATTTTCGTTTTTTCTGTTAAAACAGATTTAAAACCTTCAACTGTAATTCTTCCTTCTTTGGTCAAAGGAATATAAACAAGTTCCGCACCTGTTCTTTTTGCAGTAATCATCCAAGGTACTATCGAAGAATGATGCTCAAGCTCGCTTGTGATTATTTCATCACCTGGCTTAAGAATTTCACGATATCCACTTGCAATCATATTTAGAGAAGTTGTAGTTCCACGTGTGAAAATAATTTCTTCGCTTTTTGAATGAATAAAATCAGCAACAGTTTTTCTTGCATTTTCATAAAGTTCTGTTGCATCATGTGCAAGTTGATATGCGCCACGGTGCACATTTACTCCTAATTCATTGTAATAAGAATCGACTACGTCAATAACCGATTTTACTTTTAATGAAGATGCTGCAGAATCCAAATATGCAAGTTTAGGTTGTTTAGTATAAATTAAAAAATCTTTTCTAATCTTTTCTACATTTATCATATTCTTGAATTAACGACATTCACAAATCTTTCCTTGAGTGTCTCATCATCGATTTCGTCAATGACAGGGCGGAGGAAACCATTAATAATCAATTTTTCTGCTTCAGCTTCTGTTAATCCTCTACTTCTCAAATAATACATTGCATCCTCAGCAATCTTACCAATAGTAGCTCCATGACCTGCTTTAACATCATATTCATCAATCAAGAGTATCGGATTGACTTCAACAACTGCTAAATCGGATGTAATGATACCTTTTAAGGTCTGGAAAGCATTTGCATGCTTCATTCCCTTCTCTATTTTTTCGACGCCATTTAAAACGATTTTACCCCTTTTATTAGCAATACCAATATTTGTCATATCACCTAATGTTTCTGGAGCTTTATGTGTAATGAGTACATCTATTTTTTGAATATTATCATCAGATGATATAGCAATTGAGCGCATTTTTACTTCTGCGCCTTTACCAACTAAATCAACATGCATCTGCGCATCTAATACATTACTAACATATCCGCCAATTAGATTTAATTTTGCATCACGTTCTGCTGTAAAATAATGTTCTATAACTGCTTTTTTACTTTCAAGTTCGCTTATGAGCAAATACTTTACATGACTATTTGCTTTAGCTATTAAACCAAATTTATAGTGATTCTCTTCTTGATCGCGACTAGCTAATTCTAAAATTATTTTAATACTTGTATTTTCAGAGACAACAATATCAAGTGATTCATTATTATCATCTTCAATTATAATCAAAATGGGATCTTGATATTGGATATTTTTGGGTATGATTAATTGTTGATTATTATAAATGAAATCTCTAGGTAATGATGATATAACTTCGTGATTTTTTATGACAATTGACTTCATTATTCTTCGCCTACAACAAAATCAATTCCCAATTCATCTTTGATCCACATATATCCATTTGTATCGATTTTTTTAATCAACTCTAAACCACCACTTAAAACAATGGCACCATCTATCATGATATGAACAAAGTTTGGAGTAATATAATCTAGAATTCGTTGATAATGTGTAATTAAAATACATCCAAAATCTTCATTAACTAAATCACTAACATTTTCGCCAACAATTTTTAGTGCATCGACATCCAATCCGGAATCAATTTCATCTAAAATTGCAAATTTAGGTTTTAAAACTTTAAGTTGAAGAATTTCATTTCTTTTTCTTTCTCCCCCACTAAAACCTTCATTCAAATAACGATGTGCTAAATCTTCGCGCATTTTTAAATCTTCAATAGCTTTTTCATATCTAAGTGCAAAGTTAAATAAGCCTATATCTTTACCTGAAGTTGCCTTAAGTGCTTGACGCATAAAATCACTATTTGTAACTCCAGGAACTTCTGCGGGATACTGCATTGCTAAAAATAAACCAGCTCTAGCTCTTTCATCAACTTCTATGTCTAATATATTTTTTCCGTCCAAATATGCTTCACCTTGCGTGATTTCATATTTTGGGTGCCCCATAAGAGCACTCGCAAGTGTTGATTTGCCAGTTCCGTTTGGTCCCATAATCGCATGAACTTCACCAGATTTCACAATTAAGTTAACACCTTTTAATATTTCTTTTCCTTCAATTGCAACGTGAAGGTTTTTTATTTCTAATTTTGCCATATAGACCTCCTTGAATTTACCAAACTTATTATATACCAATTCATATGATTATGCTATTCATATGCTAAATTATAAATTTAGCCTTATAGGAAACGTTTTCAATGAAAATTAATGTAAATAATCATTGATTTTCATAAATTTTCATTTATAATAGAATTGTAATCTAGTTACCTTTTATTTAACGATGATTACATATCAATATTTTTCTCCCAAAAAATAATGATTGCGCACGCCTCGCTTTGGTGAGTTTAATTGGACTGCCATCCACAATAAGCTCATCACAAATGGCTACTTAAAAACAAAGTCTTCTCAAGAAGTCTCTTTTTTTTTATGTGTTATATCCATAGACATTTTATCTACTTCATGATATCATAAAATAGATTTATACATACGATACTTAAAAAGAGTAGGTGGCATTCGATGCTAAAAAAAACAAATAACAAATTCACACTGTTAACCATATTTATTGGGTTTATTTTAATTTTTGATATTGCGACTATTATTTCCAATATTTTTATATCCCCAGTCCTAGAAGGATTGGGTTTACCTGATATCTTGATTTATACGAAAACCTTGGTATTTTTATTTATTTTCATCATGTTGCTTGTATGGAAAAATAACTCAAATGTTAATCTAACAAGATTAATTTTCCAGGTTCTTTTATATTTGGGATTATTTACAATCATCTTGTACTTCTCAAGTCTCTATTTATATAAATATGTTTTGATCTCACAGACTGCAGATAGTATAAGAAATAATATTTTGTATGGAAATCCTTATTTGATTTTTGATTTTTCTGCAAAGAATTACAAAACATTGTCATATATTACTACAATTTTTGGTGGTTTTAATTCTGAGATGATCTTATTAGCGGAAATTGCTATCTTAGAAATTTTCTGTATTCAATCAACTCATTATGAAATTGAAGAAGAAAAAACTCACTCTTATGATGTATTTTTATATGATGGCACAATTCCTGGTCTATTAATTCTTTTGACTGTCTCCTCATTTTTAACAATCAATATATTCACATTTGTCTATGATATTTTCAGTTCAATAGAAATGGCAATCTCAATCTTTGCATTCATGCTTGTTGTTGCTGCAATCATTCCGGCTTTTAAATTAATGAAAACAAGAGGGCTTCCTGTTACTAAATCCTTTTTCTCGGGTACTTATAAATTGTTAATGGTCATTTCAATATTAGGATTTATATCCTTTGCTGGTCTATTTGTGATTAATAATGTTTATCTAGGACTGGATAGAGGAAGTTACAGAATAATAGCCTCATTTGTCTCATTAATTATTAGTGCTCTATTATTCATCAAGATATACATAAAAGTGAGCTTAGAAAACAAATAATATTTATTAAATATATGAATTTAAACCTAGCCTTATCAATTATAGAGGTTAGGTTTTTTTATATTTTACTTTCGATGAAATCACTTTAATCATCGTATATGAAGTCACAAACATTATCTCTTTATAAAGCCCCTTAAATACAAATATATCAAACATATATATCCCAAAGACATCTTCTATGATACAAAAAACTGCACCTATGATTCTTAATGAAACACTTTATCGATGTGTTCAAAATAAGAAGGTGCAGTTTGGTAATACTGATTATTTTTATATAATGTTTTTTATTTCGTCAATGTGATAATTATAATATAAGCTTGGGCTATAAGTATCAGAGTATAGCATAACTGCTTTTTGAGCTTGTCTATATAATCCTACATTAATTGTTGATATAACAATTCTATTTGTTCTAATGAAAACTATTTCCTTAATCGTTTCTTTTGTTGCATCACTTAAATCACTAATCTCTTTCATTTGAGTTATGATAAGTCGATCAACTTTTCTTTTTTCTTTATATTGTTGATCACGTAATTCATATATTTCCTTATCAACTCTATCTAAATAGAAATCGGCATTTTTATTATGTAGGACAACAATAATTGATAATATATAATGTCTAAATATTTTTTTAATATGGTCTTTATTGACTTTATAATAAATACTATATGCATTATCCTGTAAGAATAGTAAATAATCATATTTCTTAAAAACGGGATTTACATTATCCAGATTTACTAATTTATGAATATCTAATGGTTTAGCTTCATTACTTCTAATTTTAATGATATAAGATAAATTTGCAATTTGATCAAATGTGTTTTTATAGTGAGAAGAAATAAATATCATTAGAAGTAATACAGTCAGATAGATAGGATATGTGATATTAGGGTTTTTAATATAAATATTTACAAGTAATGTTCCGACTAGTGCAACAACAATAATAATAATAAACGAAATGAGTGCAACAAAAAATTGTCTATTAATACCCTTAATATCATTCATGATGCTGACACCGTAGCCAAGATAATACCTACAACAGAAAATGTTGCTGAAGCAATGAACATTTCTAAGAAAAATGTTGATTTCACTTCATGACTTTTTTCTTTTTTATAATCACTGAATTTGGGATATGTTTGTCTAAATGTAGTTGACCAAAATGTTCTAAAAGCATAATTAAACCCATGAAATACTTGATATGCTTGTGATATAGCAACCAAAGATGGAAGTAAAGTAACAACGCCAGTAACAAATACCGCATCAGAAACACTTGCATATGAAAAATTCATTCCGTGCATGAGTAAATGCAATAGAAACGAAAGAACTAATATTGATAAATAAATAACAACTAATCTACCATATTTCATTTTTTCTTAATTTGCGCCTTATATTTATTAAATTCCTCTGTATTGCATAAAACAAAATGATCTGGTTCAATTTCTCTTAATGTAGGCCCCTCTTTGGAATAGTCATGTTGCTTGCTTGGATTATATCTTTGTGCTTTTCCTCTTTGTTGTTCGTAAAGTGGATCTGGTAAAGGAATTGATGCCATTAATGATAGTGTGTAAGGGTGTAAGGGATGATGAAAAATCTTTTCTTTATCGCCAATTTCAACGATTTTCCCAAAATACATAACGCCTAGTCTATCACTAAAATATTTAACAACAGATAGATCATGTGCAATAAACATAATCGTAATGCCTTTTTCTTCTCTTAATTCATTTAACAAATTGATAACTTGTGCTCTAATCGAAACGTCAAGGGCTGATATTGGTTCATCAGCAACTATAAATGAAGGTTCAACAATCAATGAACGTGCAATACCAATACGTTGACGTTGTCCACCACTAAACTCATGTGGATAACGGCTTGCATGTTCAGGGACTAATCCTACAGTTTTAAGCGCTTCTTTTACTCTATCATCAATTTCTTTTTCATTTTTATATCCATTGATTCTCAATCCTTCTGCAATAATTTCTTTTACAGTCATTCTTGGATTGAGTGATGCAATAGGATCCTGGAAGATCATTTGCATTCTCCGCATTAAAAGTCTATTTTTATGAATCATATTATACTTAAATTTGGAGGTATCTTGTTTTTTTCTAATTACGTTGAGTTTTAATTCTTTTGATAATTTTTTTGCTTCATTTGATAAATCTTTTGATAATTTTTTTGCTTCCAAATAAGCTTCTTTATCATCTTTAGATGTAGTTTCCAAATCAGTTCTAGCTCTTTTACTGCTTTTTCTCAATTCTTCAATTTTGCTTTTTATTTCATTATCTTCAAGATTATATTTTTTGACGATTTCATTATATTCAGGAAAAGATTTGATATCTTTTTTTGCTCTTGCAGCATCTTCATCAGTCAATCTTTCAAATTTTTTATCTCTTCTTGCCAATCTTAAAACATCCAATGATTTTCCAACTTCATCGTGATAATTTGTTTTTATTTCATTTAATTTTTCATCGAACAGTTCTTTAACAGTGGCTGAAGTTTTAAGTTCTTCTACTGCTAATCTCATTTTTTCTTTAGCTATTTTTTTATTTTTTTTATGTGTTTTTTTAGCAGAAACTACATCACTAACAATTCTTGTTCCATGAAAATAAACTTCTCCACCGCTTGAATCGTACAACTTGATAATCGTTCTACCGGTAGTTGTTTTACCACAACCAGATTCTCCGACTAACGAGAACACTTCTCCTTTATATATGGTAAATGATATACCATCTACGGCTTTATTAAGCATTTTATTTCGTCCAGAGCCAAGTTTAAAATATTGTTTTAACCCCTCAACTCTTAGAATTTCTTCTCTGTTTTCGCTCAATTTTCATCACCTGCACTTCTTGTCTTACTTTTTACGGATGTTTTATCATCCACTCTACTTCGAGCATCCTTTTTGTACTTGTTAATTCTGTCTTGTATGATTTTAGGAATTTCTATTTTTGGTGCATTTGGATGCAATAACCAAGTTGCTGCATAATGGTGATCATTTATTTTAAAGAAAGGCGGTTCTTCTTCAAAATCTATTTGCATTGCATATTGATTACGATCTGCAAAGGCATCACCCTTAGGTGGAAATAACATATCTGGTGGTGTGCCAGCTATTGATAACAATCTTTCTGTTGTATCCAAATCTGGAACACTTGACAATAACGCCCATGTATAAGGATGTCTAGGATCATAGAAAATATCGGTAGCATCACCATATTCAACAATTTTACCAGCATACATAACTGCGACTCTATCTGCCATATTTGCAACAACACCTAAATCATGCGTAATGAAAATAACAGACAAATTACGTTCTTTTTTAATATCTTTAATAAGATCCAAAATTTGCTGTTGAATTGTAACATCAAGTGCTGTAGTTGGTTCATCACAGATAAGCATTTCAGGGCTTGCCGTCAATGCTATAGCAATAACGATACGTTGTCTCATACCACCAGAAAATTGAAATGGATATTGTGTAAATCGTTTTTCTGGTTCAGGAATACCAACTTCACGCATAATTTTAATTGCACGTTCATAAGCTTCCTTTTTAGTCACTTTAAAACGACGTCTGTATAATTCTCTATTACTTCTTCTAGCATCTAAAGATTTTTCATAATCCTCATGTGCACTTTTGTATCCGTCAGATGATTTTGAAATTTGCGACATTGCTTGTTTTTTTCTCTTGACTTCTTCTGCTAATTCTAAGAATGATTCTTTTCTTTCTGTTTTTACTTCTTTAACTTCTGTATTAATTTGTATTTTTGCCAACTTCTTAGCTGCCAAATATTTTTTCTTTAAATCAGGAAGCTCCTTTTTCAATTTTGAAATCATTCGATGAGAATCATGTTTGATTTTACTGATTAGTGCTTTTTTATCTGCTCTAGGCATTTCATCATCTTTAGTGATTCCAAATATTCTTATTCCAGCTTCTTTTTTAATTAATTTTATTCTAGTTTCCACGTTTAAATAGTTATGAAATTCTACATGGTATAAGTCTCTAAAACGACTTTTGAAACGGTTCCCATTCACAAGCATAGCTTCTGTTATTTGCTTACCAATCCTCATAATTGGGTTTAAGCTTGATAAAGGATCCTGGAAGATCATCCCTATTTTACTACCTCTAATTTTGTGAAAATTTTCTTCTGATAGTTTAGCTAAATCTTGGTTACGATATAAAATTTCACCATCATCGATAATACCATTACCAGCTAAAATTCCCATAATTGCTCTGTTGGTAACAGATTTACCTGAACCTGACTCTCCAACAATAGCTAGCGTTTCTCCTTTATATAAATCAAAAGAGATATTTCTAACTGCCTTAACTAAACCGTTAGGCGTTTTAAAAGATATGGCTAAGTTATTAACCTCTAATATTTTTTCTTTACTCATTATGAATTACCTCTTAACTGTGGATTTAATGCATCACGTAGTGCATTACCAAACATGTTGAATGTTATCATTAAGATTGAAACAACAATTGTTGGATATATAATGAGCCATAAGTTACCAGAAAATATTTGTTGTTGCCCATCATTTAAAATGACACCAATAGATGTACCGGTCAATTTAATTGGACCTAAAATTAATTCTTGTCCATTACCAATACCAAATCCGAGATACGATAAATTCACTTCTAGGAAAATAACAGAAGGAATACTTAAAACCACTCTTGTAACAATTGTTCCTAAAGCATTTGGAAGAATATGTTTAAATATAATACGTCTATCTGAAGCACCAAGAATTCTTGCTGCTAAGACATATTCTCGACCTTTATATCGATAAAATTGGAATCTAGTTACTTTGGCAGCGCCAATCCAACCATCATAAACAACAAAGATGAATAGAGCTAGGAACCCCGGTCCAATTAAAACAGTAATAATACCAATCATGGTTATTTGCGGGAAACTTCCCCAAATATCCAAGAATCTTTCCATTAAAATATCAACTTGACCGCCATAATAAGCGCTTGTTGCTCCCCAAATAACACCAAGAACAATGTTAACTAATGCGGATAGAAATCCTAAAAGCAATGATGTTCTTAGCCCAAGCCAAATTAATGTAAATAGATCTTTTCCGAATACATCAGTTCCAAAGAGAAAATATGGAACTTTCTCAAAGTCTAACGCATATGCGCCATCTTTAACGACAAAATAATTTGTATTTGAAATACTAGTACCAGGTACAATATTAGTGATAACATTTTTTACACTAATCAATGGATAATCTTCACCAAATGTCCATGCGTTTGGATTAATTGGATCAGGAATAATTGATTCTTCCATACCTGGATTATCAACTAAAATTTGAAGATAATCACTCTCACCTATCGTTTCATCTCTATCTCTAAATAATGCACCATAGGAATCATATCTAAATGTTGCCCAAGTGACAACTGCATCTTTTCTAGCAAAACGTCCATTTTCTGTATCTGGATCAATAATGAAAATTGGTAATCTTGCTAAATAGTAACCAGATAAATCCGCTACTACGGTATCGCCATTTTTAATCACTACAGAATTAAGTGAAATATATGAATTACCTTCCTGACTTGGTTCTGGAAGTTCATGTTTGAATACAAGATAACCTGCAGTGTTAACTGGAATATTTTCAAATGGATCAATTACAGTCACTCCTGCATTTTCAATTGTAGCTAACAAAGTCAACTCATCATAAGAATCAACTTGGTCACCAAAAGGAGTTGGCGAATAATAAACTTTTAAAGCTCCATTTGTTTGCATCTCATTAATATCAACTTCAATTGTAGTTCCAGCAAAGAATAAGTATCCACTATAAGTGATAACTACATTTTCTGGATCATCATCATTAACTTCCATATTTGCAGCAGCAAAACCATAGGATGTTTTTTCAAAATCCACAAACAGTTCATTTGTTCCGCCAACATACTCTACACTTCTTTCAGTGCCTATAACATCTTGATTAGTTAGCGTATCCATGAAAATAAAATCAACTTGGAATCTACCTGTAGGATATCCCAAACCAGTCTCTGGATCAATTGTTGTATGATCGATAGGTTGGTTTTTATATTCTCTGGTTCCATCAAGTATACCTAATTTCTCAATAATAGGTATTCTAGGTGGCAATGTCTTCAATGTTGAGTTTGTCTGAGCATAAAGTCTTGCAGGTGTGAAAATTGGAACAAAAATTGAAAGCAAAATCATAATTGACAAAATGACAGTAGCAATAACATTGTATTTATTTTTAGAAAATCTTAGCATTGCATCTTGAAAGTAAGTTAACTGTTTTGTTTTTAATGCTTTATCTGCTAATTTTTCATCTTTTTGAACCAAAACAAATCTATCTTTAGAATATTCTTTTGCCATTATTTTTTCGCCCCCATTCTAATTTGTGGGTCAATTAAACCATATGATAAGTCAACAATAAGTACCGCAGTTAAGCCAATAATACCATAAAAGGCAGTTGAAGACATAATGACATTATAATCATACTGATTTTGTGCTAACGCTTGTAAAGTAACACGACCTACGCCGGGTATACCATAAACTTTTTCCATAATAAACGAGCCCCCTAATAAACCAGCAAAAGAACCGATTATGATTGGGACCATAGGTACTAATGAATTTCTAATTGCGTGTCTTAAGACAGCTTGAGTATGACTTAATCCCTTTGTTTTTGCTAATAAAACAAATTCAGAGGTTAGAACTTCTGATAATTCAGCACGCAGCAGTCTTGTTAATCCCGCGATAGCCGGCAATCCTTGTGCAACCACAGGAATGATATATCCCTGGGCTATCTCGGCATTTGTTTGTATATCAATCAAGGGGAATCGCGAAGGTAGGAATCCATTCATTTCATAACTAAATATTATAATCAATAACAATATAAATATAAGCGCTGGAACAGATAAAAACAACATAATGCCTAATTGCATCATATTATCTACCATAGTATCTTTTTTTAGAGCAGCTATAATACCAAATGCAAAACCAAATGGTAAATAAAATAATAATGTTGCAATATTTAAAGAAAATGTTAACGGCATTTTTTCTGCAATAATCTTAAATGCTGGATAATTCACTCTTATCTTGGTAGAGGTTCCCCAATCCCAATCTGAAAGAACATGGCCAAGCCACCTCGTATATTGAGTTGCTATAGGAACTCTATAGAATACCTTTAATACATTACTATCTCTGACAGGTTCAACGATAAAAACAGTTGTGTTAATATTAGGATTCGTATCACGAATTTCATTTACCTTAGCAACTTCTTCGGGATCGTTTCGATCATAATATTCCGAAGTATAGTAACCATCGAAAACCTGTTTTTCCAACCAGATATCTTTTTCTTCGTTTTTTGTAGGTGGATATTCAGGAGCTAGTTTCAGTAACACAAATGTTATTGTAAGTGTTACGAATAAGATAATGAATATCCAAATTACTCTTTGAATTATATATTTTGTCATTTCATCTCTTCCTTGCTTTTTTTATATTATATCATAATTCACATGCTATTATTCCATATTTTTATATAAATATAATAGCATGTGAATTTGATATTAGAGCATAATAAGGGGGCCATGAGAAAATCAATTTATGGCTCCCCAAATACACTTATTAATTTTTAATTAATTTTAATCAATTAAGAATTTTTTATAGCCAATACCAACCAACATAGTAATCACCAATGTGAAGTACTACATAAGCGTCGGACCAACCATCCCAATCACAAGCGTAAATTTCTGTGAATTCGAGTGGTGCTCCGCCTTCTTCAGCTGCTTCAGCAATAGTTGTGAAACCATAACTATCTGCAATGTATGCATTTGCTGCAACGTCAGCATCAGTAGCTAATAATACTGCAGGTGCGACTAAGCCATAACCTGAATCTGCTTCAATTGCTGCATCTGGAGTAGTTGCTAATCCAATTAATTCAACTAATTCATATTTTCTGTTGTCGACAGCAATAACATATAAAGCGTTGTTTCCAGATCCATTAGTTACGATATACGCTTCCATTGAATCAACTTGAGCGTCAGTAGCTAATGTTGCAAGATCATCGCCTAAAATGTATTGTACTAAATCAGCAGCGCCAGTTGTAGTCTTAGAATCAATGACTTCACCATTCATGTCAAGATAAGCATTAATTAAATCATCAACATTATCCCAAGCAAGCTGTTCAATACCATCTCTAACATAAACCTTACCTACAAGAGCTTCAACGAGTGCGTTATAGCCCCAAGTTTCAGTAACTTCAACACCGTCAAGGTTAATATAAGTAACTTCGATATTTGCAGTAGTTGTATCAATACCCCAGTTAAGAGTAAATCCACCACGGTTATCATCACAGAATACATCCAAGAAACTTGGAGCATCTAATAATGAACCACTAATACCACCAATACCAATATCTGTGTTAGCAACCATCATGTAATCATAATAGTTACCAGGGAACTGAACATCATTAACGACGATATCAACTTTAACAAAGTTAGTATAATCAACTAATAATGCTTCGTATTGTTCTTCAAGGCTAGCAACCATTGCTTGCGCATTGGTGTTACCACTTGATGCATACGTTAATACTAATTCAATAACTGAATAGTTTGTAATAGTACCCTTAGTGTAATAACCATCAGCAATACCCTTAGCGACTGCTTGTCCAAATAATGCACGTGCAGCATCTGGGAAGTAACCACTAGATCCACCACCAAAGTCATCAACAATTGCTTGTCCTTCTGGGAATCCTCTTACTGATAATCCAGATTCACCATCTAAGAAGTAAGTAGATGTAAATAGTGTGAATGCTGGTAAATATGTACCAACAACTTCAACAGCAGCATGATATCTATCGAAACCAAACATCAAAGCTTGTCTCATTTCTAAGTATTGTAGAATTGGTTCTGGTACAAAGTTTTCATCTAGACCAACACCAGGATTTGCTTGAATATAAGCATCTCTTGCGTCTGTAGTACCAAATAGATTCATTTGTAATCTCCATGTAGTAGCATCTGGTGATACTTTAACACGTGGGTCAGAAGCATAATTATCTAATTCAGCAGCAGGTAATGAAGCACTTTCGAGTTTTCCATTAATGAATTCTTCGAAAATTAATTCTGTGCCTTCTAGATATGTGTATTGATAACCAGTGTAATGATACATATCGCTATCTGGATGTGCATCGTTCTTCTTGAATGTTAATAATTGTCCTGGAGTCCATTGGTCAAAATAGTATCTACCACTTGATGAAACAGTTTCTGGACCAGTAGCAAAATCTCCATCAACACCACCAAGTTCTGTGTATAATTCTTCACAGATTGGAGTTAAGACACCACCAGCAAATCCATATTTAATTTCAAATTGGGATTTAGCAGTAGTATATTCTAATTCAAGAACGTTTGTTTCGCCGTCAGCCATACGAAGACCAACTTCACTCCAAGCGACAGAACCGTCTAGATATTCAGCAGCATTCTTGATACCTTGGCTCACAAAGTCTCCGCCACCAGTTCTAGCTCTAAACCAATCGTTATCTAAAGCATATTTCCATGTCCATAGATAGTCACTAGCATCTAATGTTTCAAAACCAGTAGGTAATCCTGAAGTATCTGTATCAGGATGGAAAACCCATGTAAGATCATCTCTTAAAGGAATTTGCCAAACTTTAGCATATTCTTTACCATTAATGGTAATTGGATTAACTGGAATTGGTTGTTCAGAAGCTAATTCTGGTAAAATTTCATAACCAGTCTTAGTTGAATCAAAGAAGAAATTGTACAATCCGCCTTGGAATAAGTCAGCAAAATCAGATGTAGCTGAGTCATCAGAATTCCATGGATTCAAAGTTGTTGGGTCTGTGCTGTATGAAGATCTCCATGTATATTCTCCAACATTACCATATGTTGAACCATACATAATAACATTTGAATCATCTTCAGTGAATTGTGAGAATGATGTACCGAATCCCATAACACCATTAT
This sequence comes from uncultured Mariniplasma sp., assembly GCA_964566285.1. Classification (GTDB taxonomy): domain Bacteria; phylum Bacillota_I; class Bacilli_A; order Acholeplasmatales; family Acholeplasmataceae; genus Peloplasma. The sequence goes on along the minus strand of CAZMIG010000009.1, from coordinate 45,263 downwards.
AAGTTTCGCTGAATAATTGTACTCTATCAGAGAATAAAACTCTAGCTGCACTTGTATATAGAGGAACACCTGCATATACATTTTCTAATAGGTAACGTTCAGCAGCAGCAAATAATTTACCTTTTTCAAGTGGTCCTAATTTTGATAAATCGACACCACTAAGGTATTGCGCTAACTCTGGGCTAGGATTAACTGTGACATTACGTTCAGCAGTTGCCTCATTTCCAGCAGCATCTGAAACAGAATATGCAACATAATATGCACCTGAAACACTGGTGTCTACGTTGTTTTCTGTAACTACAATACTACTTGTAACGTTGTTATCAACATTATCAGTAGCAGATACACCAGCTAATGGATCAAACGTTGACGCGAATGCAATAGCAACATCTGAAACACCAGAAAATACTGGGGCAGTTGTATCTTCAACAACTACCGGTGGTAGCTCTTCTTTTTCACAAGCAAATAACACAATGCTTGCTAAAATGAGTGTAAATACGAAAAGCACTTTTTTGGGAAATTTCATTTTTTTTCTCTCCTTTTCTCTTAAAAATTGTTTATATTATTATACCACAAAATTTTGAAAATAAACAACTAGTCTCAAATTTATTGGTAAAAATACTTTCTATTTTTATCTGTTTGTGTATATTTCTTTAAATTTTGTAGCAATAACATCAATATTTATTCATTTTCTGGGAAAACTTGTAAAAGGGTATTTATATCATAGATTAAATCTATGTTAATAGGATAATCTGGTTCAACACCAAATTCATTGTCATAGTAGACAAATGGATTTTCTTCAGTACCAGTACCCTCTCGATAACCATTCATATTGTTACTGCTCATAATAAATGCAGTACCATTTGGAAGTAGTATTGGTGTGACTGAACAAGCACCGCCGCCTGATTTTTTACCAATAATTGATCCTAAATCATTTTCCTTAAAAATCGTTGCCATTTCATTACCTGCACTATATGTAACTGGTGTAACGAGTAATGCCCAATTTAAGTTGCTGTAGTTAGGAACCCCATCGATAATGACATAACGACTAGAAGATCCTCCTGTATCACGACTAATTTCAGTCGTTCTGAATGGTTCATCTGTAATAAATCCTACAACCCGAAATAGTGCGGTGTTCCAACCTCCAGTATTCCATGATAAGTCGAGCATAACATTTTCTAAATCTGGTGCAATGGCTAAGATTTGATCGAACATCATTTCCATATAGACTGCGCTATCTGAATATACAGTATCAAATATATCAACATAAAATGGCCATGAAGATCCAAAATCATCTGGTATTTTGTCAATAATACCCACATAAAACAATCCTAAATCTTCATCAAAAGCAATTTGAACCATATAAAAAACATCAACTAAAGAATCATCTTCACTAGGAACTGAAATCTGGTAATAACCATTAAGCTTGTTTTCTGCTGTTGTTGTTTCTAATTTATATTCATATCCAAGAGCAATCAATGCAGCAGCATATGTATCTACATAAGATGCATCCAATCCTTTAGCTAGTATTTCAAGATGATTATTTGTTTCGGTACTATTATTATAGAAAAAGAATTTAGATCCACTACCAATCACTGGTAAAACACTACTTGAATCATCAAGCTTTAAAACACTTTCTGCAAGACTTGCATCATAGGAAGCACTTTCTTCTATATCAGCTGAATTAAAGTCATCTAACGATAAGAGAACTGATACATCATCTAAGAACCAATAATTTGGTCTATTAGGTGAATATGCGTTCCATCCACCATCGGAATTTATACCCCACTTTTCTCCTATAGCATCATCTACATCTATATATCCATCGTAATACCACGCTTGAAATCTAGTGCCATAGAAAGTTAATGAATTTATTTCAGGACCGCTCCATGTTAAGCGATTGAAATAAGACGGATAGCCATAACTTGTGTGTGGATCATCAATTTGTTTCAATAATACATCACGAATAGCATATTCGAAATCTTCTGGATCACTATTTAATAATTTTTCTTTTTGATCAAATAATAACTCATAATATGTATCAATTTCCATGATGTCTTTTAATCCATAAAAGTTGTCAAGGTCAAAAGCCATCATATTAAATGTGTGCACTAATAAGTCAGCAGGAATATCTGTATCATTCATTTCACTCCGCTTAATCGTTCTATATTCTTTACCACCAGCTTCAGGAACAAAATAGACACCAAATAATCCTTCATAGTTGTAATATACATTATAATAACCCGGACTAGCAAACAATTGATTCGCGATGTAATAAGGTATAAGGACTTCATCATCGTACATTGCCATATCCATACTGTAGTCATCTAAATCATAAATAATATTTTCTCCTTCAACAAAACTTGCATCTGGATTATCTGAATCATGTTCGATATGACGCCAATGATTAGTTTCTATAGTAGAAACATATGCCCAATAGAATCCAGGATCATTGGTTGTTATTGTATTATAGTTCGTATCAAAGGTTACAATCAAGTCATATGTTTCATCATAGTCTTCATCATAGTATTGATAAAATATTTCTAATGTGCCTTCACCTTTAGTAAATGTAAATTCTACATCAGGATCAATAAAACCTTCTAATAAACTAAAGAAATCGACAATTTTAATGTAGGGCACATATCCATCTTGTTCGAAATAAAGATTGACATCAGCATCCTCAACGGTGTATTCTGTCGTCAAATTGGTAAATGGAACTACTCTCGTCGTTGCAATTTCTACTTGTTCCATATGGGATAAACTTATATCATATGTGCGTGTTTCTTTAATTCCGTTTAATGAAAACTCGCCTTGAATCTGTCCAGTAGTAACATCATCATTTAAACGAACAGGTAAGATAAAACCAGAACTAGAAATATATTCTGAAGTGCTTGTCCATTTGATTGTACTATTATGAAGCGTACCTCTCAAAGGCAATTCAAGTTCATAGGAACTGACAAACATTTCATCTTCAACACTAGCAATATCTTCGTCAAGCTTTTCTTGATCAGTTAGCACATAATTTGGATCTCGCTCCCACTTTGCAATAAGTGTCAAGTCTGCTGTAACTGGTGTTGAAAACACATAAGCTTGTTCGCTTTCATTTAGATGCCAATATTCTAAAACATAACCAACCAAAGTTGGATCACTTGGCTCAATAATGAATTCACCACTTGTAATCTCTTGACTTGAAACTGCACTTCCACCATTACTGTCAAACGTGACAGTAAAAGTCTCTTCAACAGTTTTTGAACAAGAAGAAAGTAAGACAACAAGTATAACTATAATAAACAACATTTTTCTCATGAAAATCCCCTTTTCTAAAACGGTATTATTACTATAATAGTACTATTTATATACCGTGTCAAGTGTTTTTTTATTTTAATAACTACCTTTAAAACAAAAAGGCTTGTTTCATTGCAGAGAAACCAAGCCTTTAAATATTAATCTTATAAATTATTTCACTTTTTCCTATTTTTCTTCTTCGGTTAGTGAATAATCCATTGCTGCATATCTTTGATACATTGTCCATCTTCTTTTTGCATCTTTTAGATTCTTATCTAGGAGTTCTGCGGCATGATCTGGATTAATCTGAGCCAATTGCGCATATCTTGCTTCACTCAATAGATAATCATGATAAGTATCCCAAACAGGTGCTTTTGAATCGAGTTGGAATGGGTTTAAACCTTCAAGTTCTCTTCTTGGATCAAAACGATATGTTGGCCAATAACCACACTTCGTAGCAAGTTTAGCTTGTGAGAATGAATTTGTTAAACCACCTTTAATACCATGTTCAATACAAGGTGAATAAGCAATAACAATTGATGGTCCTTCATAACTTTCAGCTTCTTTAAGTGCTTTTAATAATTGAGCCGAAGAAGCACCATGTGAGATTTGAGCAACATAGACATGTCCATAGCTCATTGCAATCGCACCTAAATCCTTCTTCTTGCCTGGTTTACCTGCAGCGGTAAACTTAGCAATTGATCCTGATGGAGCAGATTTAGAAGATTGTCCACCTGTATTAGAATAAACTTCAGTATCTAAGACAAGAATATTAACATCTTCACTGTTAGCAATAACATGATCTATACCGCCAAATCCAATATCATATGCCCAACCATCTCCACCAAGAATCCATTGTGAAATTTTCACAAAGTAATCCTTAACATCGAGTAATTCTTTTGCATATGGTTTCTTAACTTTTTCAAGTTCAGAAATTAATTCAGCATTAATCTTTCTTGTTACTACAGCGTCCTTACGATTAGCAATCCATTCTTCTGCAAGAGCTTTTAGAGCTTTTGGCATTTCATCAAGATGATCTACTAATAAAGTTTGAACTCTATCTCTCATTGTTTCGTATGCAATTCTCATACCAAATCCAAATTCAGCATTATCTTCGAAAAGTGAATTTGCCCATGCTGGACCAAATCCTTCTGCATTGGTTGTATAAGGTGTTGCTGGGAATGAAGCACCATAAATTGATGAGCATCCCGTAGCATTAGCAATGACCATGTGATCACCGTAAAGTTGAGTTAATGCTTTAATGTAAGGTGTTTCTCCACATCCAGCACATGCTCCAGAAAATTCAAATAAAGGTTGATGGAAAGCAAGATTTTTAGGGCTATCAAATCCTAAATCCTTATATGTAACTTCATTAAAGAAATAATCAGCGGTTTGTTGTGAATTTTTAGCAAGTTCATCTCCGATTGGAACCATCGCTAATGATTTATTAGGTGTTGGACAGACTTGAACACAAACACCACATTCTGTACAATCTAAAGCTGATACTTGAATGGTGAACTTCATACCATCCATATTCTTACCTTTAGCATCTAATAATTTAGCACTATCTGGTGCATGTTCAACTTCATTTTCATCAACTAAGAATGAACGAATTACTGCATGAGGACAAGCGAATACACATTGATTACATTGTATACAGTTTTCAGATCTCCATTCAGGAACATAATTTGCAACACCACGTTTTTCATATGCCGTTGAACCATTTTCCATATGCGCATCTTCGTAACCTAGGAATGCGGATACAGGAAGTGAATCTCCTTCAATTGCATTTACAATATCTGCAATCTTTCTCACATAATCAGGACGATTACTCTTATCAGCATCAACTGCATCAATTAATACAGCCCAATCAGGATTAACATCAATTTGAACAAGGTTAATATAACCTGCATCAATTGCTTGTGCATTTAATTGAACAATCGCTTCGCCTTTTCTACCATAAGTTTTTTCGGAATACTGTTTCATATACTTATTGGCATCATCAGCATTTAATAAATGATCATTTAACTTAAAAAATGCAGATTGCATAATTGTATTAATTCTTCTGCCCAATCCAATTTCATAAGCTAAATCAACAGCATTAATGATATAGAATTTAGCTTTCTTTTGAGCAAGTTGGCGTTTTACTTTATTAGGTAAAAGATTTTCTATATCTTCTTTTGAAGTTTGCGTGTTCAGTAGGAATGTCCCACCTTGTCTAAGACCCTTCAACATATCATATTTAGTTAAATAAGAATCAACAGAACAAGATACAAAATGAGGATAATTGACTAAATATGTTGATTTAATTGGATTCTTTGAAAACCGTACATGCATTCTGGTAACGCCACCAGCTTTTTTAGAATCATAAGATGCATATGCTTGAGAAAATAAAGATGTATGATCTCCAATAATCTTAGTAATATTTTTAGTCGCGCCAACCGTACCATCAGAACCTAATCCAAAGAATAAAAGTTCGGTTGTATCTTTATCAGTAATTTCATTATTTGCTACATATTTAAGTGATGTAAATGTGACATCATCTTCAATACCAATTGCAAATTGATCTTTTTGTTCACCAGTCATATTTTCAAAGACTGCTAAAATCATTGCAGGCGTTGTATCCTTAGATGATAAGCCATAGCGACCACCTAAAATAACTGGGTGATTTTCCTGTCCATAATAAACTGATTTAATATCAAGATATAAAGGATCACCGGTTGCTCCTTGTTCAATTGTTCTATCTAATACAGATACTCTTTTCACTGTCTTAGGCATTGCACTTAAGAAGTATTCAGCACTGAAAGGACGATATAGATGAACTGATAACAATCCAACTTTCTTACCTTGTCCAATTAAATAATCAACTGTTTGTTGAGCGGTTTCTACAACTGATCCCATCGCAATGATGACATCGGTTGCATCCTTGTCGCCATAATAAACAAATGGCGCATAAGGTCTTCCTGTAGCTTTAGAGATTTCAGCCATATATTCATTAACAACATCAGGAACACTCGCATAATGAGATGCTTGAAGCGTTCTTGTTTGGAAATAAACATCATCACTTTGAGCACTACCACGTGTTACTGGATGTGCTGGGTTTAATCCCTTTGATCTGAATTTAGCAACTGCTTCTCTATCTAATAGACGATCAAATAATTCGTAGTCAAGTACTTCGATTGATTGAACTTCATGAGATGTTCTAAATCCATCAAAGAAATGAAGGAATGGAACACTAGTTTTGATTGCTGATAAATGAGCAATACCTGCTAAATCCATCGCACATTGAACACCTGTTGAAGCCAACATTGCAAATCCTGTTTGCCGTGCAGCCATCACATCTTGGTGATCACCAAAAATTGATAATGCTTGTGCTGCAATACTACGTGCAGCAACGTGAATGACACCAGGCAACAATTGACCTGAAATCTTATACATATTAGGTAACTTCAATAAAAGTCCCTGAGATGCTGTATAGGTGGTTGTTAAAACACCCATCTGTAACGAACCGTGAACAGTTCCAGCAGCACCTGCTTCACTTTGCATTTCTACTACTTTCACAGGCATTCCGAATAAGTTCTTTTTGCCTTCTGAAGCCCAAAGGTCAACGTATTGAGCCATTGGTGAGGATGGAGTAATTGGATAAATTCCAGCTAGTTCAGTAAATGCATAAGAGCAATATGCTGCAGCCTCATTACCATCCATAGATTTAATCACTTTTTTTGCTACCATTAATAATACCTCCCGAGTAATCCTTATTTAAGAAACTTTAATATATCGTCTGCATTCTCGCTAGGAGATGCCTTTTCAAAAACTTGTGTAATAATTCCTGATTCATCTAATACAAATGTTGATCGACTCACACCCATATACTTTTTACCGTACATGCTCTTTTCCACATAAACACCAAAGTATTTAATAACATCTAAGCTTTCATCACTTAAAAGAAGAAAAGGTAAGTCATATTTCTTAATGAATTTTTCATGACTTTTCGGTGAATCTTTACTAATACCTATAACTGTAATGTCTTTTGATTTAAAGCCATCATAGGCATCTCTAAAGGCGCATGCTTGAGTCGTACATCCAGGTGTATCATCTTTTGGATAAAAATAGATGACAACCTTTTTACCCCGATAATCGGATAATTGATGTTTTTTTCCATAGGCATCAATCAAGCTGAAGTCTTTGATTTTCGTTCCAACTTCTAACATTCAATCCCTCCTAATCATTGGTTTAATTCAACATTTTCATTATACATCATTTTCAGTAAGATTTTAAGGGCTTTTTATATTTTCACATCTTATTATATAAGTTCTAAAAATGAACCCTCAAATAAAAAAACGACTTAGTCGTCTTTTGTTTAATTTTGGTGCGGGTAACAGGAGTTGAACCTGCACGCCTTGCGGCGCTAGATCCTAAGTCTAGTGCGTCTGCCAATTTCGCCATACCCGCGCAAAAAGAATTATACCCTTTTTTTTAGTTAGAGTCAATTCTTTTTTGAAACTTCAATTATTTTTTTCTGACAAGAATCAAAAGTGTTGTAATTCCAACAATTGCTGGAATTCCAATAGCAAGATATGGTAATAATGACTTTTGATCATTTGCATTTTGTACATCAACTCTAATTCTAGAAGTTTGTGTTTCACCATTCAATTCATAATTCATATAAACATAATAATTGCCTTCCTCTTTTGAATGATTCTCATACTCATTATAAAGGATACTCACACTAGAAATATCATGCCCCAAAGAAAGCGTATGGTTAGTGAACCATTCAATTAGATCTTCATCAGTCATCAAATTTGCAGCATCAATACTTAAGATAATTTCATCAGTACTAAATACTGGTCCTCTATTTTCGATGACATGAATTGTTATATTTCTTGTTTTGCTATTTGCAAGTGTGTCAAAGGCTTTGATTGTAACACCATAAACGCCTGGTTCTTGTGTTTGCTGATAGGTATCATTTATAAATTGGACAGAAACATTAGTTCCATCAACATCATCAATAATTGTAAAATATTCCCTGATTTCTTGATTAGATAAAGGTAAATCTATTGTATAGAGATAAAGCGCTTCTGGACCAATAATTGTTGGCCCATTCATATCTACCAAATCGACTCGAATTGATAATGATGTTACATTTAAGCTGGAATCTTCCGCTTCTACAGTAATATTATACGACCCAACTGAGTTTGCTACAGAATAAGTATCTTCTATGACAACCAAATCATTTGCGCTCATTGAATCAACATTATCTGAAACCGAAATCGTTTGCAAGATGTCATCTAATAATATTTTTTCACTTAATGGTATAGAAATTATCCCCGGATCAACTATAATTGGTGAACTAGAATCAAATACTCTAACTTCCAGATGATAAGTTTTTATAATCTGGTTAAAGCTGGTCATAAATATCATCTCATAATTTCCAGGAAGCATTGTACTATTCGAATAATCATCTGTTTCTACAGTAATTCCAATTGGATTACCGTATGGATCTTCTGCATGAATATAAGATTCGATTTGTGCCAAAGTCATCGGTTCATCATAATCAATTGGTAGAACACCTTGATAACTCATTGTTTCATTTGGATCAATAAATGGTTCAAATCCAGAAAAATCAGCATATGAACCCTCATACATAATTGCATTATAACCCGTTGGTATCATGGGTAGACTCGTTAAAAATACATAATCATCATTTGGTATAAATTCAATATATGCTCTTTCATTTACGTAATCACCTAACATCAAAAAATCATAAGTATCATACGATGGTATTTCTTCAATACTCAAATAAATATCACCTAACCAATCACTGTGCTGACCCAAAAAATCAAAGTCGAGAACAATCGTGTATTCATGATTACCCTTAACAAATATGGGATTTTCTGTATAAGCGCAATGTGAATCATCAGATTTCATAATTAAATTACTTAAGTCTAAATAGTTTTTACCTAAAGGATATTGTTCTTCTCCTTCAGCACGGACAGTTAATTCTTGAAACAATAATGTCATACAAATCATTAATATCAGTAATGCTATCTTTTTCATTATCTTTCCTCCTACTTTATACTAGAGGAATGAACTAAAATTTACTTGAAAATAAAAAAATAGAAACAAATGTTCCTATTTATACGTTTGTGGCAGGGCTAGCTGGATTTGAACCAACGATCAATGGGTCAGAGCCATTTGCCTTACCCCTTGGCTATAGCCCTATCTGTAGAGCTTATTTATTAAAATGGCAGGCCCAGCTGGATTTGAACCAACGATGAGGGAGTCAAAGCCCTATACAGTAAGCACTCGCAAAAAGTCGAGTGCTTTTTCGTTCATTGGGTACTTGCTAGGCTGCAAAAGACCTTTTCTATTCGATTGCAGCCTATTCTCCCTATGAAATGTAAAAAACGAATTGAGGTGATATCATAGCGTTTTATCAATTTAATAATGTGGTTGCCGCCATAACTCTAAAGCGATTTAAAAGAGTGTATTGGGTCTAGGCGGCAAACTATGACTCGGTATGCTCTCTTAAGTCGCTTTTAGTTTTTTCGAGAGCTGCATCTAGTTTTAAAAAAATAAAAAGAAAGGTTGTGCCTAAAATGGCAAAAAAATATTATTGGCTCAAGCTTGTGAATAATTTTTTTGATAAAGAAGAAATCAAAATATTAGAGTCACAAGAAAACGGTCCAAACTATGTATTATTCTATTTAAAATTATTATTAAAAAGTGTTGAGAATGAGGGCTCATTAAGATTAAATGCTTTGATACCTTATGATGAAAAAATGTTAGCTGTTGTTACAAATACAAACATTGATATTGTTAGAGCGGCCATGACTGCTTTTAAATCGCTTGAGCTTGTGCAGCTTGAAGATAATAAAACAATCTATATGAACAATGTTAAAGCTATGATAGCGAGTGAATCGCCTAGTGCTGAACGTGTAAGAAGGCATAGAAATAAACTTGATGAAAAGACAAAATTGTTACAATGTAACGCTGATGTAACAAAAAGTAACATAGAGTTAGAGTTAGAGAAAGATTTAGATATAGATTTAGATATAGATTTAGAGTTAACACACACTAAAAAAAAGGGGGGTGTAGACAATAATAAAAAAAATAAGTTTTCTTTTCCTACTAATAATTCATTCTTTAATACATTTTGGACTTTATACCCAAAAAAGACAAAAGGCCAAAAAGCTCTTAATTGGTTTAATGAAAATCAACTTGACAAAAAAACACTCGATATCATGCTTAATGCAGTTGATGAACACATGCAGAGCGAGCAATGGCAGCGTGAGAGTGGCCGTTATATACCTGACTGCATAAATTGGCTTGAGAATGCGTGCTGGAATGATAAGTTGATCAATTTTTTTAAACCTGTTCAGATTGAGCCTGAAATTGACAATGCACTTGATGATTTATACAAAAAAATAGGTGTGAGGGCTAAGTCATGAAAAAGAGTGCAAAATTAAGATACATTACTAACGATTATTATATTCAAGGTCAAACGATTGTTTTATACAAGCAAGAATATTTGATTTTGAATAGAGATGTGTTTTCAAACTCACGTTTCATGTATCAAATCGCCCTGGTTAAAAAGCAATCTGTGCATGGAGTTGAAAGCATATGAAAATATCAACTAAAGGCATAAGAAAAAAACAAGGTGAGCTATGGCTGCCATTTGATGAAAAGTATTTAATAAGTAATTTAGGCCGCTGGTATTCAATTAAACATAAAAAAATAATTAAGCAGTTTAAAAATAGCAGTGGTTATTATCGAGCCAGCTTGAGTTATAAAGGCAAAACAAATAACGTATTTACTCATATAAAAGTTGTTGAATTGTTTGGAGATAAAAACGGAACTCGCATTCCAAAAGGTGCAACAAGCTTAAGAGAACTAGGTTTAAGTATAGACCATGTTTCTAGAAAAAAAAGAAACAATACGATATTCAATTTAGAGTTAGTGACTCATCAAGAAAATTGTGCAAGAAAATATCAAACAATATGAAAGAGGTTGATTATGAACAAAAGAAATGCAACTGAACTTATTAGAAACTTTTGGAACTATCACAATAAAGTTATGAGTGCAATAGATAATGAAAATAGGTCCAAGAATAGAAACCTAAAAGATTTTCTAAAACCAGTTAATATTGACTATGAAAGAGCTAGAAAAATACTAATAGGAGAAATAAACTTTTGGGGCTACCTAGGTGCGAATGCAATATATGCTTTTGCTTATGAGGAAATATTTTATTTTGATGAACAAAAAACTCTTGATTTTTTATTGTCAAATTATGGTGGATTCACAAAGGGTGAAATCAATCATGTTATATGTAAAAGAAAATATCATGAAAGGGAGAAAGTTGAGCGAGCTACAAGAAAACAAACGATAGATAACCCAGCATTTGAAATTTCGATTGCTCATACGGTGCTTCAAGGGGCTAAATAATGAAAAATATATGATGTCTTTAAGAAAAACCAAAAGTGAATATTGTATATATTTATATATACATATATTGTGTACATCCTTTATTCATTTTCCTCATTTCCCAAGTCTTACAAAAGAAAAAATTATTTATATTATTTTGTTAAGAGTCCTCTCAACTTGAGGACATGCATGCTAGATATTTAAGCTCATAAAGAAAGTGAGCGGAAAGGATTTAAAAATGAAAAAAATAAAATTAAATAATTTTTACAAATATGAAATAACATTTATCGAGTATAAAGAAATTAAAAGTTGTATTTCAAAATATGATTTTATGTTAGAAAGGATTAAAGAAAAAAAAGAGATAATAATCAATGCGACATCTAAAAGACAAGCTTATGAAAGATTAATCGCTTGGCTTGCAAGTAATACAGGAAAAAATGTTCAACACACATATATCAATTTTGAATACAAATTATCTAAAAATGATGCAACAAATATAATACTTACTTATACAGAACTTACTCCTACACAACGTATTAATAAAAATCCTCGAGGAAACAGTAGTTATAATGAAACATTTAATGAGGTTCAATCATGAATAACAATGTAAATATAGTTATGACGAAATTAGAATTAGAATATTTACTTTTAGAAATCAAATCGGATTTGATTTTAGGAAATAAATTATATGGCACTTCACAAAATATTGTTTTAGCAATTAAAGTAGTTAATATTCAAGACTTCACTAAAATAAAAGGATTTAAAAAGTTGATGATTGATTTAGACTTTATGGGCGTTCATATTATAGGAGTAAATATTCCAGCTGAACATGCCCAAGATAAACTTTTTATTAGACATCAAATTGTCTCTGAGATGTGTAGATACTTTGATATTATAAAAAGTTCAATCGAGAGAATTAATGAAGTCATATTTCCTTACCAGCATAAATTATTGGATAAATGGAAAGAACAGGTGGCTCATTTATGAATGAATATGCAGATGTTTTAACCGATATTATAACTATTTCAACATTTAGAAAAGAACCTAAAAAGAGAAAGACAAAGCCGGACGATCAATCAGTAAAAAAATATTTAGTGCAGCAACTTAAAAAGGTTTGCTTATATGATGAGTCATTCTTAATGCTGCAAAGCAATAAAGCTTTAAGAGTTATGATTAATCAGTATAACAAGAAACATTACATTCCTGAAAAGAATATTTTAATAGGTTAATCAAATGAAAAATAGTAAATGTGACAAGGTTGTCATATCATGAAAACACTATATTTTATATCGGTTTTATTTTGGTTTTTGTTAATCTTATTCTTTAAGTTCTGTCATGTAATAACTAAAGAAAAAAATTAAGTGTTGGATTAGTTGAAATATATTTCTTATCATGTTACAATGAAACAAAAAACAAAAAAAGCTATTGTGGGAGCTCATATTTTGAGCCCTGCAAAGTAACATAAGAGAGTGCCGGGGTCTCATACTAAATGAAAACCGAAACTCGCTAAAAAACTATAAGCTGGTCAGGCAACTTTCATTTTGAAATATGCTACCGGCTTTTTTGTTTGAAAGGGGAAACAAAAAAATGGATCTAAATGTAATGTTCCAACAGTATTATGAAAATAGTCTTATTCACAAGGCAGCAGGGACTTGCGACTATGAGCGCTCAAAGATAAAGCGTATTCTTAAGCTTTTGAATGAGCTAGGATTACATGACACGCTTGAAATTGATAAAAACGGCTTAAACCGTATAATTTCAGCCTTAAAACTCAAGTGTGGTAATAAAACCATAAACAAATTGCTACTGCTTTTCAAACAAGCTTATCGTTTTAATGAAATTGAGTTTGAATATTTGGAGTCATTCAAAAAGCTAAAAGAGGGAAAGCGCCGGTTTGATATCATTGAGCAAAACGAATTAAAAGTGATAATGAACTATGTAGCTACACTAGATAGCAGCATAGGAAATAACTTGCTCTATCAAACAATGATAATGCTCATGCTTGAAACAGGCATAAGGTCAAACGAGCTCATGAACATTGAAATCAAAAATATTGACGTCGATAGACATGCAATTTTACTTACAACGACAAAGACAAAAAAAGAGCGATTGATTTTCTTCACTAGCTTATCAGAGTTTTTTATAGTTCGTATGCTGCAGCATGGCCCAGCTAGAAAAGAGTTGCTTTATAACTCACTAAAAAATAGGGTAGTTCTTGCTCGTGATTTGAAATATCTCATTGACAAATTAAAAAAAGAGCTTGGCATATCTATGCTACACGCTCACATGTTTAGACATACATTTGCGACTCTCTCTTATAACAACGGTATGGACATTTTTATACTGCAGCAATTATTAGGCCATGAGAACATAGCAACCACTCAAATTTATACTCACATTACACAGAACCGGCTGCAAGCTGCTTATGCTCGAACTTTTGGCAGCGTGAAAAAAGAACTTGATATTGATAGTTTAGTCATAGCTAAACAAAAATAGGTGAATCACGGGAGATCCTGGGGCAAATTGGCCCATGGCAGTTTAGTATAAGTAAAAAAAGTCTAGTTACTCACTAGGCTCTTTCATTGTTATTTGTGATTTGATAATAGTTTCAATGTTACTAATTCTTCTTCTAAGCTCTCTTATTTGCAATCTTATTAAAGTTTGCTTGTCTCTTTCCTTTTTTTCCTTCATTTTAATACGCTGTTTTTCTTCTTGCAAAGAGTCGATTTTAAATTGAACATATGCTATTCTCTCTGCTGAATCAGGATACATTTCAATGAAATTGTCAAGAACTGCCTGTAGATAAATTGAATTGATAAAAAAACCATCTTTCAAGCGCAATGAATATACTAACGTTTTAGTTAACGTTTCAATTTCAATATAAATATTAACTTTAGCAAAATGTGATAATTCTTTGTAAAAATAATCGTTCATATTTTTACATTCTTTGTTCAGTATTCCATGAAGAACTTGAACTTTTTCATTTATCTTGTTATCTGGTATCATGTTGATCATTAAATCGCTTATTTTTTTCATACTATCCCCCTTATCGAAATAAATAAAAAGACTAGGCGCTGGCCTAGTCTTTCTTCATGTGGTTTTTTATAATTGCTTTTTTAGGCTCATCATCAATCAATCCTAATAAATAATCTGCACTACATTCAAGCACTTTTACAAGCTTAACAATTTGTTCAGAACTTAAATTATAATTGCCTTTTTCATAGTTCGATACATTACTTTGTGATACCTCTAAAACTTCAGCTATATCTCGTTGCGTAAGTTGCTTTCTTTTTCTAGCCTCTTTCAATTTGATAACCATAAAATAACACTCCTTTTCATTTTGGTGTTGACTCTAATATCGCTTATGCGTATAATTGAGTTGAGGACACAATATCGCTTATGCGTATATTTGGTCAACGAGTGCTTACTGTATAAGGTTTTGAAAATCTAATGGCAGGGCTAGCTGGATTTGAACCAACGATAAATGGGTCAGAGCCATTTGCCTTACCACTTGGCTATAGCCCTACATCATAGAACTAGCTTTAAATATTGAATTGGCAGGCCCAGCTGGATTTGAACCAACGAATGAGGGAGTCAAAGTCCCTTGCCTTACCCCTTGGCTATGGGCCTATCTCATAAAAAATGGGGCGGCTGAAGGGAATCGAACCCTCGCGTGTCGGAACCACAATCCGATGCGTTAACCACTTCGCCACAACCGCCATATGATAGCGCATGTATTATTATACAATAATTTTCTTCATTGTAAAGGAAAATTATGTAATTTTTGCTCTTTTAGTTGTGAAATCACTCGTTTTCTTGTATTCTATTCAAGAAAGGTGTGATATTATGCTTAAATGGGTCGGACGAATGTTGTATGTGATGGTCATATCCCTTTTATCGCTGCAAATTTACAGTTATGCTTATTATTCAAAATTACAAGAATACTACACAGAAAACGTGAGTGAATATGTAAATGATGAAACGGTTTACCTTAACGGAATCAATACATTAATGGGAATTGATTATTATAGAGAATCTCCACCTTTATATGAATATATAAATAACGACGGTGATTATCAAATCAACGTACGAGCATATGGAGTAGGTATCGTATCTAATAAAACCTATTATGATGGTTTTATGATTTATGTGAACAATGTAAACATTGTAGAAAACGGTTATCCAATTGATGACCCAATCATTAAGATTACTGTTGAGTTGGATGAAAACACGCTTTTAGTTGATGAGGAGTTAACAAACACCGGAAGTATCTTCTTTGATCCTTCGCAACCATTTGCTTATTATAATGTGCCTGTTTTATTCTTATTTGATGCTGATGATTATTTAAAAATTCCTGATACTGATATACTAGCAAATTTGATAAGAATTGAAGTTTCTTATTCAGATGGTTCTATTGATGAGAATAAAGATTTTGTTTATAATGATTCCCCGCTATTTTTAGCAACAACAGTACCTACAGATGAAAGTGCGTTCAATAAAGATGGTGCACTTGTAATTAATGTAGACGATTATAGACTTAGAGCACAATTTGCTGATAATGTTCCTACGGAATCAGAAATCTTAACTTATAATTTGAATACCGATCATGGTGATTTACGTCCATACAATTGGGTCATATGGCGCACAATGGGTATTTATGTATTAATTGTAGCATTAATAACATACTTATTATTCTTCCATAAAGCTGTAAGAGAACGTTATAAAACGCGAAATTATGGCATTAGAAAAAATGGAACTCAAGTTGTAGATGCTGAACCAATATTTAAAGATATCGAATATAAAGATAAGGATAATGGTAAGGATAGGAAATAATTTCTATCCTTTTTTCCTATATAGATTGCAATTTATGAATTTGTTATGCTATACTTATAAATGCGCTTAGGGATATGGTGTCAATGGTAGCACAGCGGTCTCCAAAACCGTTAGTTCGGGTTCAAATCCTGATATCCCTGCCATTTAAAAAACAAAGGACGAAACTTTCGTCCTTTGTTTTTTACTTAATGTTTATTTTTTTATTTTTTTTTTTATACAACTTGATATCCTATACCACGCACAGTTTTTATTTCA
The DNA here is from genome assembly GCA_964566285.1 of uncultured Mariniplasma sp. Taxonomy (GTDB): domain Bacteria; phylum Bacillota_I; class Bacilli_A; order Acholeplasmatales; family Acholeplasmataceae; genus Peloplasma. The sequence goes on along the minus strand of CAZMIG010000009.1, from coordinate 28,466 downwards.
ATTGTCGCATGATTATTTTTTAGTTTATTGCGTAAAGATTTAATATGCATATCAAGTGTGCGCGTCACTCCAATAAAATCTGTTTCCCATACATCTTTAAAAATAGTTTCTTTGGAAACAACTTCACCATTATTTTTAAGTAAGAGTTTTAAGATTGCGTATTCTTTATTAGTCAAGTAAGTTTCTTGATTAATTATTAGACATAAATGTTTTTTATCATCAATTGAAACATTCCCCATCTGATAGATTTTTTCAGCAATACTCTTTCTTAATTTTGCTTGAATTCGTGATGTTAACTCTAAAACACCAAACGGTTTTGTTATGTAATCATCCGCTCCCATATCAAGAGCAATAACCTTGTCCATTTCGCTTTGTAAAGATGATATCATCATAATTGGTGTTGTTTTATCAGTCTTTCTAATCTCCTTTAATATATCTAATCCAGATATTTCAGGACATAGAGCGTCAAGTAAAACCATATCTGGTTTACTTAAATAAAAAGCTTTTAAAAATGCTTCGACATGTTGAAATCCTCGACCACTTAATCCCGCATGATCAATTGTTTTTTCTATAACAAATTTGATTGCTTTATCATCTTCAACATAATAAATTTTAGCCATTTTTCACCTCAAAATACAATAATGGTTTTGTGAGCATTTGTTAACATGAATACTATATATTGACTTATACTTAATTGCATAATTTCCCATATATTTTAAATACTTTACAACCACTTTTTTCTCTTAAAAAAGAGAATCATTCCTAAAGCAATAATCACACATACAGAACCAAAAACAATGAGTGCATTATCATACTGCAATAATCCAAAATGGATAAAATTCATACCAAAGAATCCAGTTAAAAATGATAAAGGAATAAATATAGCTGAAAATAAAGTGAGTGTTGCCATAATTTTATTCATTTTATTACCTTGATTATTGATATGAAGATCTAAAAGTTGATGAATCATTTCACGACTTTGATTAATTCTACTATCTAATCTTTGCAGATGATCTTTTAAGTCTTCAAAATAAGTTGTTGTTACATTACTAAATAATGCATTCTTTTTAAATAGAACTTTTTCTAATTGTTCATAAATAGGAGAAACATTGTTTTTTAATTGAAGCATTTGTTTTCTAATCAAATAAAAAGATTCTTGTTCAATATTTTTTGTTTCTAGTATCTGTGCTTCAAAATCATTGATTGCAACATCAAGCGTATCAAATACCTCTAATTGGTTATCAGTAATAATATCCATAATTTGAAAGAAAAGATAGTCTGTAGGTAATTCTCTAAGTTCTTTATGATCTTTAAATAAAAATCTTAAATCATCTAAAAAAATCGGATTGGTTTCATGAAAAGATAGAATGATATTCGGAAGCATGAGAATACTCATATAATCTTTGGTAATTTGCCCATTTTCTGTGTATGCATATGAAAAAGTACCGAATAAATAGTCTTCCTTAAGCTCTAATTTATTACGCTGATTAACGTTGAAGATATCTTCCATGATGAGTGGATCAATTGATAAATGTTTTTTAACTTCCTGAATTTTTTCAACATCAGCTAAACCTACAATTTGAAAATAGTGCTTTTTATTAGGTGTAATATCTAATGTTTCAACCTCTTCTACAGTTTTTTCATCATATTCCCAATGTCTAATAATTGTTTCAATATGTGAATAAGACCCTGTGTAGATCATTGATTTTGGCTTTAAATATGAACTCAATTTCATTGTAATCCTCCAAAAATGAATATTATTTATATTTCAGTAATCCTATTTTACCACTTGTCAGTCAATAAAAAAAGAATAGATGTCTCATCTATCCTTAGTCTTTATATTTTTAATTAATTTCCCATCTTCTTATTCATTCTTCGATAGGCAAAAAACAATAATACAAAAGCAATCCCAATTGTGAAAACCATGATGATCCACATTGAAACATCCATACCTAGAACACCAATTTCGCGTGTTCCATAATAGATATCTAATTCTGTCATTGCATCAGGTGGAAGTGTTTGCGCTAAGATTTCATAAGGTTCTTTTAATAAGACCCTTTTAAGAATAATTGCCATATGTGTAAAGGGAATCACTGAAGCAACTTTTGTCATTGTCTTACCTAAGACAAATAAAGGAATATAGATTCCACTCGTGAAACCAATCAAAGTTCCTAAAGTTCCAGATAATCCACCAAATGCATTGATAGATTTTATGAGTGTGGTTAAGTAAATCATCAATGTTGAAGAAATAAAAGTAAAGAAAACAACTAAAAGTGATGTATATATAAACGCTTCAGCAGAATACCAATATCCTGAAAACAATCCAACATATAGGAATGTTAAAAACCACATAAACAATGAAAGCACTGAAGTAACTATAATTGCGGCAATATAATAACTTAAAATGATTTTATAGCGCTTGACTGGTGTAACCAAAAAACCATCTAGTTTTCTTTGAACCAAATCAGTAATCAGATTACCCATCATCCCTAAAGATAATGATGCAGTATTGATGATAAGTATTCCTCCCATCATAATTCCTGCTGTTAAATATGTTTTTAGTTCAGGACTTAAAAAAGCTAATTGTGAACCATCTGTATACTGTCTACCAATAAAAAGAAAATAAAGTGCAAGTAAAATGATCACCGATAAGAATGAAAAGAATACAGCCGTTTTATCTCTTAAGAAATTTAAAATATGTCTTTTAATTAATGAGGTCAAATCAAACATGATTTTCACCTCCGATGACATTGATAAATACATCATCCATTGTTCCCATTAAAACTTCATATTGTTTAATATTATCTTTTAAGACTTCAATCAAACCGATTGAATCCTTTGGATCATTGACTTGAATAATGTATTGATCAGCAACTTTTTCGTATTCTCGATTTAGATCATTTAAGGTTTTAAGCAGTTTTTCTCTATTGATAGGTACAATTCTTAGTCTGTCATAGCTAAATTCGTCCTTGAGCTCAGCAGGCGTTCCTTGTGCAACTATTTTTCCTTTATTTATAATAATAACGTGGTCTGCATTTGCAGCTTCTTCCATATAGTGGGTTGTTAAAAAGATGGTTAATCCCTGTTTCTTTTTAAGATCATCAATTACTCTCCAAACAACTTGTCTTGTTTCTGGGTCTAGACCAGTTGTAGGTTCATCTAATAATAAAATTTCGGGATTGGCAAAAAGTGCACGCGCAATTTCTGCTCTTCTTTTTTGACCACCTGATAGAGTACTGAATCTCTGATTTTCAAACTCTTCCAAATGAAGATACTCTTTTAGTTCTTCATATCTCTGTTTTACCTCTGATTTTTTTCCTTGATATAATGAACCTCTATACAAAAGATTTTCTTTAACAGTTAAAAAATCATCTAATACATTCCCCTGAAAAACAACACCTATTTTGTTTCTGAAATAATCTTCATCTGTTTGATCATTAAGATAGACTTTTCCACTATTGGCATCTAAAAGTGTTGTCATAATATTTATTGTCGTTGATTTCCCAGCACCGTTTGGACCCAGAAAAGCAAATAAGCTTCCTCTTTTGATTGTAAAAGAGATATCTCTTACTGCTTCTACATCACCATAACTTTTCACTAAGTTTTCTACTCTTACTATCCAATCCATAGTCTTCCCCTTTTCTTAGCTTTCACTCATATGTTTTAATTGGTCTTTTTCTACTCTCTTAACAAATTACTTAGTTTTCTCAAATGATTAATTCCTATAATTAATTGTATCCTTCTTATTAATAAAATTATATCACAACAAATGATTATGTGCTCATTAGGATCTAAACTGACCGTGTAAATTAATAGTACTGTTTTTATATGAATATGTCTGCGATTTATCTTAGATCTATAAAAATATACAGTAAAAATCATGGTTATTGATTATACTATTGCATAAGATTATAATGAGTATAAGAATTAATAGATTTAATAAAGGAGGTTTCATCAATGAAAGTAAATGATAAAGTCATCGTTGTGACAGGTGCAGGTGGTGGTATAGGAAAAGAACTTGTTTTAAATTTACTTAAAAAAGGTGCACATGTAGCTGGGCTAGATATGAACAAAGAACGATTAGAGGATACTCTTAAAGCATCAGAGAATAACAAAAATCTCTCAATACATATTTGTGACATAACAAGTCAAGAAATGATTCAGAAAGCTTTTGATGAAATTATTAAGAAACATAAACATGTCGATGGACTGATTAATAATGCAGGAATCATTCAACCTTTTATTAAGGTTAATGATTTAGATTATTCAAAAATAAATTTAGTTATGAATGTTAATTTTTATGGTCCACTAAACATGATCAAGACATTCTTACCACATCTTTTAGAAAGACCCGAAGGACATATAGTTAACGTATCTAGCATGGGTGGATTTTTCCCATTTCCAGGTCAAACAATATATGGAGCATCTAAAGCTGCAGTTAAATTATTAACAGAAGGTTTATACGCTGAATTACTTGATACAAATGTAAATGTAACTGTCGTATTTCCTGGTGCAGTTGAAACAGATATTGCTAAAAATTCAAATACCGTAGTTAGCGTACCCACGGATGGAAAGCAACCTTCTATGAAAATGTTAGCACCTAATAAGGCTGCTGAAATTATTATTTCCGGTATGGAAAAGAATAAGTTCCAAGTTTTCGCTGGCAAAGATTCTAAGATGATGCATTTTATGTATAAAATAAGTCCGAAAAGAGCTATTAAAATGATATCTAAAATGATGAAAGGTCAAATTCAATAAAAGTAAATTTATTTAATTAAAACAGACTTCTTACGAATAATAAATAAGAATCTGTTTTTTTTATTAACAAAAATATAAAATTAAATAATATATTGTACTTCCATAACTTTTCACATAAGTAATATTGACACATTATAAATCACGGTGTATAATAAAATAAAGTTAATGAACGCGCTAAGAGTCATAGAGCAAAGCCGAAATACATTAGATATTTTGAATATGCTTTTTTATTTGCTATGACTCAATTATTTTTAATAGAGTTTTGAATCTTGTCTTAGAGGAATTTATATATAAGAAATTATATAAAAATAAAAAGGAAAATGAGAGGAGAAAAAATGTTTAAAAATGGATTAACGCCAGTAAAGTTGCTTATCGGATTACTTATTGTCATTGTTGTTTCTAGCTTCTTTGCTGCAATGGTTCAATCTTCATTCTTTTCAGTAAAAGTATCAGCAATTACTTTTGAAACTGAAAATGGTGAATTAGCGGGTTATCTCTACATGCCTCGTAGTGTAGATGATGAAAATCCAGCTCCAGCGGTAATTCTTACTCACGGTTACTTGAATAACAAAGAAATGCAAGAAATCGGAGCAATCGAATTATCTAGGAGAGGTTATGTTGTATTGGCTATCGATATGTATGATCATGGTGATTCATCAAAAATGTCGGCTCCATTTAGTTTCTATGCAAAATCATTATATGATGCTGCACAATACATGTATGACCAAGATTATGTCTTAAAAGATGCTGCTGGAAACGGTATGATTGGTGTTAGTGGACACTCAATGGGTGGATTCTCCGCTGAATATGCAGTTATCTTTGATGAAATGGATTTTGCTGTCAATGGATATCGTAAGATTGCAACTTCATTATCAGTTGGTGCAGATTTCCGATATATTTTCGTTGCTGATCCTACAAGTTATTTTGGCCCAAGAAGTAGCGGAGTCATTGCTGCACACTATGACCAATTCTTCTTTGATAATGATTCGCCAGCGGGAACTGGTTCGGTCATTTATAAGGATTATACAGCAGATCCAGTAGGTTTAACTTTCCTAGGTAGAACTACTTCCGGGGATGCTGAAGCTGGTGTATATTATGTCAAAGATGGTGGATACAGAGTAATTTTTACACCTGATGAAACCCATCCACAAAATACTTGGTCATTAGAATCAGGTAAAGATACAATTAGTTTCTTCAAAGTTGCGTTTCAACAACAGTTCGATATGTATAACCTAGGCACGCTTGAATCTCATGGCATTGCAACTGGTAGTACTACTCAAACTTGGTGGTTAAAAGAAGCTTTCACACTTGTTTCATTAGTTGCTTTATTTGTAATGATTTTCCCAGCATTTGCACTATTGACAAGTTTACCAGTATTCAACAAAGCTAACGCTAAGGATTTAACAATCGGCGGACCAGTTGTTCCAATGTCCAAAGAAAAGAAATATTTGAAATTCCTTGTTATTACAATCGCATCCTTGTTAAGTGCTTTCTATATTCCTACTTTCATGGATCGAGCAACAGATGGTTTGCTTCAACTTGGCGAAGCTTTATATTATGTCATGGCAGGTGCAGTTGTAGTTGCAATCGCAGTTTGGATTGCTGCTCTAGTTTCTAAAGATAATAAAGAACTATTACAAGTTGCTCAAAAAGTATCTGTAGGTTCTGTAACAATTATCTTTGTTGCTTTAGCTTTCCGTTGGTTATTACAAAATACTCAAATTTTGTCTGATTCTAATTATTGGGGAGCTTCTTCAGTTAACACTATTTTCTACTGGGCACTATGTAGCGCTGGTTTAATTTTATTAGTTACTTTCATTGCAGCACCAGTATTAAATCTTGGTGATGATGTAGAAAATCCTTATGGTCTTAAAGCAACTCCAGTCCAAGTGGGCGCAAGCTTATTAACAGCAATTGCTATTACTATTGGCATTCTATTGTTTGTTGCTATTATTGGATGGGTATTCTTAGTAGACTTCAGATTCTATACTTATGCAATTCAAATATTCAATTCTAGTCAATTTGTTGCAGCACTAAGATATATGCCAATCATCTTCATTTATTATTTTGCAGGTGCAATTAGTGTTCATGTTAATACTAGAAATATGAAGGGTTGGTTAGCTGATATATTTGCAGCCTTCTTATTAGCTGGTCCAGTTGTTTTATTCCTCGTTTATAATTACTGGGTTCTCTATAACACAGGCGCAGCAGCATTCCCATCATTCTCACTTTCTGCAATCCTTTGTGTAGGCTTAGTTCCAACACTTTCAGTTGCAGGTATTATTTCAAGAAGATTCTCACAAAAAACTGGCAACATTTGGACATCAGTCTTCTTTAATACTTTATTCTTCACATTAATTACTTTAGCAAACACAATCGTTTATGTAATTGCTATTGCTTAATTAAATTTAGATTAAAAAAGAAATAAATTATAAAAAGGATAATGACCCAAAGTCATCATCCTTTTTTTTATCGAAAACTATTTTATGTGTTTAATGTTACAACTTAACCTTTTTCTTTTTAGGCAATGGAAGGGCTTGTTCTGTTTTGACAATGAGTTCCTTTAAGAAAAAACGATTATCAGTATCATCAATGAGAAAATATGGTTTAGCGCCTTTATAAGGGGGGGCATAGATAACATCTCCCAACAGTTTTTTACCTGCTTCAGTTGGTTTAATAAATAGATTATCATCACATAATACTCCAACCATTTTACCAGATAAAAACAGCCCATATTCACCAAACATATTTTTTATGAATATCCCATCTATATCACTTAATTGATCAATAATATAGTCAGCAAAGTTTTTTGACGTTGACATTTACTTCTCCTTTATTATTTTGATTGTTTAAAATATCTATGTCAGTTTATGCATTAATCGCTTTCTTTCATTTTCGGGTAGTTTCTCTAACGCATAACGGAATGCTGTTCTTGGCATAATGTCAATGTTTTTTTCGAGATATTTAACGACATCTGATTGATATTTTTTACTAGCTTCTTTTAAGAGCCAACCATATCCTTTTTGAACCAAGTAATGTTTATCATAAAATACCAGATCACAAATACGAAAGATTTCATTGATATCTAATAATCCTTTTCTTGCAGGAATAACGAGCAATACTGGGGCACATCTTCTGACTGCAAACCTTTCATGAGTTGTCAATGAATCAATTTTTTGAAGAATGTTTGGAAATTTTAGCAACAATTTTGTAAATGCATGCGTCATAAAATCATCGCAATCCCACCAATCAGAAACATAATTTAAAACAAATTTCTCAAATATATCATACGTTTCTATTGTAAAGTCTTCATGTTTATAATCAAGTATTTGATATGCAATGATTATATAGTATTGATTCTTCATTTTTAAAAATGATTCAGCTAATAAAAATACCTCTTCTAATGATAATTGCATAATATCATTTTTACTTTGCTTTGCAATATGCCGTATTTGTTTGGTAGTATCGGGCGCTACAACTAATTGACAGCGATTAATGATGTCTTTTCTTATCTCATTCCACTTCATGATTATTCTCCATATCACGATATTTTGAGAACTATTATTACTCTTTTTTAGTTTATCATATTTTGAACTTAAAAAGCTTTTTGTGGAGATACTACATTTTGTCTTATGATTATTTATGCTATAATAAATTAACAATTATATCGGAAAGGATATTAGATATGAAAATAACTGATATTGTATATAAAAGTGTAGATGAAGTAAAAGCTATGCCACGATTTGATATGAAAAAAATGCCTATTAGACCAAAATGGTATTTACAGTTATTGGCATGGATCCTAGCTTTTCCTGAAACTTTTGCTGTTCATTCATTCATCAGAAAACATAATATGAAAGGACTTAAGGGTCCCTATATTTTATTATGTAGCCACAATAGTTTTCTAGATTTTAAAGTTGCAACAAGAGCTGTATTTCCTAGAAGATCTAGTTACATTGTAGCTGTTGATGGATTTATTGGTAGAGAAAATATTATGCGCAATGTTGGCTGTTTCATGAAACGCAAATTTGTTAGTGATAACGAATTACTCAGACAAATCAAACATAGTCTTGTTGTTAATAAGACAGTTTGTCAAATATATCCTGAGGCAAGATACTCACTTGTAGGAACTACATCAATGCTTCCTGATAGTTTGGGAAAATTAATTAAGTTGATGAATCATCCTGTAGCTGCTATCATTTCTCATGGTCATCATTTAAGACAACCTGTTTGGAATCTTAGACCAAGAAAAATTCACACATCAACAGATATCACACAGATAATAACTCAAGATGAAATTAGTAAATTAAGTGTTGCTGAAATCAATAAAAGAATTAGAGAAGTCTTTAAGTATGATGAATATGCCCATCAAGTTCAAGAAAAAATCAAGATAACAGAGCCCTTTAGAGCGGAAAACCTTCACAAACCTCTTTATATGTGTCCTCATTGTAAAACTGAACATCAAATGGCAAGTAAGGATAATAAATTATGGTGTAAGGCTTGTTCTGAAACATATGAAATGGATGAATTAGGAAGGCTTTCTAATACCAAAGGTAAAACGATATTCTCACATATCCCTGACTGGTTCGAATGGGAACGCGAACAAGTAAGAAACCAAATTCTAAATAATGATTATAACGTTGAATTAGAAGTCAATATTGATATGTTACCCAATAGTACAGGTTATTACCGAATAGGCAAAGGAACATTAACCCATAATAAAAATGGATTTAAATTGATTGGAGAAAATCTTAAAGTTGAAAAGCCTGTCATTGCTAATTTTGGAGTTCATATAGAATATGATTATTTTGGTAGAGGCGATGGACTCAGTTTTTCAACCAGTGAAGATACATACTACTTGTATCCGATAAATCAAGAATATTCAGTTACTAAATTCCATTTTGCTACAGAAGAATTATATAAATTAGAAGTTGGGCATAAGAAATAAAATAAAAACCTTAGATACTTATTCTAAGGTTTTTTTATGCAATATTTAACTTTCATTTTCTTATTTAGCTTTTACTTCTTTCTTCTTAACTTCTTCAGTTTTGACTTCTTCAGTCTTCATTGTTTCTTTTTTTTCTTTAATATCAGTGCCTAAATATTTAGGTAATTCAAGTCCTGCCATATCAAACAGTTCTTTCATTGGAGGAATTGATTTCATTAAATTTGAAGCGAAATTTGCTGTCGATGATGAACCATCTTTTGATCCACTATCCCAAACAGTGATTTTATCAAATTTAAGATTTTTGATTGCTTCAACTTGGATTTTAACTAACATTTCAAGCTTATCCGCAATTAACATCTTAACAGCTGCATCTGGATTATCTCCAGCAGCTTTAACAATTTGTTTAAAGCCTTCTGCTTGTTTCGTTAGAATTTCAAGACTACCACGAGCTTCAGCATCTAATTTAGCAAATATTGCATCCGCTTCACCTCTTGCATGTCTTCTTGTTTCTTCAGCAACTGCTTCAGCTGCGATAACAATCTTTTGCTTATCAATTTCAGCTTTAACGATGATGTCTGCTTCCTGAGTAGCTTTTTCACGTGTAGCACGCGCTAGTTCTGCGGTTTGTTCTGCAAGATAGGAATCTTCAAGTGCTTTTGCTGCTGCAACTTTTTCTGCAACCATTGCTCTTCTGAGTGATTCAGCTTCAATTTCTCTACGTGTAGCATTTGTCTGAGAAATATCTCCTAATGATTTATTTTCACCTTCAATTGCTTTCGAATTAGCTAATGCAACTTGAATTCTTTGATCACGATGCGCATTTGCTTCACCAATAGAACCATCTCTATTCTTTTCAGCAACAGTTTTCTTTGCATCATTAATTGCTTTTGCTGCTGCTTCTTTACCTAAAGCTTCAATATATCCCGATTCATCATTGATGTCTGTGACATTCACGTTGATTAATCTTAAACCGATTTTCTTTAATTCAGTTTCAACATTGTCCGAAACTGCTTCAAGAAATTTATCTCTATTGGTATTGATTTCTTCGATATCCATTGTTGCAATGACTAAACGCAATTGACCAAAAATGATATCTTTGGCTAATTCTTGGATTTCGGTCATCTTTAAGCCCAATAATCTTTCAGCTGCATTTTGCATAACTCCTGCTTCAATTGAAATACCAACTGTAAATCTTGATGGCACATCAATACGAATATTTTGTCTTGAAAGTGCATTAGTTAAATCAACTTGAATAGACATAGGGGTTAAGTCTAAGAATTGATATGCTTGAATAAATGGAACAATAAATTTAGTTCCTCCATGCATACATAATGCTGATTTATGTGTTCCATCAACATTGTTACCAACCTTACCATAAACAACTAAAATTTTGTCCGAAGGACACTTTCTGATTCTTGTAACGACAAAGGCAAGCACTGAAAAAAAGATTATAAGAACCGTTACGATTGGTCCTACTATAGCTGCCCATGATACTAAAATAATGTTTTCCATCTGTATTTCTCCTTATTTTTTATTTTGATTTAACAACTAATATTGTTGTGTCTACGATATCAACAACTTCAACTTCTGTTTTCGGCATGATATCTTGATCCTGTTCGGTAACTGCCTCTACTTCGATAAATCGTTCTTGCATTGTTAGAGTTACCTTACCTTTACCACTTTTTGCTTTAGGTATGCGTATATAAACTGTTCCAATTTTTCCTATCGCATTTTCATAATCTAGATTACCCGCAGACTCTAGTTTATAAACCGCTTTGAAAGCTAAAGAAACTAGATAAGCTGCGATGAGTCCAGAAACCACCCCAATAAGTGACGACCAAAAGAGTGATAAAATATTCGCAACTAAGAATGCTGCCCATCCTCCGATACTTAGAAATGCTAGAAAACCTCTTACCGTGAGAATTTTCATCCCACCAACAGAACTGAAAGGTTCATCATTGATAATATCAACATCCATATCAGGAGAATCAATACCATCAAAATCGGAGCCATCCATTCCAATAAACATTAAAACGATGAAAATAACCATCACAGCACTAGCTGCAACAGCAATAACAAACATAACCTGTTGAAAAGAGATCAAACTTTCCCACCACATGTGCTAAACCCCCTATACTATTGTTTAAGTTTATTGTAACATAATCCACACTTATTTTATACAAGTTTATGAGATTATGGGATGATTTAGATTATGTTACAAGATGGTTTTAATATTGAAGAATTGACACCTTATATTTTTATTAATGATCTTTTTTTGAGGTTTGCATTTAATTTGTGTATTTGGTATCATAATATTCGAACTCCTATAAATGAAAATATGGAAATTAGGCGGTATGCAATAATGGATAATACAAAAGAAAAACATAAAAGACGTATTCGATATAAGGGTACGCATCCAAAGTCTTTTGAAGCTAAATATAAAGAGTTGCAACCAGAAAAATATGCCGAAACAATTGATAGAGTTATTCAAAAAGGAAATACACCTGCGGGTATGCACCGGCCAATCTGTGTCAACGAAATTCTTGAGTTTTTACAAATAAAACCTGGGCAGATAGGCCTAGACGCTACATTAGGTTATGGAGGTCACTCAACAGAAATTCTGAAAAAGCTAAATCAAAAAGGACACCTTTATGCACTTGATACTGATTCCATTGAATTACCCCGTACTCAAAAACGATTAGAGAGTTTAGGATTTGGTCCCGATATTTTAACAATTAAAAATATGAATTTTGCAGATATTGATTATCTAGCACTTGAATCGGGTCCATTTGATTTTATTTTAGCTGATTTAGGCGTTTCATCTATGCAGATCGACAATCCAAAAAGAGGATTTTCATTTAAAACAGATGGTCCATTAGATTTAAGAATGAATCAAGCTAAAGGAATAACTGCAGCTGAGCGTCTAAGAGAAATGACCAAGGATGAAATAATTGGGATGTTGATTGAAAACGCTGACGAACCTCATGCAGAAGAAATTGCTTCAGCTATTGTTTCAAAATATCATAGTGGTAATCAAATATTAACAACATTACAATTGCAAAATGTTATCAAGGACGCATTAACATTCATTCCTCGTGATGATCGAGATGAAGAAGTAAAAAAATCTTGTCAACGATCTTTTCAGGCGTTAAGAATAGATGTTAATCATGAATTTGAAGCATTATTTGAATTTTTAGAAAAACTTCCTTTAGTACTAAAACGGGGTGGGAGAGTTGCCATTCTATCATTTCATTCAGGTGAAGATAGACTTGTCAAAAAATCTTTTCAGCACTATTTAAGAAACGATACCTATCGTGAAATCGCACCAAGTCCAATACGACCGTCATTTGAAGAACAAACTTCTAATAGTCGAGCAAGATCTGCAAAATTAAGATGGGCAATTAGGAAATGAAAAAAACTGCGAATTTCGCAGTTTTTTATTCGTCAATGATGAATAATTCTTCAATTGGTGTTTCCAGTATTCGAGAAATTTGTATTGCCATGAATAGAAATGGATTATATTTTCTTATAATCTATTCCTGTAATTTCCCTAATCTCTTTATAAGTTTTATTATAATATGTCAAAAACAATTTAAAATATCCTTTGGTATCGCTGTTGATATATATTGAAGGAATATCATCGTTTTCAATCAATTGTTTGAAAGGATATCTTCCATTTACTCTCCAAAGATTTAGTATTCCTGGTCTCACCGCATCATTCGGACAAACTAAAGAGCAGTTCATGCACATGGTGCAATGATGAGAAAAATGTGGAATCCCTTGACGCATTTCAATGTTTTGCGTTGGGCATTGTGCGACACAAATGCCACAACCACTGCAAATATTCTTTTTAACGTGAATCAGTGGTCCATTAATTTTAGCTCCAATCCACTGAATTCTAAAAATAAAATGCAAAATAATATACCATGGATAGTATCTCAGTTTTTCTTTATCTCCATTTTTAATCTTAATTGCAATTAGTTTAGCCATTCCAAGCGTATGATTAAACATTTGTTTTGCTAGAGCATCCTGATACTTAAACATGATATTATATGGCATAAGCAAATGTCTATCCATCATTGGAATAAACCCTTTTCTTTTTAACTTTCTTATCAAAGACCAACTAGAGACACTATTGATATGAAATGGCTCACCTGAAGTCTTAAAAATGTATGCAGGAAGTCCGCTTACTTCAGGCAATCGTTTAATGAAATCAAGAAAAATTTTTGGTGTATTAAAGGCATGAATAGGATATCCAAATAAAGCTACATCATATAACTTCGGATCAGGAACATCATGAATTGGGATTCGTACGTCAAAAATAGTTGTATCAATATCCAAAAGATTCAATTCTTCTGCTATTTCTTTTGCTGTTAACTTAGTATTCCCAGTTCCAGAAAAAACATAAATGATTGCTTTTTTCATATATTGTGCCCCATCTCAGTGCCTATTACACATATTATAGCACTGATTGTATGAATTACCGAGTATCCCAACCAACTAATCCTAATCTTTTTAATTAAAAAAGGTAATAGCTGATCTTTTTAATCACTATCACCTTAATATTTCATTATTAATTTGATTATATCAAATTAAATTATTTTACTGCTTTTTTTGAATTTCTTTAAGTGAAACAGTAATTCCTTTTATCATTGTTGACATTTGTTCCCTAGAGGGAGAATATTGAATGCGTATTGGGTCAATAATTTTTTTGAATCCCATTTCTTCTAGTTCTTTAACCGCAAATGCAACGCCTTGTCCACCCCATCCAAAACTACCAAATACAAGATAATTGAGGTTTCTGGGATTAAGTCCCTTCAAATAACAAAGGAAAGCTGCCATGGATGGCATCAAGCCATTGTTTAAGGTTGGGGAACCGACAGCAATATAACTTGCATCAGTTAAATCGGAAATGATATCAGATAAAGGTGTCTTTCTAACATGACGAACTAATGTTTTTATACCTGATTTTTCAAATGTCTCAGCTATTTCTAATGCCATCTTCTCTGTACTACCCCACATCGTATCATAAACGACTACAGCTTTATTCTCTTTTTGATATGTGCTCATCTTTTCATAAAGATCAAGCGCTTCTTTTATATGCGATCTCCAAATTGCTCCATGGCTGGTAGCAATTAGCTCAATATCTAGTTTTTTGACAGCGGCAAGTGCTTTTTGAGTTTGTGCACCATATGGTAAGACAATGTTTGCATAATATTTTTTTAATTCGTCAAGTAATACATCCAAATCATATTCATCATCAAATCTTTCAAAAGATGCGATATGTTGCCCTAGCATATCATTACTGAATAATATTTTATCATAAGCACTATAGGTAACCATATTATCTGGCCAATGGACGAGTGGTGTTTGAATGAACTTCAAATCTCTTTTACCAATATTGATAATCTCATCTGTTTTAACAGGAAGAACTTCAATATCATGATAAGTCCCCACCATTGATCTAACTCCTGCAGGTCCTGATGCATAAATTTTTGCATTTGGAGCATATTTAAGCATCGTAAGAATGCTTCCACTATGATCAGGTTCGCTATGATTAGAGATGATGATATCTATTTTTGATGGATCAATCACTGATTTAATACGAGCGATCATTTCACCAGCAAATGGTGCATAAACATTATCAATTAAAGTTATTTTTTCATCAATAATGAGATATGCATTATATGTTCCCCCTAGGCTTGTTGAATATCCGTGGAAATCTCTCAAATTCCAATCAATCACACCTACCCAATATACATTTTCTTTGATTAAAACTGCATCCATATTATCATTCTCCTTCTCTATTTTTACAAAACATGATTAATGCAACACATTTCATAACTTATTTATATTCCGTCTACATCATTTTATCTCAAAACAAGAAATTAATCAAAAAAAATAAAAAAGAAACCAACATTTTGTTTTGGTTTCTTCTTTTGTAATAATCTTTTTTGAAAAGCTTGCTTATTCATTATAATATATCATCCTATTGTATACATGTTTAAATCCCATCTTCTCATATAGCTTTTTAGCATTTCTATTATTTAAATCTATATGTAAAGATAGTTTTCCTTCTGTAATATCCACAGCTCGCTTTATTAATTCTGTACCAATACCTCTGCCTTTTGAATTCGTATTTGTTCCTATATATGCTAGGTGATATGTGGGAATGAAATCATCAAATTGTGTGTTAACAATAATACATACTCCCAATATTTTTTCATTCTGTTTTGCTAATAATACAAACCCTTTCTCTATAGCGTTGTTCAGTGCATCCTTCATTTCAATTAAGGGATCTGAATACTCTGCTAGATATGTTTTAACAGTTGCTAAGATCTCTTCTTTTGCATGAGATTGAAAATCTGTTATTTGTTCAATATCCATACGACTTCTCGCATCATCTAAAATAATAACATGAATGCCATTTTCAACATTTTCATCCTTTACTTGAGATATGAATGCAGCCAAAGGATAAGCTTTTTCATCTGATAGTTTAATTTGCTCAACTGATCGCAACATTTTTTTCGCTTCTTTTAATTCTTCTTCACTTACAATAATTGTTTTCCCATAGCTTTCTTTGAGTGCGTTTTTTGATGAATTAAGTAAACTGTGATCTGTCTTCATATAAGAAAAAACATTATCTCCATTTGATTCTACTTCTGAATTATTTTGCGAATTTATTCCACAATATATTTTAGGAATGATTTTTTCATTTTCAATCCACTCTCTTAAAAACACATTATACATACTAGTTATTGTATATCCATGACTAAATTGTGTATAAACAGTGTCAATCTTCGCTCTTTTTCTAATAATTTCTTTAGTTATTTCTTCAAGTGCCATCAAAGAAACATGATTGTTAGTATATCCCTCTACAGCTAAATAGTAATTATTTGTTGTTGCTAAAAGTTGTAGATAATTCATTTTTTTGGATCTATCCTGTTTTCTTGCATCTATGATTAAATCTGAACCAAATAAATTTGATTTCCAAGTTTCATGACTAAATCTTGGAATAATTATTTCTAGCCCATTTTTATTAGCAAAATATTCAATCGCTCTAATGTAAGCATTTGTTCCATCTGTCAAGATGGTTGTCTTCTTATGTGCTATAGCATCTTTACATAGTACTTCAGCTATTCTAGCATTTTTATGATGTGTTGGGTTTGCTCCTTCTAATTTAAGATAAATCTGTTTAACATGTAATTTTTTTTCGAGATTAATTGCTCTAAGTAAAGGTGTTCTTCCTGATAATTTCAATTTAATCACTCTTTCTTTATATTTTATTATAACATACAAAAATTTAGCACTTTTATCTACAAAATATTCTTCTTTTACGTGTTGTGTGAAATAAAAATAAAAGACATATTTTTTAACTTGTCAAAATATATGTCTTTACATATTAAGCTTTTATTTTGAACCTATTTTCATTTTCCTAAATAGTGTATATTCTGCAAAGCCTTTTGGGAAATCTTCAATTGTCATGACTACTTCATATCCTCTTTTTTTATAGAAATCTAAAGCTTGAAACTCGAAAGTTGTCAAAAATATATTCGTTACATCTTGTTTCACAGCTTCTGATTCTATCATATGCATCAATTTCGATGCGATTCTTTTTCCTCTGTATTTTTTATCGACAAATAATACATTAATAAATAAATATTCAAACTGGAAATGTCCATAGATTCCTCCAATAAATTGATCATTATCAAGCACAACAAACTGTAAATCAATTTTATCTGTTGAAAAATCAAGACTCTCTCTTTGTTTTTTGATTTCATCTTTCAAGACTGTGTCGTATGAATGAATGGGATCACTAGATGATCTCAGTTGATAGTCTCCTTTGATTTCGAGCTGTTTTAGATCTTTATCAAGTAAAAAGCTATTTTTATTACCACTGGGCATATCATCCAATTCACCATGAACACCAAAACCAATATTTTGAAAATCAAGTACCCTTTGTTCCTGTACTGTATTAATTTGTACTCCTTCGACATTACCCCTGTAAAATTTCCTTACATCATTTATTAATGCTTTGAGAACATCGATATCTTTATAATAAATCCCTTTTATTTTGCACCAATCAGAAGCTTGCTTCGTATGACATGCACCTACTAAATTACCATCTTCAAAAACATAAAAATCACGATTATCTTTTTCCCGATAACCAGTTTGAGATTTATTATAAGATTGTAGTCCGTTAATAACGTCTTTGTTATATTCAAATTTCTTGTCATTTATATATCTAATATTATGCATATTAAAAGTCTCCTTTGGAGCTCACTTGTAGTAAAAAATATCTAATTCATATGTAATTATTATATCACAATTATGGTTATATTTAAGGATGAACCCTGTAAAAACCGGTTTATGAAGAGAAAATCTTTATTTTTTAGTTATATTCATTACTGTGTCAATTTTTAATTGTATCTTACTATTAAATATTAATTACCTACTAGAATTAATTAATAAATTGTGATAATTTTTAGCTATCTTTTCTAATACATGAATAGGATAATCCAATATATAGTACGACTTTAAACAATAGATTAAAAATACATAGTTGTGTGTTTTAACATGGATAGTTGCAATCAAATGGCCGAGTGTTCTATACGTGAATTCTTCTAGTTTTGTCTTTGAAATTTTTGCTTTTTCATGTATCCTAAATGACATCTTTCTAGCTTTTACAATAGGTATTGACTTTGCGGTATATTTTTCTAAATCATCTAAAAATTGAATGGCCTCTTCATCAATTTCAGTGTGATTTAACAACTCCTTGAAAAATGTTATACCTAATGCAACTAATTGCTCTTTTGTATGTTTTGAAATTTCTTCTTTTATTTTAGACATATAAGGAAGATCATCAATGACAGTTTTTGTAATTGGTTTCAATGATACCATCCTTCTTTCTAGTATTTTTTTTATTTATATAAAATCGAATTGAGTTCCCATTGTTCTCAATTATAAACACTATCTTAATTTGACTTTTTCTTTAAGTACTTTCTTAACCTCATTAGCTAGATACTCATATTTTTCATTATCTAACACTCTAAAATATAAAGATCTCAATAAACTCTTCACATTACCGGTTATTCTATATGCTTCAGGATACTTATTAGGTTTATCATAATCACCTAATTTATTAACCCACTCTTTCATAAAATCTTTAGATACTATATCTCTTTCTAATAAGTTAAATATGGCATTTACTGTTCTTTCATCTTCATCTGACACATAACTATACGAATTGATTTTAAATTTCTCGCTTATGACTTTTAACATAGATTCAAAGTCTTTTTCTTCTAGTTCTAAACACTTTGCAAGCTGCGAAAACATATCTGCTGCATGAGCAATACTATGAATCCATCCAACAGATGGATCATAACCTCTTAGGTCTTTTTCATTACTATAGTAATCTATAATTGAATCGAATATCTCCTTAATAAATGCTTTACTGAAGATATTATCCCTATTATGAACGTGGATTATGATAACAAGTTGAAGACTCGTAAATGAACGTTTAAGCGCGCTATACTCTAACTTATTGTCCATATCATATGTCAAATATTGATCGCTAATAAGATTCTTAGTTATTTTGATTAATTCCTGTTTATCTAGATGGTTATCATGAAGTAAGTGGGCTAAACATGGATATATAATATCATCTCGAAGATGAGAATCTTTTTCTCCTATGTTTTCTAATAGCTCATATGTTAGTTTTAGTTTATCTACCTTTTCAAACTTGAATTCACTTTTAGGCTGTGCTTCTAAATATTTGATTGTTTTATTGTCTAACATCTAATCACCCCTAATATCTTGTTTATGTGAATATTATAACATTAAAAAAAGGAGTTTTTTAAAACCACTTGATGTGCTATTAGACGAAGATAAATTTTTCAATATCTATCTCAATTTAAAAAAATAGAAGTGCCAAAACATTTCTATTCTTCATATTTTATTATATTCTCGGTTGATATACTAAGATCTATGATCTTTTTTATGTTTAAATGGGCTAGTCAAAAATCTATATAGCACTTTACGAGTTGTCAGAAATTTAATTGTTTTTTTACCTTTTAATGCTTTTTCAACTAAGAATGGAGCAACTTCCTCTACTTCACTTCCTAAAATTCTCGCAATCTTCATGCCATCATCTCCCATATTGTTCATCAATAAATCAGTAAACACCATCCCA
This sequence comes from uncultured Mariniplasma sp., assembly GCA_964566285.1. Lineage (GTDB taxonomy): Bacteria > Bacillota_I > Bacilli_A > Acholeplasmatales > Acholeplasmataceae > Peloplasma. Next base: position 8,568 of record CAZMIG010000009.1, on the reverse strand, counting down.
GGTTGGAAAGTACCTACAAATATGTTTTTGTAGTTTTTCAACTCTTTATTACACCCTTGAGAAAAATATGTTAGAAGTCTTTTTGAACTACCATATATTAATGTCTTGGGAATCTTCATATTATTACTTCCAAGACCCTCCATATTATAGACGACACCATAGTTCTGTTTTTTCATTTCCTTAAGAGCAACACTCGTTCCTAGCATCATTCCTATAACATTAATATCAATAACTCTTTTAATTTCCTCTTCACTCAAATCAGAAACTTCTAATCGATCTTGATCAACTCCAGCATTATTTATCCAGATATCAATAGATTTAAATTTATCCATAGCAAGATCTTTAGCTGTTTCAATCTGTTTTCTACTTCTGATATCACAAATAATCGGTAAAAAAGAACCTTCTAATTCACTTATATGTTTATCAATACTTTTTTGTTGAGTCCCAGTATATGAAACACTATGACCTCTTTTTAAAAACTCTTTTACTAAACCCAATCCAATTCCTCTTGTGCCACCCGTAATAAAAATATGCATCGAATCACCTCAATGTTTATGATATCATAATCAATTTGTCTTTCTTGATTTCGTTTTAGATTGTAACTTGAAATCCTACAGAGAAATAATCAATATGTTCTTTCATATATTTCTTTAAAACATCATATTGTTTGATACCTGTACAATGCCCTGTATAATACATAGCTTGACTGTTCAAAAGGATATTAGAAATTTCTTTGATATTGCTTTCTGTTTCAGCAAGCTCAGGAAATCTACTTTTGAGATGAAACCCACCTAATACTGATGTGAGTTTTTGGAATGATATTAGTTCTGATGCTCTTTTCACTATATTAACGATACCGTGATGTGCACAACCCGCAAAAAGAACAAATTTATCATTCTCATGAATGATTAAGTTTTGTTCATGAATGAAATCATCATTTTCATATTTTCCATTTATTTTTTTAAATAAGCTCTGGTTTCCTTTAGGGTAATAATCTTGACTATAAACATCAGAAAACAGGGTTAAGCTCTGGTCAATTTCTAATTGCTTTTTTACAAAAATAAATTGTTCAGAATTCTTTAGATTTTGATCTAATCCTACATAGACTAATTCATCTTCTTCACGTTTAGAATAATAGTTTTGAAATGCATGCTCATTTATGTATATTTTTGCTGTTGGATTTATCTTCATAAACGCAGCTAAACCTCCACCGTGATCATAATGGCCATGAGAGATAACAACAATATCAACTTGAGATAAATTTATATTTAATATTTTTGCATTTTTGATAAATAGATCTGTTTGTCCAACATCAAATAGTAATTTATGATTTCCCATTTCCACATAAAAGCTTACACCATGTTCAGCTTTTAAATTTTCATGCTTACTCGTATCTTCAACTAGACATGTTATTTTCATGAAAATCCTCCTTCTTTTTGACTTACATATTATATTCAAATATCGATTTTATACCTCTACTAAGCTATCCTTACATTAATAACAAGATACATTATAGACTAAATAAAGGTTTATCTTCTAATTGTTTAAACAACATAATCGAATAACCAGCTACGATTACAGTAAATAATGTCGTGATACCAATTGTATATATATCATATCTTCCATCCACATTACCAAGATAGAACATTACCTGACCAAAGAAATTATAAGTTGCATGTAATAACATAATTAACCATAGGTTTCCGATCTTTAAAAACATGATAGCCCACATCATCCCAACTAAGAAGGAATAACCAATTTGAAGTAGCGTATCACTGATGGATGCACCGTTAAATAAGTTTACCAAGTGCATTAATCCAAATATTGCAGATGAAAGAACAATTGATAAAAATACGCCATTTTTCGTCTGAGATAATTTTTTTAATAGTATTACTAGTATAATACCTCGAAAGATAATCTCTTCAAAAAAACCAATACTAAAACACTCAATTAAAAATAGATAAACTCGGTATGATGGTTCAGTTAAGCTCGCTCTACCATCAAAGAAGGCAATAATTGGAAAATTGTTAATCGAGATGATTAATGCAGGTATAATGATAAGCATTGATTTTCCAATATTCTTAAATTGAAAAAACTTAGCATATCCAAAACTAATTAAGATGATTAAAAACACAGCCCCACCAAGAAATCTAATAATTGAATTTGTAACAATCGTGACATCTTTAGCATTTTCAAATAAATGAAAATCGACAAATTGAAAAACGATCATGATTGTGATCAATACAATAACTAATATCTTTTGATAAGTATAGATTTTTATGTCATTATTTTTCTTAGGCATAGATACAACTCTTTCATTAAAAAGTATGAATTATTATTAAATAAATTTCTCTATTTCAATTATGATAACCCAAATCTTTATTCTTTATGCATAAGTAAGTTTCGTTTTATTGCGATGTTGATACACGAGATAGATACCCAAAATAATCATAAATAGACTAATTAATTGTGATGGTGTAGGAAATACATTGTACGCTGTACTAAATAAAGGCAATAAAACACCACGATCATCGCCACGAATGAATTCAATTAAAATTCTCCATACGCCATAACCAATAAGATATGTTTCTATTTCTTTATTTTTAAAGACTTTAACCTTATTTAAGATAATGAATAATATAAACAAGAATGCTGATTCAAATAACTGTGTTGGAAATACTGCTTGATCTGGATAAAGTAAATGCGCATGCCCATGAGGAAATACGACACCTAAGAAAGAATCGGTAGGTATACCAAAACAGCAACCAGCACAAAAACATCCTATTCGACCAATCGCATGAGCAAGAACAACACCAGTAATAACCGTATTACCAATCTTTCTCATATCTTTATTGTCGTCTTTATAAAAATATTTCATTAGTATGAGAAAAGAAGCAAACCCACCAATAAGTGCACCTAGGAAGTTAATCGTTCCAAATGTCAATTCTCCTTCTTGGATAGAATGGAAGACCCCATCTAATAGAAATGAGAAAAATAAGGCAAATAATAAACTAATAGTAATTAAGATTATTAGCCGGTTTGTTTGTTGTCTTGTATACCCATCATTTCTTTCAAAACGACGTGTAACATATACTAACATTAATAAAACACCGACTGCAATCAATAGATCATACATAGGCACTGAGTAATTAAAGATTTTAGGTAACAAGTATGGATACATATAATCAACTCCTTATTGAAATTATTTTATCATATATTGCATATATACAGTTAATTTTTATCTCATAGGTAACATATCGATTGAAAAACAATTTGCTTTTATACAAACCCATTTTCATTTTCTGAGATGCTTTCACATTTCCATAAGCTATATTAGCTCGAGCATTCAATTGAAATATTCTTGTATACTATATTTTCTTATCTTTAACATAATTCCTTCTCTTAAAGAAGAATATACAACTTTTAATCCTCAAGATATAAATTGTAATTGCTGTTATATGGCTCTGTATTGCTATTTTCAGATTAATCTATCATTTGTTGCTCATCAATCAAACAAAAACCAAATAAATAGTTTTTGTTTCTCTTTAATCGGTTTGTTTTTATTTATTCTTAATCATATGAAGCAGTCTCAGATTAGTTTAATCCTCAATAATTTGAAATCTAACATTTAATATTTTTCTAACTTGCTTCTTCAAAATCAAAAGTTATTATACCTTCTGTGTCATGTGGTACTTTGAAGTGTAAGTAATATGTACCTGTTTCAAAGTAAAAATTAAATGAAGACCTATCTATGGTAGAAATCATTTCTCCTGTTTCTGAATACAGTTTGGATTCCAGACCACCTAAAACACTTAAGTTATAAGAAGCATAAAATATGGTATTTATGGAGTAATTCCCAGCATTTTCAATATTGAATTTAACATAGCTTTCATAATTAGGGTTACCAATACCTACAACATTATGCCCAATCTCTATTACTAGCATTTCATTAATATCATTATTAGAATAATATTCATATGGTATAAATACCCAAGATAATTCATATTCGATGTTATTATATTGTGATGTAACTCTTAATTCAACCAAATTTCCAGAAATTACAGGGAACCATCGAGAGTCGTTAGGATTCAAAGAAGCAGAATTACCATCAACATTAAGATCTAATCTTACCGCCATATCAATTGACTTTACTATGATATATCCATCAGCAGATGATTCACTTAGTAAAATAAAAGTATTGTAATCTTCACTCGTCTCTAAAGTGCCATAAATATGTGTTTCTTCAAAAGTGATTTTCTCAGGAGATATGGTTCTGTCACATCCAGATAAAACAAGCAATATGAACATAAGTAACATGTATCTTTTCATAAGATCCTCTCCTTCTGTCCTATAACAATCATATCGTATGTATCCATTTTATAAATATTCTATGATGCATTAGCGGTAAACGCTACATAGGGTTTCTACTAAATTATAATGTATTATATTGTTTAATTCCCGCTTCAATGATATCCCAATATTTATCAACATCTATATTAATTGCTACATATACATTTTTGGGCAGTTTCAAATAATCAAAGATATCACAATTTGTACGTCCATAACTGGTCGCATGTGATATGTCAATATCACAATGCACATGTGAAAGTGTGACAACACTTGGATCAATTAAATAAGCTATTGTTACAGGATCGTGTAATGGGCCACCTTCAAATCCGAAAACTCGTTTTTGACTTTCATTAAAGAATTTCATCAATTTGGTAAATAAGATAGATGCTTTATTATTAATTTTTTCCATCCTGGAAACAATTTTTGGTAACACAAGCACTTGTCGTGTAACATCAAGTCCGAACATCTTTACGATACATCCTGATGTAAATACGATATAGGAAGCTTCTGGATCAGAAAAAATATTAAATTCTGCAGCAGGTGTTACATTTCCATTTGAAAGTGATCCACCCATTAAAACAATCTCTTCAATATTATCTTTAATGCGTGGTTCTACTTTCATAGCGAGTGCTAAATTTGTCATTGGACCTGTTGTCACAACAGTAATCTTATCTTTACTCTTCATAATTGTTTCAATTATATAAGTTACTGCATGTCTTGAATCAAATTTTAGTGACAGTTTAGGAAAATCAAATCCATCCAATCCCGATTCACCATGAATTGCTGGGCATACTTCAACTTCTTTAATCAGTGGTTCAGGAGAACCCAAGCAAACTGGTACATCTATATCTAAATACTGAATTAAATTAAGTGCATTTTGTCCTGTTTTTTGTAAGGTTTGGTTTCCACATTCAACTGTGATGCCCAACAATTCTATCTTTGGATGCTTTCCAGCTAACAAAATTGCGATAGCATCATCATGTCCAGGATCACAATCTAATATCATTTTTCTTTTGTTCATATTATTCACCTCTTTATTTCTTATATATTTTATGGTGATTTATAGAATGACAAGTGCAATCAACTTTATTAGTAAAGCTGTTCGTTTTAATAAAAATATACTGACAACTTAAAAACACTAGTCACAATATCCATAATAAGTTCTTTTTCTATTTCTAACCCCCTCTAAGATGATGTAGTGAGGTCGCATATAATATGTATATTATACAACAAGAAGATTAATTTTGATAGGGTATCAAAATAAATAAAATTAATACTTTTTAAACTTGATCCCAAAAAATAAACATTAAAAAAATGTGTCTATGATGAGAAATTTCAGTAAAAAATAGAAGATACTTTCATCTCTTGACAAAAGAAATATTATTGTGTATACTGTATATGCACTACATACACAGTTGAAAGCAGGTATTATCTATGAATGTGTTAACGGTTGAAAATCTTAGAAAAGAATATCCAAAATTTATTTTGAATGATATATCGTTTGTCATCCCAAAAGGGTATATTATGGGATTCATTGGAGAAAATGGAGCTGGCAAGACAACAACCTTGAAAGCCATGTTAAATATCATTAGTAAAGATGGTGGAACTGTAAGTATCTTTGATAAGGATATGGATGAAAACGAGATTGAGATTAAAAATGATATAGCCTTCATGGCGGGAAAATCTTTCTATCCAAAAAGAAAAATCAAAGAGATTACGAGTGTTTTTAAAAAATTCTATCCAAATTTTGATCAAGAATTATATCTTGAGTATTTAAAGAAATTTAATTTGGATGAAGATAAAAAAATAGATGAATTATCTCAAGGAATGAGTTTAAAGTACTCTATCACATTAGCTTTATCACATCATGCAAAATTAATCATCCTCGATGAACCTACTAGTGGTTTAGACCCTGTAGCAAGAGATTCATTACTTGAACTCTTTCAGAGTATTATTGAAGATGGTGAAATTAGCATCTTGTTTTCAACGCATATTACTAGTGATTTAGAAAAATGTGCGGATTATATTACCTTCATACAAGATGGACAAATGATTGAAAGTTTATCTAAAGATGATTTAATTGATAAATACCGACTCATCAATGGCGCTCATGATTCACTTGATTTGATAAAAAGCGATTTGATATCTTATAAAAAAAATGCATTTGGATTCACGGGTTTAATCAAAACCGAATATTTAAAGGAAAACATAGCAATCAAGGTTGGTGCTCCAAGCTTGGATGATATTATGATTTATTATGCTGAAAGAGGTGCTTCCAAATGAAAAATCTAGTCTACAAGGAATTATTTCTTTCAGTTAACAAGTTCTTTTATGTATTACCGATCTTGCTTGCAGGATTAATCATGATACCACAATGGATATATATGTTGGTTTTTATGTACTTCTTTTGGATAAGTGTGCCACAAATCTTTTCTGCTTATTTAGCTCAACAAGATTATGAGTTCACAACAGTTTTACCAGTAACAAAAGCCCAGATTGCAAAATCAAAAGGATTAACAATCATTATTCTAGAACTATATCATTTTATTTTAGCTGTTATTGCAGGTATCGTTCACAACCTTGTCTATGGCTCATTCAATATATTCATTAATATCAGTCCTGCATTTTACGGTTATGTTCTTATCATGTTTGCTTTATTTAATATTATTTATTTACCTTTATATTTTAGAACTGCTTATCATTTTGGAAAACCCTTAATCTATGGGGTTATAGTATCAACAATCTTTGGTATCGGACTTGAATTATTAGCTCTCTTAGTTCCTTGGGCATCAAACATTATTGATAATCCAAATATTTTGTTTCAATTAGATATGTTAGTTGCTGGTATTGCAATATTCGTTGGTTTAAGTTGGATAGCCTTAAACAGATCTGCTAGAAATTACGAGCAGATCAAATAATGAAAAACTTTTTTATCAGCAATATGTCAGATATACCGATATATCAGCAGCTTTATGCTCAGATAATCGCACAAATATTAAGTGGGGAACTCAAATCAGATACTACTTTACCATCAATAAGAACAATGGCAAAAGAACTTAGAGTGAGTGTTATTACAATCAAAAAAGCATGGGAAGAACTAGAAAAAAGCGGTTATATTCGTACAATATCAGGAAAAGGTTCTTACATCTCAACACTTTCAAATAAAACTTTAGAAAAAAAGAAAAGTGATTTAATTAAAGATATTTTCAGAAATGATATCTTACAATGTAAAACACTCGAAATTTCAAAGGAAGAAATGATTGATATTATTGAAAAATTATATGATTCAATGTAATATGACTATATAACAACGATATCTATTGAAGCTAAATCTCTATTTTCCTTAAATATCTAGGGATTAGCATTAAGAAAGAGGGATAAGATGATAAAAAAATTATTTTTGGTCTTAATGTTAATTCAACTCTTTTTATTAAGTTCTTGCACTTCAGGCGAACCTGTCGATTTGGAAACACTCGAAGAAATATTAGACAATTTAGTCATCAATACTGATTCCATCATGGTGAATAGCATTTATACAGAAGATGATATAAATGTTGATCAAATTGAAATGTTTGATATGACAAATAGAGATGAGATTATGATTCATATCATATCCAGTTCAACTAACCTTTCACTCAATCGAGATGATATGATTATGATTACATCAAATTGGGTTTATTCAACGAGATATATGACAAAGACTGAGCACCATATAAATATCTATGATGATGTAGCTCTTTATGCCATGATAGGTACTTTCACAGATTTGATTGATTTCAATTTGATTACTAAAGAGCATATCAGTACTCTTGCACGTTCTTTGGATGAACCTATTTTAACTCGAATTAGTCAAAAATATACTTTGCGGGGAAGAATTCTTACATCTGAAAGATTAGATGATGATGTTGTTAAGATGTGCGAAATCATCTATGAAGATTATGTATTAGTAGGTCTAAATATTCAATATGAACATACATTTCGGTCAACCATGCAACAAAGTAATTATATTTCAGGAATCCATTATTATTTTGGAGAAGAAATGATTGGTGAATTCCCAGCATTAAATACCTTCTCATAGGTGGTGCATTATATATTTCATTACTCAAAAATTTAAAAGTACAGAAAAAATAAAAAAAGTGATTGTTTACATCACTTTTTTATTGAGGTATTTAAAATAGGTTGTGGTGTTGTATAGGCTTTAAAAAGGATTGTGGTGTA
>CAZMIG010000008.1:0-79403 GCA_964566285.1 uncultured Mariniplasma sp. | reverse complement strand
ATTAGACCTCCTAAATTCTCTTAACTTAGTGTCTACTTAATTATATCATTCCATGTTTATGGTAGAGGAGCGCTCGATACAAAGCACAGTTTAAATGCTGTAATGGAATCGGTTGAGTATGCTTTAAGCAAAAATAAAGTATTTAAGAATGACCTGTATTTGGCTTTTTCAGGCGATGAAGAGATATATGGACCCTCAGCTCCTGCAATCGTTAACTACTTCAAAGAAAAAGGTATTAAACCTTATCTTGTGCTCGATGAGGGTGGAGCAATTGTTAGTAATATGTTTCCTGGAGTAAAGAAAAAAGTAGCTGTTGTGGGTATTGCTGAAAAAGGATTTATGAACGTACAACTTACAGCAATCTCTAAAGGAGGACATGCTTCAACGCCTCCTAAAAATACACCGCTTACGGAATTATCAAAGGCTATTATTAAGCTTAATAATCATCCTTCATTCAAGCTTAAACTCACTCCTCCAGTCAGAGCTTTATTTGATACTATAGCACCGCATTCCAATTCATTTGGAATCAGATTATTATTTGCTAATCTATGGTTATTTACACCAGTGGTAAAACTTATTGCAAAGTTATCAGGTGGAGAATTCCTATCTATGTTTAAAACAACTCAAGCATTCACATTAGCAACTGGAAGTGATGCTGTAAACGTGCTTCCTTCTGTAGCAACAATAGGCATAAATTATCGATTGAGACCAAATGAAACTTCAGAACAAGTCATTAAAAAAATAAATAAAATTATCAGTAATCCAAACATTGAAGTTAAAGCACTTGCTATCTTTGAAGCATCAACAATGAGTCATGTAGATGATACATATAAGGTTGTCGAAAAAGCTATCAAACAAACTTGGCCAGATGTTATTCCTTCTCCTTATCTCATGGTAGCAACTTCTGATTCTAGACATTATCATGAAATATGCGAACATGTTTATAAGTTCTCACCTATGGATGTTTCAAAAGCTGATTTAGCTAAGATTCATGGAATAGATGAGGATATAACAATTGAGAATGTTATTAATGGAACAAACTTTTATTTGAATTTAATTGACCAATTATAAAACACTAAACAAAAAACCGCTTGGAATTCCAAACGGTTTTTTTATTATCTAATTTTCTAGAGTAATAACAATGCTGCTGCGATTGAAGCTCTCTCAAGTCTAACTCTAGTGCCACCATCCATGACATAACCACTATCAAATACTGGGTTGTATGTTGCTGGATTATCATCTGGATATAATGTGTTAGTTGAATCGACTGTGCTTGAAATAATGTAATAAATAATTGTGTTAGGACCATCTGTTCCAGCTTCGACAAGTGTTTCAATTTCAGGAGCAGTTAATGACTTCAATTTAGCAACTGTAATTAGGCCAATGATATCGGTTAAACTATCAGTTCCAGTTGGATCAAGAATATTCATTGATGTTACAATGTGATTCATTTCTGCAACCTTGATATCATTCAATACAGGAGTTGGCAATGCATTTAATACTGGATCATAATTGAAATCACCAATTTCAGCATATGCATCATCATTATCTAATCCAGCATCATTGATACCAATAGAGATTAATCTGTAAACAATACGTGAGTTAATAGTTATTAATGAGTTGAGTAATGTTGCATTGAATCCAGATGGATTAACTGTAATATCAGCCAATGTTGTTGTTGGATAGTCAACAGGTGCAACACCACCGATAGTTGCTAATGCGTCTATCAAGCTTACTATTTCATAATGTAATAAATCATATGTATTTCTATAAGCGGTTGAAGGAATACCATAATCATATCCACTTCTTACATCGGAAACAGCTGAAATCATTGGAGTTGACAAGATGTGATCAATAATTGGAGAATATCCAAGAGGATCAGATTCACCATATGCGCTAATTGTGTATAGGTCTTCGAATGTAATAGCTGAACCACTAATTGAACCAGCACCATCAGTACCAATACCTAAGATATCAAGTGCATCTAGTAAGTAATCAATTTCACTTCTTAAGATATCTTCAGTTGATAATGGAACATAACTTTCTGTTGGAATATTAGTTAAGTTAGAAATAATAGCTGTTGAAATCATTCTATTCATGATGATTGATTGATCTGGGAATGATTTGAGTGTTGCAACACTTAATGTGCTTTCAGTAACTGTAATTGCAGACACAAGTGTACTTGAATTTCCACCAGCTAGAGGTAATAAGGAATCTTGCATATAACCAATTTCAGAATCTGTGAGTCTGTTTGCTGGGTTACTTGCGATATATGCTGTATCAGGAATACGAGGTGCACCAAGCATATCTACAACTGAATCTGAAATCATTTGTTTAATAATGACTGAACCAGATGCTGTTGTATCTAGTGCTTGTGTTTGACCAACTGTTACATCAGTACTTAATGCATTCACTGATTCATTAGGACCACCAAGAACTGCAAGTGCGTCAGCAATAGCAACTATTTCTTCATCACTTAAACGATCTGTATAAGTTGTATGATAAGCTTCAATTGGTATATTGCCTACACCAAACATTGTAATAACTGAATCTGAGATGATGAATTTAATGATTGCTGAGCCATTTGTTGATAGATCTTGTGTTTGACCAACTGTTACATTTGTTGTTGAAATATCAGAAATCTTAGTTGAGTCATGATCGCCAGGAACAACAACACCAGCAAATACTTCAAGTGCTGAAATCATATCGGTTACTTCTGATGCCTTTAAGTTGTTACCGGGAGTATCTGAGATATATGCATCATCAGGTACATTAGCTAGGCCAACAGCATCAATGATGGAATCAGAAATGAGTTGTGTCATAATAATTGATGGTGAGGTTTGAATATCTTTAAGTTGACCAATCGTAATATCAACATCTATTGTTGATACAGGATCAGTTGGAGCTCCTAAGTATCCTAGAACATCAAGCATATCGGAAATTTCTTGATCACTTAAACGATCTGTATATACCAAGTGATACGCTGAAGTGGGAACTTTAGGTGCGGTAATCATTGTGATAATAGAATCAGAAATAATAAATTTAATAATGGATGAACCAGTTCCAGATACGTCAAGTGATTGTGTTTGACCAATGGTTACATCTGTGCTTACTGAAGAAACTAATTCGTCATCCTTATCTCCTGGAGTAACTGAACCAGCTAATATTTCTAATGCAAGAATCATCGCTGATATTTCATCTTCAGTCAAATAATTGTTTGAATCTTCATCGACATAAGCATCGAGTGGAACATTTGGAGCACCTACTGCATCTATGATTGAATCACTGATTAATTTTTCAATAATTAATGATGGTGAAGCATTTAAGCTCTTTAATTGTCCAATGTTGATATCTGTATCAATTGTTGAAACAGGATCAGTTGGAGCTCCTAAGTATCCTAGAACATCAAGCATATCGGAAATTTCTTGATCACTTAAACGATCTGTATATACCAAGTGATACGCTGAAGTGGGAACTTTAGGTGCGGTAATCATTGTGATAATAGAATCAGAAATAATAAATTTAATAATGGATGAACCAGTTCCAGATACGTCAAGTGATTGTGTTTGACCAATGGTTACATCTGTGCTTACTGAAGAAACTAATTCGTCATCCTTATCTCCTGGAGTAACTGAACCAGCTAATATTTCTAATGCAAGAATCATCGCTGATATTTCATCTTCAGTCAAATAATTGTTTGAATCTTCATCGACATAAGCATCGAGTGGAACATTTGGAGCACCTACTGCATCTATGATTGAATCACTGATTAATTTTTCAATAATTAATGATGGTGAAGCATTTAAGCTCTTTAATTGTCCAATGTTGATATCTGTATCAATTGTTGAAACAGGATCAGCAGGATCACCAAGAATTGATAATACACCAAGCATATCAGTGATTTCTTGATCACTCAAGCGATCTGTGTATGTTGTATTATATGCATCAGCGGGAATCTTAGGTGCTGTAATCATTGTAATAATAGAATCAGAGATAATAAATTTAATAATTGATGAACCTGTTGGACTTGTGTTAAGGCTTTGTGCTTGCCCAATGGTTACATCTGTGCTCACTGAAGAAACCAAGACGGCATCAGCATCACCTGGGTTAACTGCTCCTGCTAATATTTCTAGTGCAAGAATCATTTCATCAACTTCTGCTGCTTTTAAGTTGTTTCCAGGTGTATCTGATAGATATGCATCATCAGGTACATTAGCTAAACCAACAGCATCTATGATTGAATCTGAGATTAATTTTTCTGTAATTAAGGATGTTAAATCATTTAAGCCTTTAACTTGACCAATTGTAACATCTGTTCCAATTGCTGAAACTAACAATGCATCGTTACCATCGGCTAATATATCTACTGCATCGATCATTGCAACTATTTCGGAATCAGTTAAGCGATCTGCTGGATCACTACTGCGATATGCGTCTACAGGAATATCTCCTGCACCAATCATATCAACAACTGCATCTGAAACAATTTGTTTAATAATAACTGAATCATTCGTCTTAAGTTGTTGTGTCTGTCCATTTGTAACAGTCGTGCTTACTGAAGCAACTAAAACATCATCCACTTCATCTTCTGGATCACCAGCAACTTTTCCTGCAAGAATTTCTAATGCAAGAATCATTTCATCAATTTCTACTGGTTTCAAATTATTACCAGGAGTATCTAATAGATAAGCATCATCAGGTACATTAGCCAAACCAACAGCATCAATCACTGCATCTGAAATCAATTTAGTTGTAATTGATGAGGTAAGTTCATTCAAATCTTTAACCTGCCCAATTGTTACATCAGTTGAAATACTAGTAACAGGTAAGTTTTGATCCCCATTAGCAAGAACTTCAATCGCATCAATCATTGAATCGATTTCAGTATCGGTTAATCTCTTTAATGGATCACTATCTATATGTGCGTCATTGGGAATCTTGCCTGCATCAGTTGGATCGATAGCATCAATTATCGCATCTGATAATAATTGTTTGACAATATAGGAAGGCGTGCCCTTAAAGGCGACTGCTTGCCCTACATTAACATCTGTAGATATTGCTGTGACTAATACAGTATCTTCGCCTAAAATATCTAAGGCATCAATCATTGCATCTATTTCAGTATCAGTTAATCTATTTAATGGATCTGATCCAATATAGGATTCGTCTGGTACTTTAGCAGCTCCAATTGTATCAACAACTGCATCAGAAACTAATTGTTTAATAATATAGGATTGAGTTCCTTTGAATTCTTTGACCTGTCCTACGGTAACATCTGTCGTAATTGCTGAGACTAAAACTAAATCGTCATGACCTGATAAAGTATCTAAAGCATCAATCATAGCTGTAATTTCAGTATCAGTCAATCTATTTGTTGATAAGCCACCAATATATGCATCACTTGGAATCTTTCCTTCATCTAGTGGATCAATTGCATCAACAACTGCATCAGAAATTAATTTCTTAGTAATCGTAGAAGGCAGTAAATCTAAATCTTTGACCTGTCCAACATTAATATCTGTTGAAATATTTGTAACTAATAAATTATTATCGCCATCAGCTAAAATCACTAAAGCATCAATCATAGAATCGATTTCAGCATCTAATAAGCGATTATTCGAGTCTCCACTTATATATGCTTCATTAGGAATTGCTGCAGCACCTAAAGTATCAACTAAAGCATCTGAGATAAGTTGCTTGATAATATATGAAGGTGTTCCTTTAAGTTCAGAAGCTTGTCCAACATTAACATCAGTACTAATCGCAGTTACTAAAACGTTGTCATCATGACCGGCTAGAATATCTAATGCATCAACCATTGCTAAAATTTCAGTATCTGTTAAACGGTTTGTAGATATTCCGCCAATACGTGCTTCATCAGGAATCTTACCTTCATCAAGTGGATCGATTTGATCAGTCACTTGATCAGAGATAAGTTGTTTCGTTACGATTGATGGTAATAAAACCAAATCCTTAACCTGTCCAACATTAATATCTGTACTAATGGCAGTAACATCAAGATTCATATCACCATTTGCTAATATAACCATTGCATCAATCATAGAATCAATTTCAGCATCAAGTAAGCGTCCGTTGACATCTCCATCAACAAATGCGTCAGCTGGTAACGTGCTTGTTCCACTTAACATATCAGAAACATTGTCTGTTACGAGTTGTTTAATAATATATGAAGCTGTTCCTTTAAGTTCAAAAGTTTGTCCAACATTAACATCAGTACTAATCGCAGTTACTAAAACGTTGTCATCATGACCGGCTAGAATATCTAATGCATCAACCATTGCTAAAATTTCAGTATCTGTTAAACGGTTTGTAGATATTCCGCCAATACGTGCTTCATCAGGAATCTTACCTTCATCAAGTGGATCGATTTGATCAGTCACTTGATCAGAGATAAGTTGTTTCGTTACGATTGATGGTAATAAAACCAAATCCTTAACCTGTCCAACATTAATATCTGTACTAATGGCAGTAACATCAAGATTCATATCACCATTTGCTAATATAACCATTGCATCAATCATAGAATCAATTTCAGCATCAAGTAAGCGTCCGTTGACATCTCCATCAACAAATGCGTCAGCTGGTAACGTGCTTGTTCCACTTAACATATCAGAAACATTGTCTGTTACGAGTTGTTTAATAATATAAGATTGAGTACCCTTAAGTTGTACTGCTTGGCCAACATTAACATCAGTTGTAATATCAGTGACTAATACATCGAGGTCACCATTCGCTAAAATAATAAGCGCATCAATCATTGCTTCTAACTCTGCATCTGTTAAACGAGGATTCGTTGAAACACCAAGTTGAACGGTTCCAAATCCAAGTAAAACTACGCCAGGATTTGATGGAACACTAAGTCCATATGCTTCATCAGGAATACTACCTGCACCAAGCATATCAACAATTGCATCAGAAATTAATTGCTTAATAATTGTTGAATCATTGTCGGATAATGCATCAACATCACCAACAGTAATATTATTGACATCAACACTATCTATCGTTGCATCTGGATCATCCCCACTTAAAATGTTTAGTGCATCGATTAATGCATCGATTTCAGTAGTCGTTAAAAGATTATTTAATGGATCGCCTTCAAAAGCATCAGCAGGAATCTTTCCTTCATCACTTGGATCTAATGCATCAATGATGGCTTGAGATAATAAAGACTGAACAATTGCTGAATCTGTTTGAGCTATTACATCAGTAATGTTACCAATAGTAATTGTGGCAGGATCAATATTGTTAAAATCTGTAATTTGTAAAATGTCTAAAGCAGTGAAAATATCTGATACTTCATCCTTCATAATCATATCTGCATAATCACCAGTAGTCTCAAATGCAGAATCCGGTAAAGTGAATGTGTCTTGACTCTTAATCATAAGATCAACAACAACATATAGGTATGTTGATGCCAATAATTGATCTACTTGGGTACTTGATAAACTTGTTAAAGTATCTACTCCAAGATCAACATTATCAAAATCTGATAATCCTAAAATATTCAAACCATTAAATAAATCATATATTTCTTGGTTTGTTAATCTTTCTTCACCAACTACGCCTTCAGTTGCGGAATCAGGAAGCGCAAAATCAGCAGCTGTAAACTGTCCCGCTCCAATAAGATCAATCACTTGATCAGATAATAGCAGTTGAGAAATTTTATCATCTAAATATTTAGATTCAAGGAAACGATCAAAATCATCTTCTCCTGCTAAATCTTCATTCGCACCAATCATATCCATGATGGTTGCTATAGATATATCAGTTCCATCACTTAATCCAAGCATATCAAATGAAATCATTAAATTATGTAATTCATCTCTTGTCATTAAATCTTCTTCAACACCTGTTGTGCCTTTAGCATCTTCTGGAGCAGACATTGTCAAGGTGATAGGATCATCTCCAAATGCATCATTAAGCATTTCGCCTACATAATCTCCAAATGCTGGATCTTCAAATAAACGCGCGAGGATGACATAAATATAATCTGAAGTAATAAATATTGTAAAGTCATCTTCAGGTACTGTAGGATCTACTAGATTTGAGAATGTATCTAAACCAATTGTTGATAAATCTCCTAAAACACCAATTGAATTCATCATTCTTCTAAATTCATCTTTAGGAATTCTATTCACTTCAATTTCCTCATCATCAACACCATTACCAAGCATAGCATCCGGAGGTGTGATATCAAATGTTGTCATATCAGTACCTAGTGACTCACTTAGTGTATCAGCGACGAATGTTCCTATAGCATCTAATTGGAATACTTTATCTAAAGTGATATATAAAATTCCCGAATCGAAAACACGGTCAAAATCATCTTGACCTGTATCGAGATCGACATTACGATCAATTAAATCTGTAAATGTATCTAAACCTAAACCAGATAAAGCTTCTGAATCAGTGATTCCTAAAGAGCGTACAGCAATTAATAAATTACTGACTTCTTCTGCTTTAACGGCACCTTCGGTATCTAATAAAATCGGATCAACTTCGAAGAAATCATCTTCAATAACGAATAAATCTTGAGCATCGTTCATTGTATCAACTAAATATGATTGCATATCTGGATTTAATAATACATCACTTAACATACCTCTGATGATAGTAATATCACCTAAAGCATCAAGGCTTTCATCCTCAAGTTGACTGTATGCATTAAGGTAAGCATCGGTACCTTCTTGAGATTGAACATCAGCAAGTGTAGTGACACCCATGGTTTCGAATGCATCACTTGCAACAATAGCTAAGCCGTTGATTAATTCAACAATCATACCAGGAGCAAGCATTTCGCCATCAAGAGCAATCTCTGGTGTTGTCATTGAAAATCCAAGTGATTCAGTTGCTGAGCCAGCAAATGTATCAATGATATTTACTAGACTAGTTCTTAAAATTTGTGAAGAATCTAGGCTACCAAATGCATCTTCTGCTTTTAATGGGTCAGCAAATTGAGTAAATAATTCCATCGGAGCTGCTGAAGTATCTTCTGTTAATCCTAAAACATCATGAACAGAAAAGTTCATTACTGTCGAATCTTCAAATGATGCTCCTAAATCAAGTATGGCTCCTAAGAAAGCATTTACTTCAGTTTCCCATACTACACCTTCTGGATCTTCCGAAGAAAGGGTTGTTGGAATAGCAATATATTCTGACATCGATTCATCTTCGCTAAATCTTTGAATATTATAAGCAATATTAGTGAATAGTAAATTTGAATTATTTTCTAAAGGTGTTGCCATCAAATATGATCTGAAAGTATCATCTGCTAATAATGGTGCAAAATCAATGTCTTCATAACTCGGATAATCTCCTTGATTATCATAAGTATATTTGGCAGCATAATATGCCAAACCTAAAACAGATGCAACATCATCACCTAAATTTACTTCCGATGGAACATATAGTTCTTCAATACCAAGTGAATCTTTAGCATAGTCTAACGCGCTTATGCCCATGCGATCTAATAGTTGTAAATCCTTAAAAGCATCTTCAAATGCTGTAAATTCGGTATCAGTTAAAGATCCGAACTGAGAAAACAATTCAACTTTTTCGTCTAATTCCATAGTTGAAAAATCACCTAGTTCAGAGGCAGTAGTAAATTCATACACTGATTCAAGTATTGTTAATAATCCGTTTACTTCTTGTCCAAAGTTGAAATCAACCACACCACTAACTGGATCGCTAATCAATGCTTCATTGACCAAATCTTTTAACATGTCATCTGTGACAAATCTATCAACTAAAGCGGGACTAGCAATTTCAATAGCAACATTTACAACTTGACTATCATCAAAAATATGTGTAACAATAGCTCTCATTGATGTCATGTGATTTGCAACAACTTCATCGATAAATCCGAATGTATCAGCATTTTCACCAAATGCAGTTGATAAACCTAATTGAAGTGCTTCAGTATAAATATCGCCGATATTTATAATTTCAGCATCCCATTCAATTTCATCTAGTGCTGTTGTAATATCTTCAGCTAGTTGTTCTTCAATCATCTGATCACCTAAAACTGTATTGACACCATAATCAACACCAATAGGAATTGCCTCGACAATAAGTTGTAAATCAACAACTTTATCTATAATAGCTCCAATCCAATCTGGATTCTGAGCATCTAAAAATGCTGCAGGATCACTGATACTATCAAATAGTTCAGCGAGATCAACATCACCATATTCATCTGTAAATATTGTTTCAATCAATGAAGCAAATCGATCAATTTCTCCATCTTCTCCAATAAAGAAATCTGGATCATCTAATATAAATCCTAAACGATTTTGGATATATGCTTCAACATCTAATGGATCAACCCACGTAATTTGCGATTGAACTTCCTCTAAAGTAACTGCATAACCAAGTCCTGCATTTAATAAAACGAGCGTTTGCATATCACCCATCGCACGAATAATATCAGTAAATGCTTGAGCTTCTGTTGGAGTCATTTCTAATAATAATTCTGGATTGTCAGCATAATTCATTAACTCATCAACTGATCCAAATGTTAACACAGCTTCAACAATGCCATAAACATTCATGAATTCGTCTGACCAATCAATGCTAGTAAATAATTCAAGTGCTGCTGCTGCATCGGGATTGTCATAAGGATTGCTATAATCTGTAAATTCCTCTAGACCAACCTGCAAACCATATTCAGTAGCAAAAGGAATTAAGAAATTTAGTAAATCCGAATTGCTAATATAAGTAAATATTTGTTCGATGTCATCTAGATTATCACTCGAAATTGTACGATAATCAAAACTATCATCAAGATAGCCTCCATCAATCAAAATACCAGCAATACCAAAGATACCTTCCAGTTCCTCACCAAAATTTAGTTCAATTACTTGATCTGCTGCTTGTTTAACTTGTGTAGTAAATACACGGTTAAATATATATTGTTCAATTGGTTTTCCACCAATCAAAATGTCTTTTGTAATTGAGGATAACCCACCTTGATTCATTTCGTTGATATTATCTAAAATATCTTGAATTTCAGAGGGAATTGCAATGAGTTGCTGGTTACCTGTACTTAAAGTTTGATTCGACGAATCAGTAACAACAACATCTGTCGAAACGACAGATAAATAACCCGATAAAACCAAAATCGGAATTAAGAAGACAAAAGCAACAACGAATCCCCTAACGGCACCCATTGCTCCTCCAAAAAATCTTCCTAAAACATTCTTCTTTAGTTTCTTACTTGGAACAAATTTTTTGTTAACTGTATCTTTTTCTTCAAATATAACTTCTTGTTTTTCATTTTGCTTTTTCAATAACGCTTTTTTTACGCCATGTTTCCAAATAGGTCTAAAAATCGTTAGTGTAAGTGAGAATTTAATAAGTGGATATAAAAGAACAAATGCAATAATTCTCAAAACTAAGTCCATGATAGCAATAATAAATCCCGATAACGCAGGATCTTCTAAATAGGTGATATATTCTGCGGGAACTAATGTACCCGTATATTTTTGTACTAGTTGTAAAAGCGAAGTAAGTGAAAAGGAGGATCCGAAAATCCAACTAAATGAGATTATGGAAACAATCCACAAAGTGATGACCGTCAAGATAATGCTGACAATAGTGAAGTAGGTGGATTTGCTAGAACCTCGTAAAAATCCTATCAAAAAGTGTATCCCCACGAAAAAGCCGATAACCCCCCATTGAATCATCAAGAATGATGGCATATGCTCCCGCCTTTCTAACTACCTGTTTCTTGTATCAATTTTACCAAAAAAGCCTTTCAAACACAATCAAATATAACTACGTATATATTTTATAGGCCTAAAAAGCTCTTATTTAATAAATTCTTAATATATCTAAAGCAAATTAATATCTATGTGGGTTGACATGTACCATACAATGGATTACTTCTGGAAACTTTTTTTCTACCTGATGATGCACGGTTTCAGCTATTTTATGTGCTTTTTCAAGTGTTAATGATGCATCAACTCCGATTTCAACATCAACGTATTCTCTAGTCATATGCTTTCTAACTTTTAAATCATCAACACTTATGACACCATTAACATCCATGATGATAATTTTGATACGTTCAACGTCTTCATCACTAGGTGCTTGGTCGACAAGATAGGCAATTGATTCTCCAAGAATCTGAACAGCTAGTCTTAAAATAAATAATCCTATCGCAATAGAGGCAATGTAGTCAAATATAATTAAATTGAATTGAGACAGTGTAATCCCAATGACTGAAAACAATGTCGCCCAAGCATCAATTAAATGGTTTCTTGAATCTGCTTTTATTGTAGGACTATCAGTTTTTTTACTCACCATTAAATAGTATCTAAACAAAAAGAGTTTAACAATCAATGCAACTATAGAAATGATGAGTGTTAAAATCGATGGCGTAATTGCATTCCCAGGATTTCCAACATATACAATGATTGATCTAATAGAATTATTTCCGATAAAAATAGCTGTAATAAAGAAAATTATACCCAATAAAAAATAACCAATACCTTCAAATTTTTCATGTCCATAAGGATGATCATGATCTGGTTTCTTTGTTGCTATTCTCAATACTATGAGTAACATTAAACTAATAAAAACATCAGAAAAAGAGTTCAATCCATCACTTGTTAAAGCTTCGGAGTGTCCTATGATTCCTGTAGTTAATTTTAATATTGTCAAAATGATATTGACAATCAAACCAATCGTAATGGCTTTCAGTATTTGATTTCTGTTTTCTTTATTCATTTTTCACCTTTAAACAATTCTAACTGATTCAATGATAAATGATTTTTTATTTTTATATACGTTTTCTTTGATTCTGAAAATTCTAATGTCACTTGTTAGAAGGTCAATATATTTTGTATAGACCTCATTAAAAATGGTTGCTTCTATTTGAATCATGCCATCATCTAACTCAACAAATGCCATTGTTTTTGATTGTTTGGTTTTAATCGTCTTTATTTTTTTTATGTAGGCTAATACTTCTATTTCTTTATGTGTTTTAAGTGCACTTAGTGTTTTTAAATGCTGTGATTTGATAATGTCTTGATATGCCATCATAGGATTATATATGATATTAAACCCCAGTGCTTCCTTTTCAAATTCTGCTTTTTCAGCAAATGAATAGTCAGTAGATATCATCATTTTATAATCAGTGACATATTGTTCGTATCCAGCATTATCAATTTGTTTGTGATCTATTAAAGTTTTGTGGTTCAATTCAAATTCATCAAGTGCTCCGCTATGGATTAACATTTCAACATTCTTTTCATTAAGATCTTTTTTCATTCTTAATTTAAAATTTTGATAATCTGTGAATTTCCCATTATGACGCTCTTCAATCACTTTTTGTACTGTTAATCTGCCAATGCTTTTTATCGCTAATAAAGGTAAGTATATGGCATGATTCTCATAGATATACTGGTCAGTAGAATGATTGATTGATGGAGACGCTACCTTAATTTGATGTCTTTTTACTTCATTAATATAATCAATTGTCACACCTTCGTTTCCCGTAACACTCGATAACAGGATTGTCATAAATAATGGAAAATAATTTGCTTTTAAATAAGCCATTTGATAGGCAACAAGCGCATAAGCAACACTATGACTTCTATTAAATCCGTAATCAGCAAACTTAACAATATAATCATATATTTTTTCACTAATTTCAGCACCATATGATTTTTCTTGGCATTTCTTTATGAATCTCTTTCTTTCCTCTTCAAGAATATGTTTATCTTTTTTTGATATACCTCTTCTTAGTAAATCAGCTTCGGCTAAAGTATAACCAGCAAATTCATTAGCAATTCTCATAATTTGTTCTTGATAAACAATTATTCCATAAGTAGGTTTTAAAATTGATTTTAATTTGGGATGAATATAATCAAATGATTTTCCATTTCTTCTTGCGATATATTCATCTATATTATCCATTGGACCGGGTCTAAATAAAGCCAAAATTGCCACCAAATCCTCAAATTGATTTGGTTTTAACTTTCTAAGAACCGCACGCATTCCCATTGATTCTAATTGGAATATTCCGCTAGTTTCTGAACTTTCCAAAAGTTCATAAGTTTTCTTATCGTTTAATGTTAATTCAGCTAAATTGAATGATTCTCCTGTTTGTTTAATCATTGTAATAACTTCATCAATGACTGCTAGATTTCTAATGCCCAGAAAATCAATTTTTAATAATCCTAAAGACTCCAAATCTTTAGCTTCCAGTTGACTTTGATAAAAATCATACAATCCTTTTTGCAAAGGAATATGATTCATTAAGTCTTGTTGAGCTAAAATCATGCCTGCAGCATGAGTTCCAGTATGTCTTGGAAGTCCCTCTATTTTTTTAGCAACATTTAACAATCTAACCATTTCGTAATCTGTTTCATCAACATCATCATTGATAACTCTTTGAATAATACCTTTTACTCTTGATGGATCAATTTTCATAACTCGAGCAATATCACGAATAGATGATCTGAGTGCAAATGTTCCAAAGGTGACGATAGAAACTATATGGTGGTCACCATATTTTTGTTTGACATATTGGAGCACTTCATCTCTTTTATTATCTGGAAAATCCATATCAATATCTGGCATACTGATTCTTTCTGGATTTAGAAATCTTTCGAACAATAAATCATATGTGATTGGGTCGACATCCGTGATGCCTAAACAATAAGCTACAAGCGATCCAGCCGATGATCCGCGTCCTGGACCTACTAAAATTCCATGAGTTTTTGCATATTTAACAAAATCATATACGATTAAGAAGTAATTATCAAAACCCATTTTATGAATAACAGATAATTCATAGAGTAATCTGTCTTGATATACCTTAATATTGGGATTTATAATTTTTGTTAATCTCTTTTTTAATCCAATTTTTGCTAATGATCTTAGAAACTGACTCGGTGTTCCATCTTCAACTTGATAGATTGGCATTTCAAAATGCGGTTCCTCCCATTCATAAACGACAGAATCTATCATTAATTTTAAACTGTCAAATACGTAGGGGTAATCAGAAAACATTTGAATAAGTTCTTCTTTTGACATAAATGCATAATCAGCATCTTTTGGCATTTCGTTTTTGTCATCGTCAATTTTGATTAATGCTTCATAAACATCCCTATCTTCTTTTTTAAAATATGATGTTTGATGTAATGGAACCATCTTGATATTTACTTGTTCTGATAATTGATACATCACTGGAGCAACTTTCATTTCATGGTCAAATGTATCTAATGATAGTCCCAAGTAAAAATCATCAAATGACTCTTTAAATTTTAAAGTCCAATATTTTGCTGTATTTAGATCTTCTTGAAGGATTGATTGATCTATTTTAGAGTCGTGAGCCGAGCTAACAAAAATCAAACCTTTTTGCATCGAAATTAAAGACTCTAAATCAAATGTCTTTTCGTTCATATTTAAAGCGATTTTTAATAGATTTTGATAACCAACTTCATTTTTCACATAAACTAAAAAGCCTGTTTCATCAAGATCTGTTTGAACTTTAATCTTGAGACCTAAAACAGGTTTAAGTTTTTTCTTTTTTGCTTCACGCATGAGTGATAGCATTCCATGAAGATTTTCATCACTTAGCGCAATAAAATCATATTCCCCCTGTTTCGCTTCCTTTAGCAAGGAAGAAAGGGGGATAGTATTTTTCAGCATACTATATGAACTTTGAAGATAAAGAACACCAAACACATTAATCACCTGACTCTATTATACCAATTTAACATTGATTTATATAAAAAAAATGCTAGCTTAGCATTTTTTCAAATTGATTAGAATTTTGCAAATGCTTCGCCAAAAAAAACACAACTTTCTTCTTCTTCACTGCTTGGTGTTGAATTAATTTTGAAACCTTCATCATAAAGAATTGCACCGGTTTCTTTGACGTGATCTTGCCAAACATCCATCCACTCTCCATCACCCCAACCATATGATCCAAATAGAGCAATTTTTTTACCTTGAAGCATCTGTTCAATTCCATTAAAGAAAGGTTCGAATTCATCTTCTTCTAAATTTTCTACACCCATTGCTGGGCATCCAAAAATCAATTTATTGTAATTAGAAACATCATCAATATTAACCTTATCTATCGGTTTATAATCAACTGTAACACCAGTTTTTTCTATTCCTTCTTTTATTTTTTTTGCCATAATTTCAGTATTTCCGGTTCCACTCCAAAAAGTTAGTAATACATCTGCCATATTATTAATCTCCTTTTATAAAAACATTTCATGTCAATTGCCATTATAGAGTAAATGAAATATTTTGTCAAAGACTTGAGCCTATGTCATTTTACGATATATGTAATAAATGGCTCCAATGCCTATTAATGTAATCATTAATACAGGTAAGTAGTCCGTCATCTCATTTGTTACTTCTTGTGGTTTAATAATCACTTCCCTAATTTGTGTTGTATAATTTCCTCTTCCATCAGTTATAACATAAGTCACTTCTTTTTTCCCCGGATGACTTGTATCTAAAATTTCAGGAAAGACAAGAATTTCTATTTGATCAAGATTATCAAATAATGTAATTCCCATCAGCGGATCAAAATATTCATCTGTATAAAGTGTCATTTGTGTCATTTCAACTGTTGGAGGAGTTCTGTCATCAACAGTAACATATAATTTTTTTTCTATTTTATTCATTGAATAATCTTGTAGTTCATAGGTGATGACATAAACACCTAATGATTTATAATCAATATCACCATTTATTATTAAATCATTAATTGATAACATATCATAATTATCAGAGATATCTAGGATATAAGATGTTAGATTAATTGGCGGTGAAAAGATTTCAATTGTCACTAACGATTGTTTTAGAGTGAATTCAGGTTCAATCATATCAATAACTATGATTGTTGTCTCCAATACACCAATGTTATCAGATAAATCATAAGCATATACCCAAAGGGTATAAATTCCAATGTTTTCATAGTCAACTAACGCATCATCAATTTTAATTAAAATTTGAGATGTACTATCATAATTATCTTCAGCATCAAAATAATACGTTACATCTTTTTCAATAAAGTCAGTGATGATGATGTCATTAAGTTGATTAATTATGGGTGGGATTCGATCAACAATTTCAACATATGTTCCCAAGAAAGCTATATTTCCTGATTCATCTGTAACCTCAAAAGATATAGGATATTTCCCAACTTTATCCATTTTTACTGATTCATTCATTTTAAAAATTAAATCATTATAATTATCATAATTATCTTCATATTCGACGTAATCAATGAAGAAAGGTTTTGCATCAAAAACATCAAATTTCAGCAGAGAGACAATATGAATTGATGGTTTTTCATCATCAATCACGCTAATTTTCATCATAATATCAAAACAATTGCTTGACAAGTCTTCAATGTGATAATACACATCATAGACTCCTAATACGTCAAACTCGATATCATACCAATATTGAACATCTAAAATACTGAGTTTATCATAATTATCATTCACACTTACTATATACTCGTAAAAGTCAATATCACTTGGAGATGTGAAAACTGGAATTGGTGTCGGTTTGCTTTTCACTATTATCGTGGGAGATTCATTATCGATAATAACAAGCTTATAAAGTCCATCTGTTGATAAAAGATTCCTATCGATTGCAGAAAGTAAAACGATGTAAGTTCCCAATTTTTGAAAGTCTACCCGAGTTATATCAACAACAACATCAGGAAATGGATCATCATTATCAGAAACGTCAAAATAATCTTGCCATCTAAATGTTTCTCCATAAGATAAAATTAATTCTTCCTTCTGAACAATTACGGGTGCAAGATAATCATATATTTCAAGTGACGATACACCTTGTGTTATGTTACCTGATGAATCTGAAATTTGATAATATATATCATAGATTCCAACTTGATTTAATATGACTTCAAGGCTGTTAACGCTGACGTTAAGATACTCTGAACCGTCATAATTATCAGAAATAATTAATCCCTCAAATAAATCTGGTATCCGTTCGTCTAAAGGAATTCTAAACCTGGGTAAATTAATAATTTCAGGGGGAATGAAATCAACAATATTAAAAACAATATCCTGAGTTTGAACAATTTGATATGTTGGAAACGTTACACGATAACGGATTGTATATGTTCTGATATAGTTTGTTGTGATTACTGAAAAAAATGTATGATCTACACCATCTCGTTCATAGTACATCAATGGATCATCAACTAATACATTTCCTATGAATAATTGGGCTTCTGGAATTTCTTTATATTCATTTATCTGTGAAAATACAGGAATATCAAGATAATCATTAATCCAATCGACCCGAACTGATAAAATTGAAAAGAAACTAAAAAAGGATAACAAAAAGGACATCTAATCACCTCTATCTTATGATAGTATGTTTGATGCCCTTTTACTTGAAATTATAGTTTATCTTCGTATTCTTTTCCTTTTTCTTTGATGAATTGATTTCGATATAGTTCATAATATGGGCCTTTATTAGCAAGCAGTTCTTCATGAGAACCCATCTCAATTATTTCACCCATCTCAAGCATGACAATTAAATCAGAATTAACAATCGTAGACAATCTATGAGCAACAATAAAACTTGTTCGATCATTTAGTAACATATCTGTAGCTTTCTGTATAATAACTTCAGACTCAGAGTCAATTGATGATGTTGCTTCATCTAAAATCAAGATTCTTGGATTTGCTAAAACTGCACGAGCGAATGATATCAATTGCTTTTGTCCGACGGATAATAGATTCCCACCTTCTCCAACAAATGTCTGATATCCTATATCCATATTTTTTACAAAATCATCAACACCGACCATCTTAGCTGCATAAATTACTTCTTCATCGGTTGCATTTAATCTACCATATCTAATGTTTTCCATTACTGTCGTACTAAATAGATGCGGGCTTTGGAGTACATAACCTAATTTAGAATGAAGCCAATGAATACTTCTTTCTCTATATTCCTTACCATCAATTAAAATAGCTCCAGATTTAGGTTCATAAAAACGTGATAAAAGGTTAACAATTGTTGTTTTTCCAGAACCGGTATGTCCAACCAAGGCTACACTTTGACCAGCTTTCACTTTTAAATTGAAATTAGTCAAAATATTTTCGTTTTCCTTATAATAAAATGTAACATCTTTAAATTCAATATCTCCAACCAAAGGCTCCCAATTTTCTTTCTTATCATCAAAAAGTGAGCCATATACTTCTTCAACTTCCTTAGTATCTACTAAATCAGATTTTGTCTCTATTAGGCTAACAATGCGTTCTGCAGAAGCTTGAGCATTTTGTAAATCTGAAACGATTCTAGATAAGGCCATGACAGGTTCAAAGAAATTAATTGTATATGCAATAAACATCTGCAAAGTACCAATTGTAACCACAGTTTCAAGAACAAATACAGAACCTCTAACCATCGTAGTTGCAACTGCAAAATAAGCAATAACTAAGATGATTGAAGAGAAAAGTGCTGAAGAAATAACTGCCTTTACACTATAACGTTTCAATAGATGTGCTGTTTCAGAAAATTCAAAATAATTACTATCTTCAATACTCAAACTCTTTGTCGTTTTTGCTCCCAAAAATCCTTCATTATATTGTGCTGTAAGTTGTGAATTATATCTTCTAGCAATTCTGTGTTGTTTTAAAATTAGCTTTCTAAAAACGAATGCAACAAAAAGCATGATTGGTAAAGCAATTGTTATGATAAGTGCTAGTTTAACAAATGTAAGATACAAAATAACTAATATGATAACCATCGAAAATGCAGCCCACACAAAATCAATAATTCCCCAAGATATAATCAAAGATAATCTTCTTGCGTCAGAAGTCATTCTTGCCATTATCCAACCTTGTGGAGTTTTATCAAAATAAGTATGTGATAGTTTTTGTAGATTTTTAAATGCTTGTCTTCTTAATTCATAACTCACTTCAGCTTCAATAATTCCTGCCTGGTAAATAAAGCCCCAAACACCAACACCAAAACCACTAGCTACTAGAATATTGACAACAACAAAGTATGGCCAAGTAGAATAATCTCCACCGATGAAAAATGTATCAATTGCATATCGATTAATTAATGGAAACGCACTATCTAAAAAAGCGATGAAAACAGAAAAGAGGATCAATAGTATAATCCGTTTTTTTGATTTAAATACGATTGTTATTATCTTTTTCCATGTTCCTAATTGGACTTTATATAAGATATCTTGATCTTCTTCATGATGCATGGCTCTCACCTCTTTTCACAAGATCCTGGAATTCTTTTTCAAGTTTACCCTGAATACTCCATAGGTTTTTATATAATCCAGGCATTTTGCTCAATGTTTCATGAGTTCCTATTGCTTCAATCTTACCTTGTTCTAAAACAATAATTAAATCAGCTTCTTTAGCTGTTGTTATTCTATGTGTAATAATGATTGTTGTATGTTCATAATTCTTAGATTTTAATGCTTCTCTAATCATTGTGTCAGTTTTTGTATCCACAGCCGAAAGTGCATCATCAAAAATCAAGATTGGTTTATCTGAAACCAAGACTCTTGCGATTGCAACTCTTTGTTTTTGACCACCCGAAAGGGTCGTTCCTTTTTCACCAACAATTGTTTCGTAACCTTGTTTAAAAGTTTTAATATCTTTTTCTAGAGCAGCAACTTCTGCTGCCATATAAACACGATCTTTCGCAGCATTTTTATGTGCAATAGCAATATTTTCATACACTGTTTTTGAATAAAGAAATGGATCTTGAAGAACAACACCTATTTGAGTTCTAATATGTTTTTTCTTAATATCTTTAAGTGAAATTCCATCAACAAAAATATCACCGTTTTGATACTCATACATTCTAAGTAATAAATTAATAATTGTTGATTTACCGCTACCTGTTCTACCTATAATTGCTACAGTTTGTCCTGCTTTTATTTTAAAATTAACTTGTTTTAACAAGTGTTCGTTTGTATCATCAAATTTAAATGATACTTCTTTAAATTCAATATTACCTTCAATTTTTGGAGTTTGTGTACCATCATTATTATATTCACTTGGTTTATCTAATATTTCATTGATACGATCGGATGAAACGAGTGCTTTTCCAAAATCATTAATCATTCTACCTAAGCCACGAACTGGCCAAATTAACATGCCCACTAGAGCAAGTGAAGCAACAACACCAGCAGCATCCATCAATCCTCTTTGAACATAATAAACACCAATTGCTGTTATGACAAGGTATTGCGCAATACCAATAAAATCCATAGCACCCCAATAAACAGCAACAATCTTATTAGCTCTAATTAAAGCTTCTGCATATTCTGTATTCTTATTTGTCATTTTTTCAATTTCATACATTTCATTTGCAAATGCTTTTACAACCCTAGAGCCAGAAAGATTTTCTTGAATCACCGTCATCATTTTTGATTCAGTAAGTTCGATATTCATAAATATTTTATCGATTTTGAAGAAATATATTATCGATGAAATTGCAACGAAAGGAATAATTGCGAGCGATACCCAAACCATTGTTTTATTAATCAAAAATATCTGATATGCGCCAAAAAACAATGTTGCTAAAAGATGAACAACATCAAGCATTCTTCCTGATAAAAATCCTGTTGTTGATTCGACATCAGTAGTACTTCGTTGAATTAAATCACCAGTATCTGCATTATTGTGAAACTTGTAATTCAAGTCTTGTATGTGCCCATATAAACGAATGCGTAATTTTTCTGCCATTCTTTCTTGAAGATACCCTTTAGACCACATTTCAAAAAATCTGAGTGAGAATCTAAAAATTTGAAGAACCATTAATGCAATGGCAATTCTCATGATTATTTCTAGAACATCTTGCGTTCTAACAAAGTAAGAAAGCAAAAAAGCAGGCAAATGGACTTCACCTACACTAACATTACCAACCGCAATTCCTGGTTGTGCCATTAATGTCTTGATTAAAAATTGTGTAAACAAGGGAACATTCGAATAAGTCCATTGATGAACGGCTGTTAAAAATGCACCAATCATAAAAAGCACGAAGAAGCCCTTTGCTAAGCGGAATAGTTTAATAACTCTCATTTTGTTCCCTCCTTAGCTTATATAAGTATATAAGATTTTTTAAATTTAGTCAATTTTTCAATAAAATATTCGATTTTTTTAACTAATAATAAAAAAAGGGATAAAATATCCCTAATCTTTTTGAATATCAGATAAATCTGATCTCTTCAATGTTTTCAACTTTGGCAAGTAATGAGTAGTTACTTGAACTGCTTCTTTATAGTGTTGGTGGCTGGAGAACAATCTTTGTGCATCAACCATTAAATAATCTAATACATGATATTCATCGGTTAAATGTTTGATACCTAATATTTCTCTTCTTAAATAGTTTAGTAACTGACCTTTATCACTACCATATTTATATTTTAAATGAGCGATAAGAATTTTAGATGTATTACATATCTCTTTCAATTCATCTTGGTTATTAATGACTTTAATAATTTCATCGTGCCTTTTTTCATAATCAAGTGCCATTAAGTAAAGAATAAGCCATTGGCTCTTTTTTTTGTAATATGTTTTTCCTAAAATAATAGATTCACTATATTTTTGATGATGAAACATCGATTTTGCCAAAGCATAATCATAATCCTCTTGACTTAAACTATACATTTTTGATAGTGTTTTTTCTAGATCTGTCGGATGTTTAAAATATGCTTCAAATTTAACATATTCATTTCTAATCTCTTGAAGAAGTTCATAAAGCTCTATATCCACAACTTTATTGACATAAAGTGTGTAATGATTAAGAACTTCAGATATGCGGTGCATTCTAAAAGCATTTAGCAACCTCCATTTGAGCAAAATCAGAACTGTATGATCTTGTAGTTTATCAAATTTTGGAGCAAGCAATAACAAATCAAAGGCTTCACTGTGCCGATTTTCTTGAAAAAGCTGAATATTGATGAGTATCATGAATAATGCAAATTCTTCATCATTAAGATGTGGTATATACATTTTTAAATCGTAAAATGATTTCATTGCTTCTTCGCTATTTTTCTTGAGTGTATAATATCCCATTTGAATAAGTAATGACTGATAATCACCTTTTATCAAATATGGATGTATATATTCCTCATTAGGAACTGTACCTGTAATAAAGTGATTACTTATTGTACCAAGATCTTTTTCATAATTCTCATTTGATTCTTCATACATATCTTCTAAACCGAACCGCTCCAGTAATGAATCTATAAACTGATTACTAGGTTCAATCAAATTATTTTCTAATTTTGAAAGATATGAGACACTGCAGATACCTTCTGATCCTTCCTCTAATGTCATTTTCATTGATACTCTTTTGAATTTAATAGCTGATCCTAACGGTCTTGATTCATATTCTTTTTTAGATTTACGAGCTCTTGCTTGTTTCTTGATGTGAAATGTATTTATATTCATAGTTTCCCTCCCGGATACTTCTCGATTATTATAGATATGTAAAAAATCAAAATCAAAAAATAATTTGAGAAAGAACTATACATCAGCTATAAACAAAAAACACAGACTTTAATTATAAAGTTTGTGTTTTGTTATTTATTATCATTTAAATTCTTATCTGGATACTTACATAAATCAAATAATGGGCATTCATAGCATTTAGGCTTTTTAGCTAAACAATGGTACCTTCCAAAAAAAATAAATTGATGGTGTACTTTTTGCCATAATTCTTTAGGAATTTTTTTCATTAATTTTTTTTCAATGTCAAAAACTCCATCACCAGATTTTGCCAATCCCAATCTCACTGAAACTCTAGCTACGTGT
This sequence comes from uncultured Mariniplasma sp., assembly GCA_964566285.1. Lineage (GTDB taxonomy): Bacteria > Bacillota_I > Bacilli_A > Acholeplasmatales > Acholeplasmataceae > Peloplasma. The sequence goes on along the minus strand of CAZMIG010000008.1, from coordinate 55,569 downwards.
GTATCAACAGCTAGTGCGGGTATTCCAAACGCATTACTCAAAACAACATTCGCAGTTTTTCTTCCGACACCCGGAAGAGATTCTAAATCCGATCTATTTCCTGGTACTTCGCCATTAAACTTTGAAGTTATTTCGCTAGCAAGCATTTTAATATTTTTTGCTTTATTTCTATATAATCCAATTGATCGAATTAAAGTTTCAACATCATGAATTTCAGCTTCTGCTAATAATTCAGGAGTCGGATATTTATTAAATAGTTTAGGTGTTATTTTATTTACACTAATATCTGTAGTTTGAGCGCTTAAAACGACAGCTACAAGCAATTCAAAGTTATTATGATGAATGAGTTCAACATTCGCATCTGGAAACATATTGTTTAAAGCTTCTAGGACTTGATTGATTCTACTCATTTAATCTTCTTGAATATTTCATCTAAAGCATTTTCAGTATCCGAATCAATTTCAATCGTTTCAGGAATAACCTGACTTAATAACCTTTCAATACGTTTGATACTAACTCTATCTTTCGCTGCTGAAATTGCTTGACCAATTTGGTCATGCGTATAATCTTTTTCATCATACCATCTTCTAATATTTTCAAGCTCATGAGACATTAAAGATCTTCCTAGTCCTTGTTCAATAAGTTTAATAGATCCACTAATTTCATTTTCATGAAGTTGTTTGAGCTTTTCAGCCTCATCATTCTTGTATAAGTCTTCAATTTTTTTGAATGTGGAATCCAAATCAAAGATTTCTCTTTCTCTTTCATCTTTTTTTTCCAATGTAATACTCATAAATCCTTTATTCATTAAAGATTCAACACATGAACCTATCTCATTTTGATTAAATTCTACTCTTCTTGAGATAGAAGCAATTGAAAAAGTTTTTCTTCTCTTGTAAATTGAAAATAAGGCAAGCAAAACTGACATCTCCTGCATTGAAAGCTTAAGACGTTTATATTCCTTGATCAGTATCCGTTCGATTGCTAAATCATAATCTTCATACATTTTCTTTAGAATCATAATTACCCTTCTTCAGTGCATCATGTGCAGCACTTTGCTCAGCTTCTTTTTTTGTTCTACCTCTACCTACTCCGAGAATGATATGATTATCCAATTTAACAGCTGCTTCAAATTCTCGGTCGTGTGAAGGTCCTTTTTCTCTAATAATAGTATAACTTATATTTCTTTTATCTCCACTTTGAATATATTCCTGAAGTGATGATTTATAATCTTTTATCTCCCAGACAAGATTGAAATGCGGAACAACAATTTTATTGAATACTCGAGATACTTCTTTAAAGCCTAAATCTAAATAAATCGCTCCAAATAAGGCTTCAAAGGCATCCGCAATCATTGAATTGTTTGCTCCCTTAACTTTCTCACCTCGACCTAATTTAATATAATCTGCGAGTTTAATCTTTGTTGCATATTTAACTAGAGCTTCCTCACAAACTGCTTGAGCTCTTTTCTTTGTCATTGTACCTTCGTTATCTAAATCTTCATTATAAAGATAATCGCTCATTAATAATTCAATAACTGCATCACCTAAAAATTCGAGTTTTTCATTTTTTTCAGTTTGATTTTCATATGCATACGATGAGTGAGTCATTGCCATCACATAAAGTGATTCATCTTTATAAGGGAGATTTAGCTTTTTTAGTAAAGCTTTCATTCTCCTACCGCTTCTTTCTTTGTCAGAACACCTGAAACTATCTCTATGACATTGGCTTCAACCATTTCTTTTGCTTGGCGAATGCCATTAAAAAATCCTTTTTCTTTTGACGCTCCTTGAGCTTTAATAACAACAGAGTTGAATCCCATTAACAATGCTCCACCAATTTCGGATGCATCCAAGGACATCTTGAAGCGTTTTAAAGCCTTTCTCATGAATATAGCGCCAATAGTTGCAAATATTGAAGATTTAATTTCGCGTTTTAAAACTTGTCCTAATCCTTTAGCAGTACCCTCCATGGTTTTCATAACAATATTTGCTGTGAATCCATCAGATAAAAAAATATCTGCTTCAGTTAAAAATATTTCTTTAGGTTCAAGATTTCCATAAAAATTAATATCCTTACTAGCTTTTAGTAAAGCAAATGTTTCCTTATCAAATTCTCTACCTTTTCCATCTTCTGTTCCAATATTAATTAATGCCACCTGTGGATTAGTTCTTTTTAGTACTTTTTCAGCCACGATTGATGCGTAAACAGCAAATTCATGAAGGTGCTCAGGTTTGAAATCAACGTTAGCTCCTGAATCTAAAAGAATTCTTCCTCTACCATCGTATGATGGAACGATTGGAGCAATCGCAACTCTATGCATGCTTGGCATTCTTCTGATAATAAAATGTCCACCTACGACTAAAGCTTGAGTTGGTCCAGCGCTTATCACTGCATCTGCATTGCCATCTTTAACAAATTGCATTGCCATAAACATGGAAAGTTCTTTATTTGTACGATATTGTTTAATCGGATCCTTTTCACCCATTGATAAATAATGTGGTGTGTGTACTACATGAAGTCTGGGATGCTGTTTCAAAAAGGGAGCCATTTTGACTTCATCACCAAATAAGGTAATTTCGATATTGTCAAATTTTTCAAGTGCCATCATTGTTCCTTTGACGATTGGCTCTGGTGCGTAATCTCCACCCATACCGTCAACTGCTAAACGTATCATAATATCCCTTCTTTCGTTATAAAACATTATATCATATCTTATATGAGTCTGTAATGGTCTTGTTTAAATATTTGTAGATGTGATTGGTTTTAAAGTCTGGTCTATCAAGAAGTTCTAAAACATTTTTTTGTGCTTCATACAAAATAGAATAGTCATTATTGAGATCCAAAAATTTAAACTTGAAATATCCACTTTGCTCAACTCCAAGAAAATCTCCAGGTCCACGAACTTTAAGATCATATTCACTTAAGATAAATCCATCATCAATCTTAGATAGCATTTCCAATCTTTCTACATCATTTTTTTCAGAAATTAAATAACATGCACTTCTAAGATTTCCTCTACCCACACGACCTCTTAACTGATGGAGTTGGCTGAGTCCAAAATGTTCTGCGGCATATATACCAATCAAGGTTGCAGTTGGAATGTCAATGCCTACCTCAATCATTGTAGTTGCTATTAGAATACTGCCTGGAGTGTAGATGAAATTTTCCATCATTCGTTCTTTTTCTTCACTTGGTAATCTTCCATGTAACAAATAAATAGGACAAATGAATCTAGAACTAATTTCTTCATAGACAGTGTCTATATTATCTGATACCTTATCTGAATCTATTGCTGGAACAACTAAAAAAACGTGTTCGTTTCTCAAAATAGCTGTTTCAATTGATTGGTATAATTCAGTAATCTGCTCTTTTTGTATATACTTCGTTTCAATCGGAATTCTATGTTGAGGCTTTTCTTTAATGAGGCTCAGATGTGAGTCACCAAAAGCAATCATCGCGAGTGTCCTTGGTATGGGTGTTGCTGTTAAATAAATTACATCTTTTGAGCGTGCCTTCTGGATAAGTTCTTCTCTAGTGTTCACCCCAAATTTATGTTGCTCATCAATAATGATCAACCCTAAATTTTTAAAGATAACATCATCTTCAATTAAGGCGTGAGTGCCAATGACAAGATCATAATCATGATTTTTTATGGATTCTTTCATATGATCTTTAGCTTTTGTTTTTCCGCTTAATAAGGCGATATTACACGACTTAAACATTGATGAAAAATATTGATAGTGTTGATTTGCTAATAATTCTGTTGGTGCCATGAATGAAACTTGCTCACCTGCGGTTATCGCAGCGTAAATAGCGAGTAACACAACAACTGTTTTACCAGAGCCTACATCTCCTTGGATCAATCTATAGCTAGAATAGGGCTTTTTAAAATCTCTAAAAATATCATTTACTGCCTCTTTTTGATCTTTAGTTAATTCATAAGGAAGTTCTTCAATTAGTGCTTTTACCTTATTTAAATCATATGCCTTTGGTTGTCTTAAATGATTGGATAATTGTTGAGCAATGAGTTTTAAATGAAGATAAAAAGCTTCTTCATACTTAAATCTTCTTTCCGCTTGATGGATATCATCTAAGTTTTTTGGGAAATGTAATTTGTAGTAAGCTTCTTGTCTACCTAACAGATGATATTTGGTTAAAAATTCTTGAGGTATGGTTTCAAATATCAATACTTGGTGTTGATTAAAAATGCTTTTTATGATTGTTGATAAATTTCTATCATGAATACCTTCAATATTATATGTAGGTTTAATAGGAACAGTTCTATCTAAATTTGTTATTGAAGCTGCTACAATCTGTTTTCTATATAAATGATAGACACCTTTGATGACAATATCATCTTTAACTTTTAATTGTTTTAAAAGATACCCTCTTCCAAAAACAATTATTTCAATTGTTTGTTCAAAAACTTTTGCTTTAAATGTGATCCGTTCTCCCTTTGAAAAACGAAACATTTGAGGTTCAGTAATAATTTTTGCTTGGACAGTTAATGTATCTTTATCATTTGCTCTTTCTAAAGATGTGATACTAAAATCTTCATATGATCTTGGATAATTTAAAATAAGGTCATAAGTTGACCATATATGATGATTTCTTAATATTCTTAATGTGTTGGGTCCTACACCTTTAATCTGATCTAGTTTTATATCCAAAACAATCACCTATCATTATTATACTAGAAATATCAAAACATACGATGACTTTAGGACGAGTATATAAAAAAAGGCAAGATATGCCTTTTTATTGATAAACTTTATTTAGTAGATATAGGTCAGCTAAAACTATTGCTAGTGAATTTTCTAAAACAATACCAACTCTTCTTGCGATACAAACATCGTGTCTTCCACCTATTTCTAAATCTGCAACTTGTTTAGATTCAAAATTATAGGTTTGTTGTTTCTGTTGGATGCTTGATGTTGGTTTAATAAATACTTTGATTATTAAATCATTCCCATTAGACAAACCACCTGAGATTCCTCCACTATGATTTGTTTTGGTATATCCATTTTCATCGATGATTTCATCATTGAACTCACTACCTAACATTGATAATCCCGAAAATCCAGTTCCAATTTCAACACCTTTAACTGCCGGTATAGAAAACATCATTTTTCCTATTTCTGAATCCAATTTATTGAAGAAGGGTTCTCCTAAACCAATATTCAGGTTCTTAACTGTTAATTCAATTACTCCTCCAACAGAATCACCTTTTTTAATGATTTCTTCTAAGTAATGGTCAAGTTTAGACATATCAGTTAATGATCCAACTTTTATTAGTTCATGCTGAAACTCAAAAGGTAAAATCATTTTAGCAATAGCTCCAGCAGCAACTAAAGGTGCAGTAAGTCTTCCTGAAAATCTACCTCCACCTCTGAAATCTTGAAAACCATTGTATTTCTTTTGTGCAACAAAATCAGCATGTCCCGGTCTTGGTTGTTTTTTTAGATGTTCATAGTCTTTAGATTGAACATCTTTGTTTTCAATCATTAGATGAATAGGAGATCCAGTTGAATATCCATTAAAGACACCCGATGTAATTTCAAATTGGTCCATTTCTTTTCTTGCGGTTGTTCCAATAGCGCCAGATTGTCTTTTTAATAGGTCATTCTTAATTTTAGTTTCATCAATTTTGATACCTGGAGGCATACCATCAATGACGATGCCTATCGCTTTTTGATGAGATTCTCCATATAGCGTTACTTTAAATAGATTACCGTAACTATTCATCATAAATCACTTCCTTCAATGTCTTCATGAGTTGCTTAGTTAATTCTATTGTTTGATCAAACCAAATTTCTTCGCTCTTTATTGCTTGAATAATAAGCATATGAAGCCCATTATAACCTTTTTTACTATCTCTCATAATTTGTGTTATTTTAGGATTATATACAAGGTCAATCACTATTTTTCCAGCAACCTCTTCTTTTGTTAGAATAGAAACATTCGTATTCGGAAAAGTTCCTATAGGTGTTGCTTGTACAAAAATATCAACGTGCTTGGTATCAATATCCTTATATTCGATGATGTGTTCAAATTTATGTTTGTTGCTAGCTAAATTTCTTGTAACAACTGTAACATTAGCGTTTAAATCGCGTAGTGCATGATAAGCTGCTTTCGCACCTCCGCCTGTGCCTAAAACATAAACATTTTTGGATTCTACTGAAATATGGTTTGTTTCTAATAACCCAATAAAACCATCATAGTCTGTATTGTCGCCAATAACTTCTCCATTTTTGTAATAAATTGTGTTCACAGCGCCAATCTTGTTTGCTTTGTGCGTTAATCTATCCATAAAAGGAATAACTCTTTCTTTATAAGGTGTGGTTACATTAAATCCCTGATAATAACCTTCCTTGAGCAAATCAATGAGTTCTGGAATTTCATCAGAATCAACGTTTAATAGTTCATATGAAATTTCATAATGGAATTTTTTACTTATTGTCTGATGAATTAAGTGTGATTTACTATAGTTGATTTGATTACCAATTAGTCCAAATCTTAAGCTCATTTTTGATTCGCCTTAGAAAGACGCATCATTTCTTTAATAAATGATTCATAAAGCGGCCATTGTTTGTCGTCATTAAATTCATTTTTTCTTTTTTCTAACAATTCTTTTTCTCTGTTTTCGTCTAATATAGGTAATTTATTCATTTTTTTATATTGCCCTATTTTTTGCGAAACACTCATTCTTTTTTTAAATAGTTCCATCATTTCGCTATCGATTTTATCGATTTCACTTCTTAAGGATTCAAGTTTCATGAATGTCACCTCCTAAGGATTGATATACTTTGAAAAAATTAGGATAGGATTTTCTAACAACATCAGCATTTGAGATCGTCACGGGTCCATCTGCACGAATCGCAGCAATTGCTATTGCCATAGCAATCCGATGATCTCCGAATGAATCAAATGTCTGATTACCCTTTAATTTCTTTTTCCCTACAATTATTACTGTATCATCTATTATCTTAATATCCACACCAAACTTAATGAGTGTCTGATACATCGCATCAAGTCTGTCAGATTCTTTTATTCTAAGTCGCGAAGCATTTGAAAACGTCGTTGTACGAGAGCTAAGGGCTGCCAAAACCATTAATATCGGTCCAAGATCTGGAATTTGACTTAAATCAATTGGAATTCCATAAGTTTCACTTGATTTTATCTTATATCTTCGGTCTAAATTTTTATATTCAATTTTGCCCTCCATCTCTTTAAGAATATCAATAATCTTGGAATCCCCTTGTTTACTAATCGGATTTAAATGCATTAGCTCAATGGGTCCACCAATTAATCCAGCAACCATCCAAAATGCAGCCTGTGAATAATCTGCTTCAACTGTTGCTGTTTGAGGTGTATATCTTTGTCCACCTTTAATATAAAAATATTGATCAACTTGCAAGATGTGAATACCAAATATCTTTAAAACTTCTAATGTGAGATCTACATACCCTTTTGATTCAAGCGGGGTTAGTAATTCAATCACTGAATCCTTTTTAAGCTTTGGTAGTGCAAAAAGCAATCCTGTAATGAATTGTGAACTCACGTCTCCTCTCATGAAATAATATCCAGCTTTAAGTGGGCCATGAAGTTCTAAAGGAAGATTATCTTCTTCTAATTTTTTATAATAAATGTGTTTGTGATCAAATAAATCAAAATATACATCAAGTGTTCTTTTGGGTAATCTAGCTTTCCCTGTAAAAATCACTTTTTCATTTTGCAAAAGTGCCAAGGGAATCATAAATCTTAAGGTAGAGCCTGATTCATTACAATCAATTGTCGGATAATTTAAAATCCAATCATGTCCTGTAACCTGCTCTTCAAAAAATGTAACACCAAAAGCACCTAGTGCTTTTTTCGTAGCTTCTATGTCATCAGATTCCAAAACATTTTTAATTGTAGAAGTCCCTTGAGCAAGACCTGAAGCAATAATATATCGATGTGATAAAGATTTTGAAGAGACAACAGGAACTACACCAGTGAGTGGTTTGGGGTTGATGGTGATATTCACTAAATATCCCCTTCCTTCAACACAATAATATCTGATTCTCCAGCTTTAGGAACAACAATAAAATGTAATCCTTCGGCTAAAAATTTTTTATCATGAATAATATCCTTCTTATAATCTTCCATCACTAATAAAGGTTCTTTAACTAAACCTCTTTCAAGAAGTAATGATTTAACTTCATCATATAATTGTTGTTGTGTTTCATGAAGTTTGATTCCTAATTCTAATGCCATGAGCATACCGTAACTGATTGCTTCACCATGCTTATATGTTTCATATTGGTGTCTTTTTTCAATCGCATGTCCAAAAGTATGTCCAAAATTTAAAACCATACGTTCTTTTTGATCATATGGATCTAATATAACTAACTCGCGCTTAACTTGAATTGACATGATGATTTCAGCTTCAGTAACGCGTTCATGTAATAATAGATGGTGATATAATTTCTTATCGCCGATTAAACCAGCTTTAATCATTTCAGCTAAACCATTTGCATATTCTCTTTTTGATAAGGTGTTAAGAAAGTTCATATCTATATAAACAAATTGAGGATTATAAAAAACTCCAACCAGATTTTTACCTTCAATTAGATCAATTCCTACTTTACCACCAATACTGCTATCAACCATAGATAATAAAGTTGTTGGTATTTGAATAAATGGAATTCCTCTGAAAAGGGTTGATGCAACAAATCCAGCAAGATCTCCAACAACACCTCCGCCTAAAGCGATTATTATGTGATGTCTTTTTATTTGCTTTTGAACCAATTCTCGAATGACTTTCTGATAGGTCATAAAAGATTTAGACTTTTCGCCTGGTTCAACAACGACAAAAAGTGTATTGAAATCAATAAGAGAGTCTTTCAATTTTTGAGCATATAATTCGTTCACATTTTGATCAGTGATGACAAAAACATCACGTCCATGATAAATTGAATGAACATACTTGTTTAAATTCAATAATTGATTGTTCTCGATAAAAATGTCGTATTCAGGCATTTTAATGAACATCAAAATCCATCCTCTTTTCTTTTGCTTCTTTGAGGTATTTCATTAATGTTTCCTTATCATCAAGTAAGATAAGTTCTTTCACATATTGAATTTCCTTAGTGAAATCATTTATTTTTCTCACTAGAGCTTCTTTATTTTCTAAAAATAGTTCGCTCCACATTATCTCATTGATTTTAGCAATTCTTGTTAACTCTCTAAATGAATCTCCAGTAGCTTCGTTCGTTTCTTTGTATTGATCACTTTGCATTAAAGCAACGGCTATCACGTGCGTTAGTTGACTTGTAAAGGCAATGAGTTCATCATGTGTTTGAGCACTTACTATTGTTATTTTACCAAATTTAAGGTTATTTGCGATAAGTCTCAATAATTCTTGATCCTTTTTATGACTTCTTTTCCCTGGTACAATAATGAAATTAGCATTTCTAAACATTTTTTCATCTCTGGAATCAAAACCACTTGTTTCTTTTCCTGCCATTGGATGATGTGAAGTATATGAAACACCTTCAGGCAATATATTTTCAATTTGTTCCATCATCCACACTTTAGTTCCACTAACATCTGTAACAATTTGCCCAGCTTTAAATAACTTCAAATGGCTTTTTACAAATTCAATATTATTTTTAGGGTATAAAGCTAAAATCACAAGATCAGCCTTTGATAATTGTTCAATGGCGTTATCTGATTCAATAAATCCAAGTCTAACCCCGTCATTAATGGGTCTGTTGCTTCTATTAAATGCATATATTTTATGTCCGTTTTTATGGAGACCTTCGGCATATGATGCTCCAATAATCCCTAAACCTACAATGAAGATTTTCATTTCATTTTTTTCCCTAAAACATCAGAGACTTTATTTAACTCATCCATCATTTGACTAAACTTATTTAATTTAAGCGATTGTGCGCCATCACTTAGTGCATGCTCTGGATCATGGTGAACCTCAACAATTAAACCATGAGCACCAACTGCAAGACTTGCAAGTGATAGTTTTTCAATCATATTCCATCTTCCTGCAGCATGTGAAGGATCAATGATTACAGGTAAGTGCGATAATTCCTGAACAGCAAGAACTGCACTAATATCAAGTGTATTTCTAGTATATTTTTCATAAGTACGAATGCCGCGTTCGCATAAAATAACATTATCATTACCACCTGCCATAATATATTCAGCCGACATTAACCATTCTTCTATAGTTGCTGATAAACCTCTTTTAAGTAAAATAGGTTTATTACATTTGCCAAGTGCTTTCAGTAAATGAAAGTTTTGCATATTTCTAGCGCCGACTTGAATGATATCGACATATTCTTCAAATAATGGGATTAAATCAGCACTAGGTATTTCAGTAACAATTGCTAATCCTGTTTCATCGCCAATTTTCTTTAACAACTTTAACCCTTCAACTTCAAGTCCTTGAAAAGCATACGGTGAAGTTCTTGGTTTATATGCTCCCCCTCTTAAAAGATGAGCACCAGATTTTTTGACACTTTTAGCTATTACTCTTAATTGTTCTTCGGATTCAACCGAACAAGGACCAGCCATAATAATAAACTGATCTCCCCCAATTTCAATACCGTTCTTTATTTTTATAATCGTGTCTCTTCTTTTAAAACTTCGACTTGCCTTTTTAAATGGTGTGGTAACCCTTGTTACTTCTTTAACACCATCAAATGCATATAAGTCACTTGGATCCAGTGATAATGTATCACCGATGATACCAAAAACACGGACATTATCGGTTGATGCATCCTTAATTTCTAAATTTTTTGCTTTTAAATACTCGACAATCTTTTCGTACTCCTTTTTAGTGGAGTTCTTTTTCATTTGTATTATCATATTTTATATCTCCTATGTTTTAATAAAAAAATCCCTGAGAGGAACCCCAAGGATGATGATTAATCATTTTTTGGCTGTTCCTTTATTCGCATAAAAAGGAATGCCTTGCAATCCTTTTTTCTAATGATATGCGTAATAATAGACAGCTTTCATTAGTTTTAACATAGAAATCACCTTTCTTTGTTTGTTTTATCGTATCACATTCATTGTCAAAAGACAATATTTGAGTATAAAATAAAGACTTTTACTTTTTTTTCATTTTAGGTATTGTGTTTTACACAGTAACGTTATATAATGGTAGTGTGCAAAACACAGTAAGGAGGTATATCGTGAACACTCAATTTAAAAAAGGGATTCTGGAAATGTGCATTTTATCCCTCATTGATAAACGAGATATGTATGGATTTGAAGTTATAGAAAAACTTGCAAGTGATATTGATGTAAATGAAAACACAGTTTATCCCATTTTAAGAAGACTTACTGGTCAAGGATTATTTGAGACCTACATTGAGCAAACCAATATTGGAGCTCCACGAAAATACTATCAAATTACCAAATTTGGAAAAGAGAAACTCGAGGAGTATGAATCTGAATGGAAAACATTTTTAACCGGAGTATTTAGATTATTAGGAGGGAATAACAATGAAAGCTGATTATATTAGAAAATTAAAGGATCAATTAGAAGAATTTGAAGCAAGTCGTGCAGATATAGATGACATTATCAATGATTATGAACAACTCTATGATGATGCGCTTTCAACTGGTAAAACAGATGATGAAGTTTATACTTTTTTGGGTGATCCAAACGGGGTTGCCTACGATTTAATTGATACACTCAAAATTAAGCATCATAAAGATATAAGAAATAAGGTCATTGCATTAACGCCATTTATTTCTTTAATTATATTTATGATTTTAGGGTTCGCTTATGATTTGTGGCATCCAGGTTGGTTAGTATTCCTACTAATACCAGTTTCAGCAATCATCATGAGTACAGATCGAAAAAGTGGAATTATTGGTTTAACACCGTTTATTAGTGTCTTGGTATTTCTTTTTCTTGGATTTCAATATAATCTATGGAATCCCACATGGTTAATTTTCTTATTAATTCCTATAACGGCAATTATATTAAATACAAGCTTTAAAGATATGTTTGTTTCCTTATCTCCATTTGTTGCATTAATAACCTTTATTATTTTAGGTACATATTTCGATTTGTGGAATCCAGGTTGGCTTGTCTTCTTGATCATTCCAATGTTAGGTATTCTACAAAAAAGAAACAAAATTCAAATGCTTATTTTAGAATTAACATTTATTATCGCTATTGCATTTTATCTCTATATGGGATATGTACAGAATAATTGGGCAATTGGTGGTTTAGGATTTATCCTTCCAGTAGCAACTGCTATTCTATTTGGAGATGTCACTTTTACTTGGAATATGCCAAAGGGTGCAGAGCGTAAAAAAGTTATTATCTTACTACTAACAATTCTGTTATCTATTATAGTGTTCTTAGTTCTAGGAATAGTACTTAATGGTTGGGTATATGCATGGCAGATTTTCTTACTTATTCCTGTCGTTTCAATTATTGCTTTTGATAAGTTTAGATTTACATCGATTTCTCCGTTTGTCGCTATTATTCTATTCTTTTCAATTGGTTATTTCTTTGATTCATTTTATATATCATGGTTAGCTTTCTTAATTATTCCTATGGCAGGAATTCTAGAGAACGCTTAGATTTATTGATAAATTAATATAAAACTTCTCTTAGCATTCTTTCTTGGATGCTAAGAGAAGTTTTTTTATTTCTTACATGACTTTAATATATTCATAAGCGATTCAATTGCTTGTTTAATTTCACTAATTTCTATTCCTGAATATCCTAATACAAGTGTTGGTTTATTTGTATTTTCCATTTTTTTAAGGTCATAAGATTTTAAACCAGTGACATATATATGGTTTTTTATAACATGAGTAACAATCGTTTCTTCAGGTATATCCGAATCAATTTCCAGTAAAAAATGTAGACCTGTATCATATCCTTTAATCTTAACATTAGGATACAACTCAATTGTTTTTGTTATGATTTCAATCTTTTCTCTATAGGCTTTTTGCATGCGATTTATATGTCTTTCAAAGAAACCTTCGTGCATAAATTTATACATAACAAACTGTTCGAAATTAGGAACTGTACACCCATGATATGTCATCATTTTCTGGTATTGAGAAAGTAATCTTTTGGGTAGCACCATGTAATTCATTCTAAATGATGGAGCCAAAGTTTTTGTAAATGTATTCATATAAATGACTTTATCGCTATGGTCAAATCCCTGAAGTGCGGGGATAGGTTTTCCTTGGAATCTAAATTCACTGTCATAATCGTCTTCAATGATATATCGCCCAACTGAGCGATTTGCCCAATTAAGTAATTCATAACGTCTTTGTATGGGCATGACGATTCCCATTGGAAATTGATGAGAGGGTGTGATATGTACAACTTGTGCATTTGTATGCCTTAGTTCATCAATAGCGAGTCCCGAATCATCAAGAGAAACCAGGGATAGCTTAACATTGTTTCCATTATAGATTTGATAATTTTTTTTGTATCCAGGATTTTCAATTGCATAGTGTTTATCTCTACTTAATAACTCAATAAGGATATTTATTAATGAGGAACTCCCTGAGCCAATAACGATTTGATCTTCATCTGCTTTAATCCCTCGGTACAATTCGAGATATCTTGAAATTTCTCTTCTGAGTAAATCTAATCCCTGAGGATGAATCTTATTTAACATTTCGTGATGATTTTCCGAAAGCACCGTGCGCGAAAGTTTTGCCCAAGTTGTATTTGGAAATAATGATGTGTCAACTACATTTGTTTTAAATGCATATTGATATACTGGTTCTTCTGGAGAAATCCTTCTTTGCTCATGGTGTATTTTTCTTTGATTAGTTTCGATAAGTTCTACTTTCTTATCAACGAAATATCCTTTTTTTTCAATTGAGTAAACATACCCTTCAGCAATTAATTGTTGATATGCTGCTTCAACTGTCAAAGGACTTAATTTAAGATCTTGTGCTAATTTTCTTTTTGAAGGCAATTTTTGGCCCTCAATATATTTATCTTCGACAATCATTGTTTTGACATGCTTATATAAAGAAACATAAAGTGGTTCTTTCTTTTTTTTGCTTGAAAAATAATTAAACATCATATACCTCATCTGGTATGCTTATATTTATTCAAACTGAATATTTCAGCATGCCAGTTATTATTATATAATAGATATGGAAAATTAACAAGTGGAGGTATTATGTGATGCAAAATAAACGTTATCAATTAAACAAAGAATTAGCACAAATGCTTAAAGGTGGAGTCATCATGGATGTATCAAATCCCGAACAAGCAAAAATTGCAGAAAAAGCTGGTGCAGTTGCGGTTATGGCACTAGAAAGAATTCCAGCTGATATTAGAGCTTCTGGTGGTGTCTCAAGAATGAGTGATCCCAAAATGATTAAAGCAATTCAAGAAGCTGTTTCTATTCCAGTGATGGCTAAAGTAAGAATTGGTCATTTTGTGGAAGCGCAAATCTTAGAAGCAATAGAAATCGATTATATTGATGAAAGTGAAGTGTTATCTCCTGCAGATGATGTCTATCACATTGATAAGACGAAATTCAATGTTCCGTTTGTTTGTGGAGCAAAAGATTTAGGTGAAGCATTAAGACGTATCAGTGAAGGTGCTGCAATGATTAGAACAAAAGGTGAGCCTGGCACAGGTGATATTATTCAAGCTGTTAGACACATGCGTTCAATTCAAAAAGATATGCGTACTATTCGAGCGATGCAGGAAGATGAACTTTTCATCCTTCAAAAACAATTTGGTGTTTCTCTAGATCTCATTCAATTTGTACATGCAAATGGTAAATTACCTGTTGTAAATTTTGCAGCTGGTGGAATTGCTACTCCTGCTGATGCAGCACTAATGATGCAGTTAGGTGCCGAAGGTGTTTTTGTTGGTTCTGGTATTTTTAAATCTGGCAACCCACAAAAAAGAGCTGAAGCAATCGTTAAAGCTGTGACAAATTTCAATGACCCTAAAATCCTTGCTGCTATTTCAGAAGATTTAGGAGAAGCAATGGTTGGTATCAATGAACAAGAAATTGAACTATTGATGGCTGAACGAGGTAAATAATGATTACTATTGGCATCCTTGCGATTCAAGGCGCTTTCATTGAACATGCTCACAAACTAGCAAAGCTCGGTGTAAAGACTTTTGAAATTAGACAAAAAAAGGATTTATTGATTCCCATGGATGGTTTGATACTCCCAGGAGGAGAGAGTACAACCATGGGTAGATTATTAGATGATCTAGATCTGTTTACACCTATTAAAAAGATGATTGAAGCAGGTTTTCCCGTTTTAGGTACGTGTGCCGGTATGATTTTATTAGCAAAATCATTAACTAATTCACACAAAACCTATTTCGAAACAATGGATATCAATGTAATTAGAAATGCATATGGTAGACAGTTAGGCAGTTTTGTGACAGAAGAAAAATTCAATGGTGTTTTAATCCCAATGACATTCATCAGGGCCCCATATGTCGATTCAGTTGGACCTAACGTTCAAATACTTGCAACAGTTGATGGAAAAATAGTAGCAACAAGACAAAATAATCAATTAGTAACAGCGTTCCATCCAGAGCTAACAACAAGTACATATATCCATGAATATTTTATAGATTTAATTAAATCTTCAAACAAATAATTAACAAAACTCAGTTTCAACGGAAACTGAGTTTTTTCTTATTTCTTATTCATTTTTCGTTCTTTTTTTAAAGCTCTTGACTTTTGATACTTACATTCTTTAAGCAAGCGTCGGTAACTATGAAGTCTATCAAATGATAACTCTCCATTTTCAATTGCTTTTTTAACTGCACACCCCGGTTCGCAGGTATGTGTACAATCATTAAATTTACACTGTTTGCTCAATTCCTCAATATCCGAAAATGTTGAATCCAAATCAACATCATCAAGTTGTAATTCTCTCATTCCAGGTGTATCTATAATCATCGATCCGCTTTCGGTAATATATAATCCTCTAGTTGTTGTCGTATGTTTTCCCCTATCGTGATCGCCAATGATTTCTGTTTTTTGAACTTTATCATTCAACAAGTGATTGACAATCGTTGATTTCCCAACACCTGATGAGCCAATAAATGCATACATTAAACTTGGTTTGAGATAAGAATCAACCTGTTTAAAATATGGTTCAATGTATTCCGAAGTTATCAAAACATCTACACCAATTGATACGGAATATACTAACTTCACTAATTTATCTATATTCAAGGCTAAATCTGCTTTAGTTAAAATAATTGATGGAATTGCTCCGCTATCCCAACATACTGCTAAATAACGTTCAAGCCTTCTCAAATTAAAGTTCTCATTTAAGGACATACAAATAAATATGACATCAACATTAACCGCTATGATTTGTGCATCTGATGTCAAGCCTGCAGTTTTTCTTTCAATAACACTTTTACGATTTAAAATCTGATGAATGATCGAAAAATCATCCGCATCTTCTACCATCACCCAATCTCCAACTGATGGAAATCCTTGAGGTGTCGAAATATGATACATCATTTTTCCTGACACCTTAGCCAATCTTTCTTGATTACCCACAACAATTTTATATAAATCTCTTTGTTGTTCAATCACTAAAGCCAGTTCAAAATCACGAAACATATTCGCTTCGTTTAATCTTTTTGGGTCAATAAAAACCCGATATTCATTTATTTGATTCATAAATCCTCCAATTTTAAATTTGGAGGGTTAAAAGCCGAGAATGCCCTCCGTCATTTGTTTGAATGAAATTTCTCTAACAATTCTTTTCATCACACATTCCCCATTTCTATAAGTATTTATGAATCCTATGGAATCACTACTATTATTATATAATATCTTTGTAAGGCTGTAAACACAATATAGCAACTTCAACCTTGTATTAGTTAAATAATTATGCTTTTTTAAGATTTTTTTCAAGTAAAACCTTGATATCCTTTAATAAATCTTCAACTTTTGGTTTTTTAGCATCTAATAATTCTTGTTCTTTTTTCTTTTCTTCTTCAATTAATTTTACTTCAGCCGCTTCTTCTAATTGTTTCGCATTAGCAAGTTCATTCGCTTTATTAAATAATTTAATAATTAAGAATACAATAAGTGCA
The DNA here is from genome assembly GCA_964566285.1 of uncultured Mariniplasma sp. Classification (GTDB taxonomy): domain Bacteria; phylum Bacillota_I; class Bacilli_A; order Acholeplasmatales; family Acholeplasmataceae; genus Peloplasma. The sequence goes on along the minus strand of CAZMIG010000008.1, from coordinate 38,468 downwards.
ATAATAGTGAAATCTATAATGTTTTGAATAAATATACCATAATAAATAGCATTTTCAGTGGTACCATTCACCTCATCTGCAGCTGTAATAACATATTTATAGTTTTCAAATCCCCCACCACCTAGTGCGAGACTGATTACAGGCATGAGTACATCTTTAACAAGACTAGCAATTATTTTCCCAAATGCACCACCAATAATTACTGCAATAGCTAAATTCAATACACTTCCCTTCATAATAAATGATTTGAATTCATTAAGAAATTTTTTCATTTTTTCATCTCCTTTTTTTTATTATATCATTAAAATAAAAACCAGTCATGGTGCCATGACTGGTATTATTATTTAATCTAATTTGATATATCCAACACCGATACCTTTAGGTCCGGTATGAGCACCTACAACTGGAGTTAAATAGGCAACAACAACTTCTCTTTTTGGGAATACTTTTTGAATTTCATCTTTAAACCATTTTGCTGCTTCATTATTATGAGCGTGAGCAATATAAGTTAAAACATTTAGATCTTTCGTATCCTCAATGTATTTCTCTAAAACACGTTGTTGAGCTTTATGAGTTGTTCTAATTTTCTCTAAAGATGTTACTTTACCATCATCACCTAAAACTAATAATGGTTTAAGTTGTAACATTGTACCAAGAGTTCCTTGAAGCTTTGATAATCTTCCATTTTTCACTAGATATAAAAGTGTATCAACGGCAAAATAGATTCGATCGTTATCTCTAATCTTTTCCAAGTATTTGATAATTTGTTTAACTGTTTTACCTTCTTCAACTAATCGGTGGGCTTCTAAAACCATATACGCCTCACCATATGCAAGCGTTAATGAATCGAATGCTGTAACTTTTATTTTGACTTCAGAAGCAATTCTTTTTACTGACTCAAATAATCCGCTCAGCTGTGAAGAAATGGTAATAACCAATGCTTCTTCATACCCGTCGTTGTAAAGTTGTTCAAAATATTCCATCATTTTTCCTATGGAAACATAAGAAGTCTTTGGTATATCATTGGGATCTTTTGCAATTCTCTCATAAAATGTTTTTGCATCCATATCTACAAAATCGTCATAGGTTTCATCGGTTCCGAAATGGATAGCAGATCTTAAAATGATAATGTCTTTTGGATAATCTAAATAATCTAAACCGGAATTGCTACATGTTAAAATAGCTATTTTACTCATTTTTTTCTCCCTTAATTGTATATTTTAAAGTGAGTTATAAACGTTCTCACAATCTAACTGTATCTTATCATGTTTTAAGTTTTTTGACTATCATATGATGACAGTTTTTGAAATTAAATCACTTTGAATCCTTTTGTGTGAAACAATTAATTTAATATATTCTTTTAACCTTAATCTATTGCATGATATAATAAATTCATAATAATATAGGTGATTTCACAAATACAAAGTAAAATCTCGCCTACATATTCTTATAGAAAAAGTGTGATTCTATGGATCAACAAAAAATATATACCTACGAAGACATACTTCTTATAAAAGAGCTTTTAGAATTAAATCGAGAAGTAAAACTCGTGGTTTCTGGTACGAGCATGAGACCCTTTTTCTATCATCAAAAAACAATAGTAACTTTGGCTAATCCGATAGAACCATTCAAACGTTTTGATGTCGTATTGTATTGTCACAATGGTGACTATAAATTGCACCGAATTCTCAAAGTCCACGGAGATCAACTCGTTATTTGTGGTGATGCATCAGTCACTTTAGAATATATCAATGTAATTTCGGTATTTGGAATCGTTGTTTACCATCAAAAAGGGAGATACAAGACATCTGCAAACAATAAAAGATATCTAAAACAAGTCCGTTTTTGGAATTTTTTAAAACCTTTTAGACGTTATCTCATCCGTCTTTATAAAGGCGATTAAACTATTAAATGAAACATCATTTAATAAAAAGCACTCCAATCGGAGTGCTATACAAAGGGTATATGATACCCTTTTTTTATAAAATTTGGTAAAGTTCTTTTATGTCATTTATCGTTTGAAAAGCTTTTAGTCTATCTGGGTGTTGATGACCTTTTGTATAAAGAATAATATTGCATCCAAGTTCATTGGCCACTTCAACATCGTGAAGTGTATCACCAATCATCGTCACTTCTTTAGGATTTATCCCATTTTCATTAATAAAATCTTTTGCTACATCAACTTTACTTTTCGCATAAACATCTGAAGTTCCCAAAATGCCTTTAAACAGGTGTTCAATCTTAAAGTGCTTCAGTTGGCGATGTAAATTATTAATTTCAGAAGCTGATAACATGATGTTGATATATCCTTTATTTTTATAATGCTTAATCGCTTCAATAACTCCTTCATGTAAACCTAAATTCAAGCTTCTAGGCTGATATCTTTCAATAAATCTATGAGCTAAAACTGTAAAACTAGTCTTTTTAAGGTCATAGACCTTAGCATAATAAGTTTCTACTGGAAAATCAAAAATCATTAAGTATTCCTCAAAAGTAACTGTTGGTCTTTCTTCTTCAATTAGCATCTCATTTAAGATTTCATAACAAAGGTATGCATCATCTAAAACTGTTCCATTAAAATCCCAAAAAATATATTTCATAGAAACCTCACTTGTGATAGGGATGATTTTTTAATATCATATACCCACGGTAAATTTGTTCCATTAAGATGAGTCTCATCATCTGATGTGGAAAAGTCATTTTTGAAAAAGATATTTGGTCATTTGATCTTTGGATAACTTGCTCGCTTAATCCATAAGATCCACCGATAACAAATACTAAATCACCTTGATAATATGTAGTTTTTTCATCAATTAATTGTGCAAATCCTTCACTATCAAACATCTTTCCTTTAATAGCCAAAGCAATTACAATATCAGAATCTTTTATTTTACCTAAAATTCTTTCGCCCTCAATATTAATGCCTTGTTTGGAAGCTTCATCTGAAACCTCTATCCATTCAAGCTTGACTGGAATTTGCTTCTGATAAAAAGCAATCCCTTGATTAAGATATTTTTGATTCATTTTTCCAACAACAATAATTTTAATCATAATTTTATACCTGGAAGTCCCTCTTGACTTGCATAAAAAATCTCAATCTTTGTAGGATCATCAAAATATTTAACGATTGATTCTTCAATGTCAAGCACAGTGTTGCAATCCTCAGAGATATGAGCAACTATCCATTTACTTGTTTTATTTCTAACAAATAAATTCATTAACCATGCAGCATCATCATTTGATAAGTGACCTCTTTCGCTCATAATTCTTTTTTTAAGTAAAAAGGGGCGTGGAGATTGCATCAATTTTGTTGGATGATGATTGGCTTCTAATAGATATAAATCCGCATCGCTTAATAGCTCGTGATAACTTTGATCGACATATCCAGAGTCCGTTAAGATAACTATCTTTTTCAATTGATTATCAAGCACATAGCCTACAGGTTCTGCTGCATCATGAGATAGCATGAATGGTGAAACATTAAGATCTCCAATTGAAAAAGGTTCATCAGCTTTGACAAAGTGGGTTCGTTCAAAAAGCGCAACCACGTCAACTGGTAGCGCATCATAGGTTCCTTTTGTAAGATAAATATCTTCAATTGTTCCATGCTTTAACAACATCTTAAGTCCCATCACATGATCGTGATGTTCATGTGTAATCAATAAGGTTCTTACATCATAAAGATTTTCATCGTATGCTTGCATTTTATTTTTCATTTTTTGATAACTAATACCGGCATCAATGAAGATCCTAATATCGCCTACTTTTAAGTAGGCCATATTTCCTTTTGATCCACTGGCCAAAATAAAAACTTCCACAGTATCACCTTCTTTCATGATAACATATAAATATGTGATATTATCAAATAAAATGAAAGTGGTTGCAATACCCCCCGAAAAATGCTATATTATATTTGCTTGTATGAAATACACTGAAGGAGTGAACACAATGAATCAAATGAAAAATTTAAGGAAACTTGCTATATTTGTGCTAATATCTGCTAGTTTGCTTACATTAGCTGCATGTGACAGCAGTGAATCAATACCTTATGGTAGTCTCACCGATGATGTTTACATGACAGTAAGCGGAGTCACAGTAACAGAAAAAGAATTATATAACACATTACGTCTGCAAGGAGCTACGATTTTAGCAACTATGATTGATGAACAAGTCTTTTCAGACCAATTAGCAACAGTTACTCAACTACTCGCTAATGGAGACGAGGATTTGAATGTTTATATGGATGAAACAGTAAATAGTGCAATCCATGGAACATCAGATGCTGACGCTCTAAAAGATTTATATGACAATTCTCCAGATAAGTTCGTAAGAGATCTAGAAAAATATGCTGACTCACTGTACTTGCTAGATAATACACTTAATATAGCTCAAGCTGTTGCAAGTCTTGAAGATCTTGCTACTACACAGGATAACGCATATAGTGGATACTCAAGTATTCCTCTATTGGTGGAAAGATACGGGTTAAGAGTTGCTCAAAGATATTATGCACAACAACTTCTTAATGATGAAATCCTAGATGAAGAAAGTGATTCTTATATCTCTGATGATGATGTACTTGCTTATTATCAAACAAATATGCTTGACAGATATGATGTCCAAGCATTAGTCGTCAGATTTATTAATTTGAATGAAGCCAATGCTGCTCTTTATCAAGAAAGCATTAAAGCTGATTCAAGAGGTTTATGGTATAAGATTCCTGATATCAGAATTCTTTCAGGTGAACCAGGTTATATTGATTTAACCGATGAAACACCTCAATCAGGATATAAACATGTTAAAGATATTCTTGATGATCTCGGAATTCTAGATAAATTAGGCGTAGACTATGAAGATCGCGCACTCATAGGAGTTGCCGATTACGAAAATTATTACAAAGCTTATATCATTAGTACGAATAGAACTGATGGTTTAAGTGATGAAGCTTTAACTACAGCACAAGTTAAAGATCAATTTGTAGCAATTTATAATATTTTAAATCCAGCTTCACAAGTTGAAGTTACAGTTGATGGTTCAATCGTAGCAATTGCCGGTAGTGAATTTACTTCTACGTATACTTACGATGACTTAACTGAAATTAACACAAGCTTAAGAAGCCATATTTATACAACATTAATTTCTGAAGCATCAATGACAGATCCTAATGATACAACTGATGGTAAGCCTTATTCTTCAAGAGTACAAACTTATGGCACATCACGTTACTTAGTTTTCAAACTTGGTGATGATAAAGTTAATCAAGAGTTAATCTATAATGCTGATTCAGAAACATTTATGGATTCACCCGAAGCTACTGCTGCTAAAGCTGATGTTGTTGCTGAATTAACAGATAATAAATTGACATCAACTTATGTATCAGGTAAAGTTAATGATTTCTATGCTGAAAGTTCATTAGACATTTATGATCCAGTAGTTCGTACATTCTACGAACAATCTTATGGGTATGCTGGTACAACTAAAGATAAATCTGGTGATGTTATCGCAAAAATTGGTGATATCGAAATTACTGTTGATGACTATTTTGCAAGACTTGAAAAGACATATGGTATTAATCTTGCATTAGATCTTGCATCAAACAAATTCTTAGATGAAAATCCAGATTATGTAATTAGTGATGAAGATATGACTAGCTACCAAACACAATTTGAAGATATCATTTCACAATTTTCGGGAGATAATTTTTCTTCAAATGGTTATCCAGCTAGCATGGGTAGACAAAACTTCTTACTTCTAGCTTTTGGTTCAACTTCTAATACTGAAGCAATCAACCAACTCTTTATATATCCAAATCTTAGACAACAATATTTAGATGACAGTGAAACACAATACGACGATATCTATTCGAAGTTATCTCAACTTGCTGAATTACAATATAATAACTTCAAATCAATCAGCGTAAGTCATCTACTCATTTATGTAGATAAAAATGGTGATGGAACTCCAGATGATCCTCAAGAATATCTTGATGCATTAGGTACTGCTGGAGCTACACAAGTATTAACTGGGTTAACAGATCTTGTCCAATTACTTTATTCTAAACTTGGAAATTATACTGGTATGGCAAACGGTTTATCTTCACTTGCTACTGAATTTAACAATTCTGGACGCATCGACCGTGGAAGTGTCACACCTCCATATGATTATCAAATTGAACAAATTTGGGCACAATATCGTCAATTGGGTTTCTATTTGAAATATGAAAGTATTCCATCAGCAATCACTAATACATCAAACTTTATTACTGGTTCAAGTGTATTAGATGAAGTTTTCTACAACCGTGCGATGTCCCTTTATGATCAACTTGATGCTATGATTGAAGATGATTCTAAGTTCCCATATTTAGATTTATACGATAGTGTTATTACTGATGCAGCTTTAGAACAAGTTAAATCAGCATTTGGTTGGCATTTAATTCTCGCTACTTCAGTCGCTGAAAAATCTTCTGCAATGTATGATGCTTCAGAAGACGAAGATGGCAAATATGTCAACGCTGATGAAACATTAAATGCATATAATAGCACATCTGATGTGTTAACTGCAACTCAAGTTGAATATTATATCACTGAACAAAAAACTGATGAAGGCGTTGTCCTTCCACCAGTTGTTCAAAAAGCAATTGCTTCATATTTAACACCAGTACTCTCACGTTATAATAATCAATATATGCAACGTGAACTTGTCTTCAAATTATTAGAAGACTGTACATTCACAAATCCAGCTGATAAAGATAGATTTGATACAATCCGTGAAATTAACAGACGTCAATTTAATGACTATTCATTATCACCAACTGGTTACTTAGATCAAAATTATGATAACCTATATGGTTCATGGTTTGATATTCTAGAAGGTTAAATAATATTAACAAAAAGGACTCAATTTAGTCCTTTTTTTATATCACTTGATCAATACATTCTTTCATATCGTTTTTTGAATTATTCACAATATTTGATACAGGATAAGCATACATGAATGAAGACGCATATGGTTTAAGCATTGATTTTAATTGATCTAAGTCTGAAACATGAGGATCAAGCCATTTCTTTTTATTATCCTCCGATAATATTACAGGCATGCGATCGTGAATATCAGTCATCAGTTCATTCGCTTGAGTTGTGATAATGGTTGTCGTATATAGTTTTGATCCATCACTTTTTGTATATGTCGACCATAAACCTGCAATAGGAAATATTTTTTTATCCTTCATTAATACCCGTAGCGGCTGTTTCTGATCTTTATCTCTTTTCCATTCGTAGAAGCCATCTGCTAATATAATGCATCTTTTATGTTCGAATGAACCTTTAAATGATGGTTTCTCATGAAGTGTTTCTGCTTTGGCGTTAATTGTCGAATAACTATTTTTTTCATCTTTAGTAAATGGTGGAATAAAACCCCATTTCAAAAGACCTACTCTATTTTTTGATCCATCATTAATAATCGAAATAACTTCTTGTCCAGGTGCTACATTATATCTTGGAACTTCAAAATCACTTTTAACATCTTGGATATCATAATATTCGCTTAAGTAATCTCTGAGTTCATCCATCGTTACCGTGATTGTAAATCTTCCACACATCCGAATCACCTCATTTTCAATGTTATTATATCACAAAAGAAAAATCCCTAAAAGGGATTATTTTTCTTCTTTTTTGATTGTTGTTTTATAAAAACGCATCTTATCTAAGACTGAAACCATATTGGTAAACGAACCATCAGCCGTATCTTCAAGCGTTTCACCCAAAACAGTAAATTTAGAATCAATGGTATCAATAAACCATAACAATAAAGCTTCACCTGTTTGAGGTTTTTTGGGTGATCCAAAGTGAAACTGGCCATGATGTGAAATCATCATATGCTTAAGCAGAAGAACTTCTTCTGAATCTTGGTAATTAAATAATCTCGCAACACGATCAACTTCAACGGTCTGCATAACTAGATGGCCAATTAAGAGTCCCTCTTTAGTATATTCACCATCAACACCACTAATTTCATTAATCTTAGACATGTCATGTAGGATGGCTGCTGAATATAATAAGTCTTTGTTCAAATAGGGATATATCTTTATAAATGGGTCAATGAGCTTAAGCATTGTTAACGTATGGTGACTTAATCCACCTACATAAGCATGATGAAATTTGGTTGCTGCAGGATGCATATAAAATGCATTCTTATTTTCTTTATAAAGCGTTTGTGTAATCTTCTGCAAAACTGGATTTTCAATTTGCTTTAGAAATCCTTCAATGCCTTTTTTGATTTCTAGCATAGGTACTGGAGCATAAACATAAAAGTGTTCTAATACTCTTGCTAAATCATCATCAGATAAAACTTTTTCAACTGGTGTGATTGAAATGCACTTTAAAACTAATTCATCTTCTAATTTAACAATTGCTTGTGCTTCAAATTGGTAAACCTTTCCCATTCCAATTAATGGGAGTTGATCAAAATCCAGTTTGAGGTTGACGTGTTCACCTTTTTCAGTTTTGACTGTTGTATTGCAAAAATGAACTCCTTGATTGATATTTTCAACCTTTGCAATCATCGTATATGTTTCATTTTGATTGAGTTCCATAGTAATCTCCTATTCTTTAACGTGTTCAAGAACATATCGTTCAAGTTCACTTTTTTCATTTTTTAGTCTTTTATTAAGTACTTCAATAACCATCTCAGTTTGTAGATTTTTTACCCAAGCTCCTGCTTTTTTATTCGCCAAACTAATCATTTCAGTTGCGCGAAGTTTCAAATCCAAATCACTTTGTACTGGTAAATTTTTATAATCATACTCAATTTTCGTTTTTAAGTTCTTAGTTTTTTTAAGCATGTAATTAATACGGTTGGTAAGTAAACATAGATCAATTCCATATGTATAAAGTGTATATGCATCAAACTCTTGATTCTTTTCAGCCAACATTTTTGCTGTTTCATATCTGTGTCGGTGCTTATTTGAAAATGGCCATTCATTTGGTACGGATCCGTATAAGGTGAAACAAAGGGTGAAAAACGCGTCAACAAAAGGAATTTCATCCATTTGTTCAGCATAAAGAATCCCTTTTTCTAAACCGGGTAATACTTCATGTACGCCTGTAGTAATCATTGATTTCAATGCTTTTTTGACATAGCTTCCTTGAAGCATTTTAATCATTTCATTCATGATACGTTCCATAGCAACGCTTCTTAAGTTTTCCTTCATTTCGGTGATTGCGTCTCTTGTTTCACGGTCAATTTGAAACCCTAATTTGGCTTGGAAATAAAATGCACGCATCATACGAAGTGCATCTTCATTGAAACGATCAACTGGATTTCCAATCGTTTTAATAATCTTCTGTTGAAGATCACCTCTACCATTAACATAATCAATAATCTCTTCTTTTTCGGTCATCAAGATCCCATTGATGGTAAAATCTCTTCTTTTGACATCTTCTTCAACTGTTTCACAAAAAACTACTTCTTCTGGATGTCTATTATCAATATATTCTCCATCAATTCGATATGTTGTTATCTCAAAGGATTCATCACCATAGATTGCAGTAACAGTTCCATATTTTAAACCCGTAGGTTTTGTTTTAAATATTTTAGAAACTTGGTGCGGTTTAGCATTTGTTGTAATATCGACATCGGTTGTTGGCTGCTTTAAAAGATGATCCCTGACGGCACCACCAACAATATATGCTTCATAACCTGCTCTTTTTAGTTCGTATATTACTTTTTTTGCTGTTCTAATTGTACTCATTTTATTCACCGTTTCTATTATACCAAGAGTTCACATATTTTAGTAGTCTGAAGTATCTACAAATATCTATGTGAAAAAAGATGATACAATCAAATTGAGGTGGAAAACAATGAAAAGAAAAACAATTCTTTATATCGCTATGACTCTAGACGGATATATTGCTGATGAACAAGATCAATTAACCTTTCTTGATGCATATCATCATATAAAATTTACAAATCAAACTTATGCTAAATTATTAAAAAGAATTGATACCATCATCATGGGGAGAAAAACATACGACATATTGCAAACGCTTGTTGAAAAATGGCCATATTCTGATCAACAAACTTATGTACTCACATCAACATTATCAAAATCACCTGTCGATTCAATTACTTATGTAAATTACAACATTGAAGAATTCATGAAGAATCTTATACTTTCAGACGGAAAAGATATCTGGATTGTTGGTGGTGGAAAAGTTGTTCAGACTCTATTAGATATGAATTTAATCGATGAATTTCATATCACGATCATTCCCAAACTTCTAGGTGGAGGGAAACCTTTGTTCCGCCCTCTAAACCATATCTTAGATTTAGAATTAGAAGAGGTTATTACTGATGATAATCTAGTCATGCTAATCTACAATCGAAAACAATAAGCTTTGTGTTATACTAAATTTGGTGATGATATGAAATATTTAAAAGAAAAAATAACCCATCAAATTGAAATCAATAAATCTATTTTTATTGCTATTCTATATCCTTTAACAACACAAAATGATATACCTATGTTACTTGACGCTTCGAAACAAGCCTATCCAAAGGCTAATCACTATTGCAGTGCGTCAGTTTTCGGAGAAACAATGGAGCATGCGACTGCAAGCGATGATGGAGAACCCTCAAGAACGGCTGGAATACCCATCTTAGAGGTTTTAAAGCATCATGATGTGACTAACATCCTTTGTGTCGTTGTGCGCTATTTTGGGGGCATTAAGCTCGGTGGTGGTGGACTCATTAGAGCCTATACAAAAGCTGCAGCTGATGTAATTAAGGAAGCTAAGTTCTATACGAAAAAAATAGTTCCTTCTTATTTAATTGAATTTGAATATACCCTAATTAATCAAATGGATCATTATTTCGAAAAAAAAGCAACGATTACAGAAAAATCTTTTCTGACAACAGTTACTTATAAGTTAATTTTATTAGAAGATGATGAATCGATTCTACATGATATTACCCATCTTTTGATTCGTCATCAAAGCCTTGGTAAAGAAACCCTTTGGATTGAAGCCTGACACTCGGGCTTTTTTATTTATCCATTGGATGCTTATCATTTTTCCATTGATACTGGAAAAATAAATTGATATCCTCTTTTGATACTTGATCTAAATGTTTAGGAGCCCACTGGTATTTTTTATTTTTATTTATAAAAGTCTCGCGAATTCCTTCTTCAAAATCATGCGTTCTTATGATATTCATGCTTACATCTAATTCCATCTTAAAACATTCAATAAGTGTCTTGTCTTTTCCTCTATTTAAAAGCTCTAAAATGATCTTAAGAAATGTCGGTGAAGAACTCTTAATTTCTTTTAACACTTTTTCTGCCCAAGGATCTTTATAACTTAATGCTTCAATGATATCTTCTATTTCATCAAAAGAGAAATTTGTTTCAATAATATCAATTTTTTCTTCCATAGTTGATTCAGGTAAGTCTACTGTTTCATACTGTTCTAACAACTGAGTTAATTCGTCTTTACAAGTTTCACTATTCCATTTTTTATTTTTAATGACTTCTTCTAATTTAATCCATTTTTCACTATGAATATAATAATCTGCAATACCTAGAAAAAGTAAATCATTACCATCAATTGTTCTTCCAGTTAAACCTAAGTATGTTCCAACAGAACCAGGAAGTTGATTGAGAAAATAACTCGCTCCCACATCAGGTATAAAACCGATTTGGATTTCTGGCATAGCAAGTTTTGTTTGTTCAGTAACAATCCTGTGCAATCCTCCGATGGCTAAACCAACCCCTCCACCCATGATGTATCCATTGATATAGACTAAAATTGGTTTTTCATAGGTATGAATTGTGTAATCCATCAAATATTGTTTAGATAAATATTGTGCAATATATTCATAATCTTTTTTTATAGTGTGTTCATATACCGCTTTAATATCCCCACCAGAACAAAAGGCTTTTTCACTCGCTGATCGAATATAGATTAGAAAAACAGTTGGATCAGTTTTCCATTCATCTAACTGCTTTTGTATGGTATTTACCATGTTTAGTGATAAAGCATTCAATGCTTTGATGCGATTTAGGGTGATTATGCCTAAACCATTGTTCTTTTCAATTAAAACATTGTTTTGTTTTTCCATATTTACCTCCAAGAGTTTAACATAGTATATTTATTCTACTAATTAAAAATACCATGTTCATAATTATATTCAAGCATTGTCTCATACATCCAATCTGATCTTAAATGCAAATAATCTTCAACATAAGAAACCTGACCTAAAAATGTTAATTCATTAACTACTTCATCTGGACTTGGCCATATATAGGTTCCCATAACATCCCACTTCTCAAAATTACGATCTGCTTTATCAGATATTGATTCCGATAAAACTTCAATCATACTATAGACTTGTTGTAAGTCATCAAAGAACATGTCATTGAATCTTTCTCTAAATTCGGTTCGAATTTCAGGAAGATTCATCATCAATTGGAATAGACGATTTTTATAGTCCATCATTCCGTAAAAGTTTTCAGGTCCATAATCAATATAATCGGCATTACCCATTGCAAAATCAAAATCCCATAAAGGTCCCGGTTTTAATAATCCATCCTTTTCTTTAATCATATAAACACTACTAAATCCTACATCAACATTTTTTGTTAATTCGTGAATGATGAAAAAATCAATCCATGCATCAACATCAATGAGCGACTCATAACCTATATCATTGATTAAAGCTTCTTCTACCGATGTCATATAGTCAAACATATATTGTGCATGAATATTGGAATATAGCGGATAATCACTTTTGGGTTCCTTTATTTCATATGGATAATTTGAAACTATTATCCAGTCGAATCCAGGAACAATCATTTGATCGAAGAACCTCATATCAAGTTCTAATAGATATCCTGTATTTGCAGTACCCGCGATTGATTCAATATCGAGTTTATTTTTTTGAAATTCAACCTGTTCTGTTAAAACATACAATCCGTTATAAACGTTATTGATAAATAGTTCTACATATCTTGTTTCTAAAGCGTAAGGAAGTACATCAGATAAGCTTCCCATTTTTTGAGTTATCGTGTTTCTCATAAGTGATCTATCAGCATATTCAGCTAGAAGTACGTAGTTATTTGCCTTTGGCATCCCAAAAATTGAAGTGTTCTCATCAAATCTTAACCTGTACGGTTTTTTTGGATAGACAATCCATGTAGAATTCCCACGTCCTCTAATTTGTGCAGCGTCAGTATTTGTATCAATAACATCAACACCATTTTTATTCATGACCGCAATAACTGATGCTTGCATATAAGTTTCTTTTATTATAGCATCAATAGGTTGTGGCAAAGTAATGTAAATTCGATATTCGTTATATCCAGAATCATCAGAAAGTAACCTTACATCAACTGAATAATCTCTAGTTTGATTATTTTTAACCAGTGTATAATTCAAAGTCACATCTTGATCATAAAATGGAGATTCATAAATATATTCTCCAGTAAATACCTTTCCATTTAGTTCATAACTTACGCCAATATTTTCAAATACTGGCAACTCAAAATCTGCGTTAATTACTTCAGGTATTTCCGCTTCTATCTGACTAGAAGTAAAGGAAAAAAGAGTCTCGTAGTCAATTGACTCGCACCCTGATATAAAAAATATAATTCCCAAAAGGATAATTGATACAATAATTTTTCTCATTTTTCTCCTACAAAAAAAACATAGGATAATTGTCCTATACTCTTATTATAAATTAATTGTGAGTAATTGAGACAATTTAACCATAATTTCTGCAAGTATGTGCGCAAAAATTAAGGACAGCAAAAAATAAGCTGTTTTAATTTCCCAAATTTTCATCTTTTCAAATTTACTTTCAATATGAACAGCTCTTAATATTCTTAGACATAGTGCAAAGAATATCATTAAGGAAACAAAATAAACGAGTAGATCCATTTAGTAACCTCCTACACTTGGCCTGCTTTTCCCTTAGCAATATTTTCCTTTAATTCACGTTCTAATTTAGAAAAATCAACATTTTCTTTTTTAGTTAAATCTAATTTTTCCTTTTTTACATGATCAAAAGTCTTTTTTGCTTCTTTATAAGTATCTCCCATTTGCGCTTCGAGTGCTAAAATACTTAATTCGTTATTTTTAAATTCAATGACACCTTGTTCTACAATTAAATATTTTTCACTTTTATCAGTAACAAATTTAACAAATCCTTCTCTAATTTGAAGAATGATTGGTGTATGATCTTTTAAGATTGCTAATTCCCCATCTTCATTTCGAATGACAACATATTCAACTTCATCCGTTAGGGATTTACCTTGCTGAGTGAGAACTTTATAAATCATAATTCTTCGCCTTCTTAATAGCATCATCAATTGTTCCAACCATCATGAATGCATCTTCAGGAAGATCGTCATGTTTACCTTCAATGATTTCTTTGAAACCACGAACTGTTTCCTTCAAAGGAACAAATGATCCTGGAACACCTGTAAACTGTTCAGCTACATGTGTATTTTGTGATAAGAATATTTGTAATCTTCTTGCTCTGTGAACTAAAAGTTTATCTTCGTCAGTTAATTCATCCATACCAAGAATCGCAATAATATCTAAAAGTTCATGATATCTTTGGATCATTTTCTGGACATTTCTTGCTACTTCATAATGTTCTTTACCAACGATTTGTGGAGAAAGTGCACGAGAAGTTGATGCCAGTGGATCAACAGCTGGATAAATCCCAATTTCAGTTAATTTTCTACTTAGATTTGTTGTGGCATCCAAGTGAGAAAAGACTGTAGCTGGTGCTGGATCAGTATAATCATCCGCAGGAACATAAACAGCTTGAATGGAGGTAATTGAGCCATCTTTAGTCGATGTAATACGTTCTTGCAAGCGACCCATTTCAGTCGCTAAAGTAGGTTGGTAACCTACCGCTGATGGCATTCTGCCAAGTAATGCCGATACTTCGGAACCTGCTTGAATAAATCTAAAAATATTATCGATGAACAAAAGCACATCTTGCTTTTCTTCATCTCTAAAATATTCAGCCATGGTTAACCCTGTCAGTCCAACTCTCATTCTTGCTCCTGGTGGCTCATTCATTTGACCAAATACGAGTGCTGTTTTACTAATAACACCTGATTCTGTCATTTCAGTATATAGTTCATAACCTTCTCTTGTTCTTTCACCTACACCAGCAAAAACAGAAATTCCTTCTCTTTCCTGTGCGATGTTATGAATTAATTCTTGGATGAGTACTGTTTTTCCAACACCTGCTCCTCCGAATAATCCAATTTTCCCACCTTTGATATAAGGTGCTAAAAGATCAATAACTTTAATTCCTGTTTCCAATATTTCAACTTCACTTGATAAATCATGAAATGGTGGAGCTGATCTATGTATACTCATATGTGGTTCATCATCTAAAGATTCAAGTCCGTCTATAGGTTCACCTAAAACATTAAACATACGTCCTAGAACCTTTTTTCCAACAGGAACTTTAATAGAACTATTGGTTGCTCTAACGGGTAAATCACGCTTAAGTCCCTCTGTAGGTTCGAGCGCGATCGTACGGACAACAGAATCACCCATATGCAATGCAACTTCAAGTGTTATTGTTTTTTTATTTTCAAGTTCTACGATAAGTGCATCATAAATGGCTGGAAGTTCATTTTCAAAATAAACATCAACAACTGGTCCGATGATTTGTGTAATTTTACCTTTCATCTTGTTTCTCCTTTCCTACACGTTTGAGCCATTGATAACATCAATGATCTCACTTGTAATTTCTTGTTGTCTTGCTCTGTGATAAACCGTATGGAGTTTTTCAACAATTTCATTTGCATTATCTGTTGCGTTCTTCATAGCAATCATCCGTGAAGCATGTTCGCTTAATTTCGCATCTGCTAAAGCTGTAAAGATACTACTTTCAATATAAATGTTTACTGTATGATCCAAAACTATTTCTGGTGTTGTATCATAAATAAATTCTTCATTGGCTTTTTCTTTATCTTCAAAAATCACTGGAAGAATAACGCGATTTCTAACTTCTTGATTCGCTGTATTAATATAGTGGTTATGAAATAGGATTACTTCATCAATATGCCCTTCCATAAAAACGTCCTTAATCAAATCTGCATAACCTCTGAAATACATCGTTGTGATATCATCGCGGTTATAAATGATACGATCATTAACCATGGGTAATTTTCTTTTTAAAGCAAAATAATACCCTTTCTTGCCTAGAACAAAGACCCTGTAATCCTTTTTGGGTATATCTTTAACTTCATCAAGAAAAGCCTTGAATAATTGATTGTGATAGCTTCCAGCTAACCCGCGATCACTTGTCACTAAAACATAAAGTTTTGTCGTTCCTTCGTTGGTCGAAGTTAATCTGTGAACATCTTCATTGCTCCTGTTTGCGTACTCGAGGATACTATGAAGTTTTATCACAAAATCTCTCATGTTGCTTAATAACACCTGTGACTTTTTGATTTTAGATAAGGCAATATTATGCATTGCTTGAGTAATTGAGGCAGTCTTCTCGATTGCTATCATTCTCATTTTAATATCCTTTAATCCCATATCAAATCATCCTTTTCAAACTTTGAATAAACTTGTCAAGGTCTTTCGTGTCTGGAAGATTTTTTGTATCAACGATATGTTTATATATTTTTTGTCCAAGTTCATTCATATGAAGTCCTTGGTTAATTTCTGATTCTAATTTCTTAACATTTTCCAATTTAACATCATCCATCATACCAGATGAAAGTGCATAAATGCTTACAATTTGAGTTGGCATTTCAATAAGTTCGTGAACGTCTTGAATCAAGATTTCAACAGTTTTTCTACCACGTTCAAGTCTACGTTTCGCATTTGCATCTAAATCAGATCCAAATTGTGCAAATGATTCCAATTCTCTATAGTTAGCAAGATTGATACGTACTGTACCAGAAACCTTCTTCATGGCTTTCCATTGCGCAGCACCACCAACACGTGATACTGATAATCCTGCATTAATTGCTGGGCGAATACCAGAATAGAATAACTCTGCTTCTAAGAAAATTTGACCATCTGTGATTGAAATAACATTGGTTGGAATGTAGGCCGAAATATCTCCTGCCTTTGTTTCAATAATAGGTAATGCAGTAATCGATCCTCCACCTAATTTGTCATTAAGGCGTGCCGATCTTTCAAGTAGTCTCGAGTGAAGATAGAAAACATCTCCTGGGTATGCTTCACGTCCTGGTGGACGACGCAAAAGTAATGATAACTCACGATAAGCAACAGCATGTTTTGATAAATCATCATAAACAATAAGTACATCTTTACCTTGTTCCATGAAATATTCACCCATGCTTACACCAGCAAATGGTGCAAGATATAGAAGTGTCCCTTCTCTAGAAGCTCCGGCAGTTACAACAATGGTATATTCCATTGCTTGATGTTGGCTTAAGAGTTGAACAAGCGTTGAAACACTTGATTCTTTTTGACCAATCGCAACATAGATACAAATAACATTCTTACCTTTTTGATTAAGGATTGTATCAACAGCAAGTGTTGTTTTCCCTGTTTGTCTATCGCCAATGATTAATTCTCTTTGACCACGACCGATTGGAACAAGTGCATCAATTACTTTAATTCCTGTTTCCATTGAAGCATTAATAGACCCTCTGGCCATAACACCTTGAGCTCTTCTTTCCACAGGTAGGAAATGCTTAGCATTTATGGTTCCACCTGCATCGAGTGGTTCTCCCAATGGATTAACAACCCTACCAAGTAGTTCTTCACCAACAGGTACTTCGAAAATGCGCTTAGTCGTTTTGACTAAGTCGCCTTCTTTAATCTTGTCGCTTTCTCCTAAGAGAATAACACCTACGCTTGATTCTTCAAGATTAAAAACGAGGCCCTTAACATCATGAGGAAACTCTAATAGTTCGCCCATCATTGCCTGTTGAAGACCGTAGACGATTGCAATACCATCACCTACGCTTAAGACCTTTCCTATATTTTCTAATTTAACGTCCTGTTCAAATGATAGAATCTGTTTTTTTATGATTTCAGTCATTTCTTGGACTTTTAATTTTGACAATTTCTACACCACCTTAAATCCTAGTATATAATTCTTTGAGTTCACGGGCAATGGAGCGATCCAGTGACTGTCCCTGGTGAACAATTTTAATTCCACCAAGCAAATGCTCATCAATTGTAATATATAAATCAAGTTTTTGATTAGGAAACCTCGGTTGAATTACTTTTTTAAGTGATTCTAGCTGAGCCTCAGTAATCGGTTTTGCTGTATAAATGTGAATATGGGCAATCTTTTGATAAATATCCGACATATGAATCCATTCATCAAAGATTTCCAAATAAAGATGAACTAATCTTTTACTTGCAAGCATTTTTACAAATGATAAAAATGAGGCATCGTAGTTCAGTGCATCAATCATTTTAATTTTGTTGTCCATTGTCATCATGGGTGAGTCTATCATTTGTACCCAACCATCATTTTGAGCCATTATTAACTTGAAATCCTCAAATTGGAATGTAATAAGACTAACTTTATCTTGTTCTTTAGCAATTTGATAAAGTGCTTTAGCATAATTGGAAATACTCATTATGCTTCTCTTTCCTGAACAATATCATCGATAATATCTTGATGCACATTTTCATCAATTTCTCTTTTAACGATTTTTTCTGCAGCAGCAAAAGCAATCTCTTTAATCGATTTTTTGATTTGTTCGTTTGCTTGAATGATTTCATATTCAATATCTTTGTCAGCTTTGTCTAAACGTCTTTTAGCTTCCTTTTTGGCACTAGTAATCAATTCTTCTTGTTGTTGATATGCCTCAAGTGTTAGTTTTTCTTTTAGCTGTCTTGTTTCTTCTTTCATCAATTCATAATCTTGATGTGATTTTTCCTGTAGATTTCTCGCTTTTTCTCTTTCCAAATCAGCATTTTCTAAAGCTTCAGTTAATGCTTTTTGGCGAAGATCAATAAATTCAGTAATCCGTTTCCACAAAAATTTGCGCACAAAAACAAGTAGCACAATTAGTGCTAAAATATTTAATACAACAATGTCTGGACGATTTATGACCGAATATAGGCCATTTTCAATCAATACTGATACTTCTTCAAATATTTCCTTCACAAGATCAAATCCTTCTTTTTATTTGTTGATTAATATGAAAGCTATGAGTAAACCATATAGACCAGTAGTTTCAGCAACTGCCTGACCAATAATCATTGTTGTCGTGATTTTTCCAGATGCTTCTGGTTGACGACCAACAGCTTCAACAGCTTTAGATGCTGCAATCCCTTGACCAATTCCGGTACCAAATCCAGTAAAGACCGCAATACCAGCTCCGATGTATGCTAACCCACTCGCATAAAATTCATTAGGTATAACATCTAAAATAGTAGGTAAAATTTGATTCAATAAATGTAACATGTAATTTCTCCTTTATTTTTTTTATTATTTAGCAAAATCATTTTCACTGACTTTGTTAGAAGCAAAGATAACTGTAAGTAAAACGATAACAACAGCTTGTATCAATCCGAATCCAATATCGAAAACGACATGGAATGCGGGAGCAATGATGATTGATAACCAACCACCAAACCTATAAACTAAGACAAGAAACACAGAACCACTAGCAATATTACCGAATAAACGTAACGACATCGATATGATTGGTGTAAACTCACTCATTACATTTAAAGGAAACATGGGGAAGAATGGTTTAAATAATCCTAGGAAATGCCTCCAATTTTGAGAAATAAAGCCAGTGACTTGAACAATAATAAATGATGAAATCGAAAGTGAGAATGTAATGCTCGTATATCTGGTTGGTGAATCTAACGCAAAGACTCCAGAGATATTTGATAAGAACACGTATGCTGCTAAAGTTAATGTTACAGGAGCAACAAATGTCCAATGTTTTCCAATATATCCTTTAATCATTTTATTATAAGCTTCAACAGCACTAATGAACATCGTCATAAACTTAGTTGGGGTTTCTCTGACATCCATCTTTCTAACCTTAGTACCAGCGATAATGGATAAAACTGCAATAAATACCATAATGCCAAGTGAAGTATAAAAATAGACTGGTAAATTTTTCAGGTAATCAAGAATCTGGGTCATCATAATTTACATACTCCCCTTTCTCAACAGGTTTTTTAATTAAAGGAGTTGCATAAATGAGTGCTCCAACTTTGACTGCCATAAATCCTAGTAATAAAAATATAAATGTATACATCATAATTGATTGATCTGCAAGATCCTTCGTATCAAAAAAAGCTATAGCAATAATGATCGTATACATAGCATAACGTTGAACAATATGTAAAACCAGCATTTGAGCTGAATATTTACCTTTAGTAATATGAATCATCTGACTATGATTAAATAATGCTGTTAAAGAACCTAAGACAACCCATAACAAGTAATCGCTAAAAAAAATCCATGTCACAAGACTGAGTACAAGACCATATGCAATTGCTATTAAACTAATCTTGTGAACTTCTTTCATAACGTTCCTCACTTCTAATAAACTGTAAGATGGTGAAAAAACTTACAATAACACCCAGAAATAAACCGGTTGCTGCCAAAATTGTCGGTAGCGTACCTTCTGGATCAATTTTAAGACCTATATAGATGCCTAGTATTGAAAGTCCTGCAACTGTAAAAAACAATTGAATGACAAGCACGTATAGCATCATAATTCTTTTATTTCTACTTTGTCCCAAATAATCGATCCCCGCAGTCTCCAAGACCAGGTACAATATATCCATGTTCATCAAGATGACTATCAAGTGCTGCTAAATAGACACTAACATCTGGATGATCCTTTTGTAATCTTGCAACACCTTCAGGACAGCCAACTAAACCAACATATCTGATATCAGTTGCTCCATGATCTTTTAGGATATCAATTGCTTTAGATGCAGATCCTCCACTTGCAAGCATTGGATCAACGACTAAGACGACACTTTCATTAATATCTTTAGGAAATTTTGAATAATAAACTTGAGGTATTAAGGTTTCTTCATCTCTATAGAGGCCAATATGACCTATTTTTGCAGTTGGAATAATATTGTGAATACCATCAACCATACCAAGACCGGCACGTAAAATCGGGACAATAACAATTTGTTTTTCTAATTCATGAACGGTTGTTTCACAAATAGGTGTTTCAATGGTTCTTGGAACGGTTGTGAAATCACGCGTGATTTCATATGTAATCAATCCACTAACTTCTGATACACTTTCTCTAAACTCCTTTGTTCCTGTTCTTTTATCTCTTATTCTCATCATCTTATGATCGATTAAGGGGTGATTCAATACTACAACTTTACTCATATTATGCATTCTCCTCAATTTTTGATATTTTATCTAAACGTTTCTGATGTCTAGGTTCAAATGTTGAATTCATGAATGCGTCTACAATTTTAAATGCTTCATCTTTAGTGGTTGTTCTACCACCTAAAGCGATGATGTTTGCATTGTTATGCTGTTTAGCTAGTTGAGCTGTTTCTTCATTGTAGACCAGTGCTGCTCTTACGCCTTTAATTTTATTTGCTGAAATACTAATGCCAATTCCTGTCCCACATAAAACAATCCCAAAATCATAGTTTTCATGAGTCACTGCAAGTCCAACTTTTTTCCCAAAATCTGGATAATCAACTGGATCTTTTGAATTCGTTCCAAAATCGACTAATTCAACATGTTTAGACTTTAAATATATTTTGAGTTGTTCTTTTAATTCATACCCACCATGATCACTGCCAATAGCTATTTTCATAAATATCCGCCTCCGTTTGACCTATTAGATATTATAACATAAAAATATGTTTATATAATAGTGTTATTACCTGAATTAAATCGATAATTTTCTACAGTTTTGTCTCGTTATAATAAGCTTTCTTACGATCTAGAGCTCTTAATAATGCTTTTCTAAGTCTAATGCTTTTGGGTGTAATTTCAATTAATTCATCATCATTAATAAATGCCATGCAAGCTTCAAGATTCATTACTCTAGGTTTTTTTAAAACAACCGTTGAATCTTTACCTGCTGATCGCATATTTGTCATTTGTTTTTCTTGAGTTACATTGACAACCATATCTGTATCTGTATTTCCATCTCCAACAATCATACCTTCATAAACCGAAACTCTTGGATCAAGAAACATTGTTCCACGTTCTTCAAGTCTACCAATTGCGTAAGCAGTTGTCATTCCATTATTAAGTGAAACGAGTGCACCGGTTCTTCTGTTTCCTACGGTATCATTAAGCATTGGACGGTAATCCACAAAAATATGAGATAGTATGCCATATCCTTTAGTTGCAGTCAAAAATTGTGTCATGAATCCGATTAGTCCTCTAGAGGGCATAATATAATGAATTCTGCTATAATCACCATTTTGATGCATAGAGACCAAATCACCGCGACGTTCGCCTAACATTTCAATGACTGTTCCAATGTATTCAGTTGGGCAATCTATTTGAACGTCTTCATAAGGTTCACATTTCACATTATCAATGATTTTAACAATAACTCTTGGGCGTGAAATTTGGAACTCAAAATTTTCACGACGCATATTTTCAATTAAAATTCCCAAATGTAATTCTCCACGACCTGATACTGTCCAAGCTTCAGACGTTCCGATTCGTTCAACCTTGAGTGAGACATCTTTTTGGGTTTCCTTATATAATCTTTCATCTATTTTAGATGCTGTAACGTGTTTGCCCTCTTTACCGGCAAACGGTGAATTATTTGTTAAGAAAGTGATTTGAACAGTAGGTTCATCGATATGAAGATGTGGAAGTGCTTCTTCATAACCCACTTCACAAACTGTTTCTCCAACATGAATATCTGGCAATCCTGCTAAAGATACGATATCTCCAGAATAAGCTTCATCAACTTCAAACTTTTCCATACCCATACTTTGGAATATCTTTTGAACTCTAAAAGTTACAACAGATCCATCCATACGAATACAAGATACTGTTTCATTTGTTTTTAAAGTGCCTTTATAGATTTTTCCGATACCCATACGACCAACATAATCGTTATAGTCAATAAGTGCTGGTTGAAATTGCAAATGATCTGTTTCATCTTGATTTGGTTTTGGTATCGCTTTAATAATGGTATCTAAAATGGGTTCCATTTTAATATCTAGATCAAGATGTGGTTCATAGTTTGCAAGTCCTTGAATACCTGATGCGTATAAAACAGGAAAATCAAGCTGGTGTTCATCAGCTCCAAGATCAATAAATAGATCATATATCTCATTGACAGTCTTTTGAATGTCAGCAAATTTTCGATCAATTTTATTAACAAGTACAATAGGAAGAAGTTTAGCTTCGAGTGCCTTTTTCAAAACAAATCTTGTTTGAGGCATAACGCCTTCGAAAGCATCAACCAAGAGTAAAACACCATCCACCATGTGCATGATTCTCTCTACTTCTCCACCAAAATCAGCATGACCAGGTGTATCTAAAATATTAATTCGATAATTTTTATAAATGATTGCTGTATTTTTAGCAAGAATTGTTATTCCGCGTTCTCTTTCAATATCATTTGAGTCCATGACTCGATCATCCAACTGCGCATGTGCATCATAACGTTCACTATGTTTCAGCAATTGATTTACAAGTGTCGTTTTTCCATGATCAACATGTGCAATAATTGCGATATTTCTAATTTCCATTGTTTCCTCTTTTCATAACCTCATCTATTATATAACATTTTCACAAAAATGAACAAAAAAAGTCCTAGAAAAGACTTTATTTGAGGTTATCTATTTTTAATTACATCTATGATGTCTTTTTCTGTGATAGTTCCAGCTCTTAAGATTTTGATAGAATCACCAGATAAATCAACAACAGTTGAAGAAATCTTGCTGGGTTCAATATTTTGTTCATAAATTTCATGAACATATTGACCAAATACATTTCTAATCTCATTGATATCATCAAGTGGTGGTTCGCCACTAATATTGATACTAGTTGTTCTAAGAACTCCATATTTTTGAAGCAAATCAAGTGCTAGTTCATGATTGGGAATTCTGACTGCAATTGTTTTCTCTCCCGTTTTTTCATAAAACGTAGGTCGAGTCAATAAAACTAAAGTAATTGCTCCTGGCCAAAAAGCCTTCATCAATTTCATCGCATAATCATTGATGATTGCAATATCATCTAAATCATTGATTGCCGCACATAAAATAGGTATTTGTTTAGATTGCTCCCTACCTTTAATCTGATATATTTTCTCTAATGCTTCCTCATCATAAAGCTTTGCTGCAAGTCCATAAACAGTATCTGTTGGGATAATGATTAAATCACCGGTTTTCATGCTCCAAAACGCCTCCTAAACCAATCAGAGTAAATCGATCTTTCCCAGATAAATCCTTCAGTTGAAGGATTGTAGCATCAGGAAAATTTATTCTAGCAAACTCATAAATTTTAGACTTTTGTTGATATCCATGTTCAAATGCGATTAGTGCTTTTTCTTTCAAATATGGTTTCGCTTGTTGTAAAATTTTCTCATAAAAATCGACACCTAATTGTCCACCATATAAAGCAACTTTAGGTTCCTTTTTCACTTCATCTTGAACAACTTCTTCATCTGGAATATACGGGGGATTCGAAATAATAAGGTTAAATGTTCCTTCGATATTATCGAATAAATCACTTAAAATAATTTGTGCTTTAGCACTTAATTTAACTTTATTATCATGAGCAACTTTTAAGGCTTGTTCACTGATATCACTGATTGTAACATCAATTTTTTCTTCTTCTAAAGCCAGGGTCAATCCAATGCACCCGCTACCCGTTCCTAAATCTAGAACTTTAGCATGATCTGGACTAAAATATCTATCATAGTAATAGAGTACATGCTCGACAAGTTGTTCAGTTTCACTTCTAGGAATTAAAACATCTGAATTGACAATAAATGGATGCCCATAAAAATAAGAATATCCAATGAGATGTTGTACGGGAACGTCCCGTTCAATATATAAATCGAGTTTAGTTAAAAACTCATTTTTATATGCTTCATCAACATCTGATTTTAGATTTAAATAAAATTGGTGAGGATCTTGGTGAGATAACTCCATTAATAAGAGTTTAACTGCTTCCTCTTCTTTATTTAAATTTTTTATTTTTTTATATGCTTGCTTAAGCAGTTTTTCGTAGGTCACACTTGTTCACCCATAAGTAAACGTTTTTGAAATTCATTAAGTAATGGTTCTAAAATTAACTCAAGTCTACCTTCAATAATTGCATCTAATCTTTGTAAAGTGAGTCCGATTCTATGATCTGTGACTCTATTTTGTGGATAATTATAAGTTCTGATTTTTTCACTGCGGTCGCCTCTACCTACAAGAGCTTTTCGTTCTGCTCCTTCTATAGCAAGTTGTTCCTCAATAATAGAATCAAATAGTCGGGTTTTTAACAATTTAAATGCGGTTGCTTTGTTTTCGTGTTGACTTTTTCCTTCTTGACACGTAACCATTAAACCACTTGGTTCATGAAATAAGCGAACTGCTGATTTTGTTGTGTTGACACTTTGTCCACCTGGACCACTTGAATTATAGGTATCAACGCGAATATCGTCCCATTTAATATCTAATTCGATTTCTTCAGCTTCTGGCATAACATGTACGGTAGCTGTTGACGTATGAATGCGTCCCATAGATTCTGTTTCAGGAACTCTTTGAACACGGTGTGTCCCTGATTCGTATTTTAAAAATGAATAAACTTGTTTTCCTGAAATCATAAATTCTATCGATGTATAACCACCCATAGCACCTTCCATTGCACTCAATATTTCAACTTTCCAGCCTTGAGATTCTGCATATCTTGAATACATTCGAAATAAATCTCCTGCAAAGAGATTTCCTTCATCTCCACCTGCTGCACCTTTGATTTCAAAGATTACGTTTTTACCATCATTTGGATCTTTTGGTAATAATAAAATCTTGAGTTTTTCATCAGTTTTAGCTAAAACTTCCTTGATTTTTTCAATTTCTAATTGAAACATCTCAATTAACTCTTCATCTTTTTCTTGTTCAAGCATCTCTTCTAAGTCTTTAAGCTCATTTGTCTTATCCTTAAAAAAACGATATGTTTCTACCGTCTCTTGAATAGTGCTAGATTCTATCAGTAAAGCAGTCATTTCTTTTACTTCAAGCTTTCCTGTAGAGAGCTTATCCTGTATCTCTTGATATTGTTTTTCAATTAATGCTAATCTATCATACATTTTTATCACCTGCTCAATTATATTACCATATTTTTGAATATTATTCTATAAGAATCTATCTTTAAAACTACTGATTTTCTATGTTGTTTTTTTCACATAATCTAAATTTCTCGAGTCAAATTCAAGGCACTAAACTATAAATTATGTTATAATTAAGATAGTTAGAAAAACGAAAGGAAAGGTATTAAATATGGAAAAACTTTATCAAGCTTTAAATAAGCAAGTCGCAAATTTAAGTGTATTATTCACTAAATTACATCATTTTCACTGGTATGTATCAGGACCAAACTTTTATCCATTACATGTAAAACTTGAAGAATTTTATGACGAAGCAAATGAGTTATATGATGCTTTCGCTGAAAGATTACTCATGATTGGCGGACAACCCGTATCTAATTTAAAAGGCTATTTAGCTATTACATCTCTAAAAGAAGCTTCAGGTGCTGAAAAAGCGGATGAAATGCTAGGTCACGTATTAGATGATTTCAAAATGTTAGTCTCTGAGTTTAAAGAAGTATTACTTCTTGCACAAAAACAAAATGACGAAGGAACTGCTGATATGTTAATTCAAACTATTCGTAGTTTTGAAAAACATATTTGGATGTTATCGGCTACACTCAAATAATACAAAATGTATATAATAAGAGGCACTCAATTGAGTACCTCTTTAATTTTAGTCCTTATTTTGAATGTCGTCACTACGATCAGCTTGAGCAGTAAATCTGCTATATGCAGTATCAAACATGAAGTGTTGAGTAATCCCGGCAATTCCTTGACGGTTTTTTGCGACACTCAAGTCAACTTCACCAGTTAAATTCTTTTCGTCTCTTTCGTAATAGTCCTTACGATACAGGAACATTACAATATCGGCATCTTGTTCAATACTTCCAGATTCTCTTAAATCGGCCAAGACAGGACGTTTATCCTCTCTTTTTTCAACTTCACGAGATAATTGTGATAATGCTAGAATGGGAACTTTAAGTTCTCTAGCCATTTGTTTCAATCCTCTTGAAATCTTAGCAACTTCTTCTTGACGATTACCTGATCTTGTATCTCCTTTGATAAGTTGCAAATAGTCAATGACAACAAAATCTAATTTACCTTCTTGGCTTAATTTTCGACATTTCGCTCTAATATCAGCAACTGTCACTGCTGCTGAATCATCAAATGCGATATGAAGTTTTGCTAAAGATTGCATACCACCTTCTAAGAATTGCCATTCTCTAGGTGTCAAATGACCGGTTTTAATTTTAGTATTTTCAATATTTGACTCTGAACTTAACATACGTCCAGCTAATTGTTCGTTACTCATTTCCAAACTGAATATTGCAACTCCAGCTTGTCCATCTTTGTTTCTTTTAGCTACGTTTAATGCTAAATTCATAGCAAATGCAGATTTCCCCATGGATGGACGTGCTGCTAAAATGATCAGTTCTTCCGGTTGAAGACCAGCTGTTAATGAATCTAGATTAGAAAATCCAGTTCTTAAACCTGTAATTCCACCTTTTTTATCACGGTTTTTTTCCATCTTGTCTTTAACTTCATGAATAACTTCTGACAGATATGCAAATACAGAGGTTTTTCTTTTTTGGGCTAATGCAAAAATGCTTTCTTCAGCTTTAGATAAATAGTCATTGGCACCAAGTTCTCCCTGATAGCCTTCTTCTAAGATACTACTGGCGAGTTCTATAACTTGTCTTTTGAGCGATCCATCCTTAACTAAATCAATATAAGTTTCAAGATGGGCAACCGAAGGAATCGCTTCAGAAAGAGCCAAAAGGTATTTCATACCTCCAGCTTTTTGCAAGCTCTGATTTTGTTCGAGTCGAGATGCTACACTGGTATAATCAATTTTCAAATTATCAGCAAATAGATCCTTCATCGCTTGATAAATCAAAACGTGACTCTGTTCAAAAAAGTCTTCGTTATTTAATCGGTCAACGACCGCATTAATCTGTTTAGGATCTAAGAAGATTGCTCCTAGAACAGATTGTTCTGATTCGTGATGATGTGGTAAACTTTTAGCCATGTTGTCCCCCTCTATTTCTCAATAATATGTACTTCAAATTGTGCCTTAATATCTTTGTGTAAAGCAACAGTAGCTGTATAAATGCCTACCGAATTGATATCGCTAGATAGGTCAACTTTTTTTCTATCAATGAGTATATGGTGAGCCTGTTCAAAAGCTTCACATATTTGTTTTGTTGTTACACTTCCAAATAATTTACCATCTTGTCCAATTTGAATACCCAAAGTGATCTTTTTATTATCAATTTCAGATTTAAGTTTCTTCATTAAGTTGATATGTCTTTGATTAGCTTCAAATGCTTCTTCCTTCGCTTTGTTGAGCTCAGCAAGATTTTCTTCAGAAGCTAAGAGCCCCTTCTTTTGGTTCACAAGAAATTGTCCATATCCTCCTGCAACTTCAATTACATCGTCTTTTTTACCTTTGCCTTTAACATCTTCTAATAAAATGATTTTCACTGGTTCTCCACCTCCACCATATTCTAAATCTATATAATTTTTAATTTGATCAAATACATCATGTACTGATTCGTCTTGTACTTGGGCAGCTGCACTATTCAAATGTCCGCCACCGCCTAATGCTTCCATTAATATCTGAACATTAATGTTTTGATAAGAACGAGCAGAAACACCTATTGTGTTATTATTCATTCTTGCAATCATAAATGCTGCATCAACACCATTAATTTGAAGTGCTGCATCAGCAACCTGAGCAAGTAAAATTCTATCATCATAAATATCGGTAGTGATGACAAAACCAAAACGATCAAGATAAATCTCAATGTTATCTAACAATTTATTAATTTCTAAAGTTCTCATCAAATCACGACGTAACCATAATTTAACTTCGGTCACATCAGCACCCATATCTTTTAACTTAGCGGCAACCTCAAATGTTCGTGAGCCTGTACGATATGCGAAATTATTTGTATCAACAACCAATCCACCATACATAATAGATGCTTCAAGTGGAGAAATTTTAATTTCTTCTTCCATGTTATAAAAATTGAGTAATTCCATCATCAACTCAACCGTTGAAGATGCATAAGGTTCAATAAAGCTGAATACAGCATCAAAACTTTCTTCACTGACTCGATGATGGTCAATGATAACAAGTTTATTAGCTTTTTGCAATATTTCAGGACTCATTACTATTTTTGGTGATTGAGAATCAACAACGATTAATAAACTATCCTGGGTTATTTGCTTAATTGCAAGTTCGGAATCTAGACAACTCTCAACAAGTGTGGGTAATTCTTTTTTTACAATACCATATATTTTTTGAACGGTTTTATCTAACTTTTCCTCATCAACAACCAACCATGCAGGTTTTTTGCTGGCTTTTGCCATATGAAAAACAGCAATCATCGCGCCAAAAGCATCTAAATCCGCTTGTGCATGCCCCATGATAATAACATTAGAAGCTTTTTCAATGAAATCTTTGATTGTTTGTGCATTGATTCTAACGCCTACTCTTGAATTCTTTGCTGATGCATCATTCTTAACTCCAAAATAAGCTATTTTTTGATCTTGGATATTAACTACAACTTGGTCTCCACCACGTTTTTCAGCTAATTCAACAGCGTTTTGAGCATAAATACCCAATTCTTCATAATTCACATCCCATGAAGCAACACCCATTGAAATACTGACTCTAACATGATTTTGAGTGGAGATAAGTCTAACTTTATCCAAAATATCAAATTTGTCTTGTATCATAACATCTAATTGTTTCCGGTATAAAACAACAACTAAACGTTCATCTGCATAAGGTTTTAGAAATCCATTATACTTATTTGCCCAGTCTGCAATAGCTGCTAAATATTCCCCTTTTAAACTCGATTGTTCTGAAACATCTAAAGATCCTAAAGCTTCATCCAAATTGTCAAGATAAATGATACCTAAAGCAGGTATTTGTTCGTGGTATTTTTGTTTAACGAGTTCACGATCGGTGACATTAAACAGATAGAAAAATTTATATTCTGCACGATATGTTACGTCGTATGTTTCGTTTCTAACTTGAATCATAAATTGAATCTTATTATTCATCGCAGCCAAATGAAGTTGTGGCTGTACATCTTTTAAGTCTTTACCTGTGATTTTTGAATCAAATATTGATTTTGCATGAGGATTCGCCCATTTAATCTCAAAATCCTCATCGAGAGCAATAATGCCAATAGGAAGTTCATTAAATACTTCATCACCAACTTGATTAACATGATAGGATAATTTTGTCCACATGGATAATCTATTTTGTAAGGTTTTTACTTTTTGTCTGTTTTGAAAATTAAACGTGACATAGACAGCAACAAAAATAAGGACAAGACTGCCCAAAAAAAGGATAAATGATGTTAAGTGTTGTGCTGACTCAAATTGAAAATAGGGTAAGTACAAATATAAGCTAAAGCCTAAAACAATTAAAGCGAGTATTAAGAATAGCCAACGTTTCATGTGTTCCACCTACTTTAAGCATATTATATCAATAATATGATGCTAATTCAATCTAAAACAAGTTTCTTAGAAAATAAAAACTGCATATTCATGCAGTTTAAATTAATTAGTCTTTAACGAATGGCAACAATGCCATATGGCGAGCTCTTTTAATAGCTATCGCAAGTGGACGTTGCCATTTAGCAGATGTTCCAGTTACACGTCTTGGTAAAATCTTACCACGATCTGTAATGAATCTCTTTAATAGTTCTACGTCCTTGAAATCTATATGTGTAACTTTATTTTGTGTAAAGTAACATACTTTCTTGCGTTTTTTAAATCCGCCACCGCGTCTTTGTTGATGCATAGTGTTTCCTCCTTAAAATGGTAGATCTTCTTCTGCAGCGAGTTGTTTACTTGTTTCGTAGAACTCATCATTGTCTGCAGTGTCAGTATCTTTTTCATAAGTTGTATTATTATTACTTGAATCGCCCTTGCTTTCTAAAAACTGGACGGAATCACATACAACCTCTGTCACATAACGTGTACCGTTGTCCGCTTCATACGTTCTTGTCTGAATACGACCTTCGATACCAAGTAGTGCACCCTTTTTTACATAGCGTGCTAAATTTTCTGCTTGTTTGCGCCAAACGACGCATTGAATGAAGTCAGCTTGTTTCTCACCTGATTGGTCAGTAAATTGACGATTAACTGCGAGTGTAAAGCTAACTACGGGAATATTAGATTGGGTCGATTTCATTTCTGGATCCTTGGTAATTCTACCCACTAAAATGACTCTATTAATCATAATTATTCGCCTTCCTTTACAACAATAAATCGAAGGACTTCTTCTGTAATTCTAACAACACGATTAAATTCAGCAACTGCTTCAGGAGTTGCATCTACGAGCAACCAGACATAATAGCCTTTTTTGTGATGTTCAATTTCATAAGCTAAATCTTTCAAACCCAACTCTTTAAGTTCTAAAACAGTACTATTGTAATTAACAAATATTTCGTTAAAATGATTTACAATGGTTTTAATGTTCTCGCTCTCAACAGTTGGACGGATGATATACATAACTTCGTACTTTTTCATCTTTCCACCTCCTTCTGGTCTATGGTCTTTTAATAAGACAAGGATATATCTTATGCCAAATAATTATATCATATATGATATGATAATACAACGATTTTTAAACTGATTTTTTTAGAAGCACTCAATCAACTTTTTATAAGTGAATTCTACTGTTTTTTTAATCGATTTCAATCTCGTTAGTTGGCCAAACTCAAGATGAAAACTCTTAATGACACCTTGAAAATCAATAGCAATCCATGCTTCTAATTGATGGGTATTTTCTTGTACTGATGGTCCTGCATTACCAGTCACTGAAACCCCAATATCTGTTTTCATAATAGCCCTAATCGATCTAGCCATTTGTTCAGCTACTTCTTTACTTACAACAGAAAACTGACTGATTAATGCTGGTTCGATATTTAATAATTTAATTTTTTGTTCAATGCTATAAGCAACAATTCCGCCTGAGACAACTGTTGATGACCCTGGGTTTTTAATCATTTCATAAGCTAGTGAACCACCGGTCATACTTTCTGCAAACCCTATTGTTAAGCCGTTTATCAGACATTCTTCAAATACTTTTTTACTTATCATGATAATTCAAACGAGTAAGTAAATTCTTGGAATATGTTGCCGACCTTACGCATTACTTTAACTGTATGCATATCACCAAATTCAGCATCTTCAAGTTGTAAAGCAATATCAGCAATTGATGTAATTGGTGTTCCGTTCATTTCGATAATCAAATCATATAATTCCAAATATAGATATGCATTTCTTGTTTCATCAAAATCAATTACAACAACACCAACTGGATCTTCTGGTAATAATAATGCACTATTTTCTTCAAGGAATGCACTTACTTCCTGTACAGTAATACCAAGTCTTGGTTTTCTAACAACGACCGAATAATCATCTTCGGTAAAGCCTCTGATAATAGGTGCAACCTTATTGATATTTAAAGAATAATTTAGTCCTTCTGCTGCTATCGTTCCGTCAACAGTTGATATATTGGCAACCTTCGCTACATTGATTCCTATGACTTCACCATTCAAATTAAATAACGGTCCTCCGCTATTTCCTGGGTTTAATTCTGCATCATGCATAATGACTAAGCCAGGAACGCCATTATACGGATAGTCAACAATACTTACAATTCCTTGAGTAACATAATTGAATTTTTGAATATCCTGTGGTGTTCCAATTGCATAAACATCTTGTCCCACAATAATTTCAGTTACGACATTATCATCAATGGGTGCAATGTGTTGAACCTGTAAAACCTCAGTTGTTTCAATTCTAACAACAGCAATATCATATGTTTGGCTTCCAGCATAATCAATAACTGGAATATCATCAATGACATCACCAAAATGAATCTTCATTTCGCCACCATCTTCGACAACATGAAAATTGGTCATAATATAGTATCGATAAATACCCTCTTCTAAATCTTCACTTTTGAAAATGATTCCAGATCCATGACCCGTATCTGATTTAACAACTACAACTGATGGTTTGACATCAGCAATCATATCAATTCTTAGTTGCTCATAGGCAATAGGTGACGTATAGGGAACTTGAGCTCTTAAATCTAGTGTACATGCAGTAAGTGCAAACACAGATACCAAAGCTAAAATGATAAGTAATATTTTTTTCTTCATGGTGTATATCCTCCTAAATTAAATAAATTATGTGCATTTTTAGTTGTTTGATTCATAACCTCTCGAACAGTTAACCCTTTAATTTCTGCAATTTTTTCAACGACGTATTTCGTATATGCCGGTTCATTTCTCTTTCCCCTAAAGGGCATCGGGGCTAGATATGGACTGTCCGTTTCTACCAAGATATATTTTAAATCGATATTGGTCACAATGTCAACAAGTTCTTCTGCTTTTTTAAAAGTAATAGGTCCATCAATTCCAATATAAAATCCCAATTCAATTGCTCTTTTAGCATCTTTTAAACCTGAACTGAAACAATGAAAGACTCCTGTTACTTTCCCTTTTGAAGGTAGAAGACATTGGTAAGCTTCTTCAAACGAACTACGCGTATGAATAACAAGTGGTAAATGAAATCTTTTTGCAAGTTCAATTTGTTCTAAGAAAACTTGTTTTTGAATGTCGAAATTATCTTGTCTCCAATGGAGATCAATACCACACTCTCCAATAGCAACGATTTTTTTCTCACTTAACAAAGATTCTAGATGATCTGTTGTATGGTTATCTACATAACCAGGGTGCACACCCACCGTAGCAAAAAGCATCTCATGATCGCGAGCTAGTTGTATCGCTTTTTCATTAGATACTTCATCCATACCGATAACAATAATTTTTTTTACTTGATTTTCTCTAGCATTTTTCATTACTTTCTCGATGTCTTGATTATATTCTTCTACATTTAAATGTGCATGTGTGTCAACAATCATTATTAGTACCTTCTTCGTATTTATATTTTATCATAGATATATTAAAAAAATAGCAACATCGCTATATATCTAAAAATTCACATTTTTAACTGCTTTAATCACTTAAATAAACAAAAAACATGCCAGGAAGTCCTGACATGAAAATTTAAAAACCAATTAAACTGTAATGTTTGAAAACATTATTTTTTACCAGCTGGTTTTTTATGTTGTTGAACTTGAGCCTTAGGTGCTTGTTTTGATTGAGCTGGAGCATTTTGTCCTTGCTTTTTGTTTTGTCCTTTTAATACAGGCTTGTATTGTGCCATTGAAATTCACCTCACTTTCTTATTTTAATAAGATATTAAATCATCCCAGCAATGATTATCTGTTAAAAATTAAGTGATGTAAAATCAATTAATGATTAAGCGTTTCATCATTGGCCAGCATGACTTATGCTGCCCATTATTAAGGAATTTTGTATTATTATTTCCTAGCTTTAATCATACGCTCTTTTATTTGATTTGTGACTATTTTTATATATAATTTTTCATTATTTCACTAAGTTAATAAATGAGTAGACTTTTCATGAAAACGTGTTAAAATAAAGAAAAAACTGAAGATTGTTTTATGGAGGTATAAATTATGAAATTTAGAGTTATTCTTTACACTGTTTTATCCATTGCATTTCAACTATTACTTGGATATCTTACAGGTCTTGGTCAAGGCGGCATAGGAATGCTACTTTTTATTGTGCTTATGGAGTTGGATCCAAAATTTCGATTTTCTTATTTATTTGTGGATAATAGAAACACAACTAAAAAAGATAGTGACGATGGTAATTTATAGTAGATATGTTTAATCTGACTTCTTCAAGATCTCATTATTACAAAATTTACTGAATTCTATAGTTTTTTTTGTGTAAACTTAGCAAATCATATATATTATTCTTCCCAATAAAAAAACTAGAACCTTAACTCGGTTCTAGTTATTCTTTTAAATAATGCGTTGTGACTATTCTAAGATTTTAACAACTGATCCAGCACCAACAGTACGTCCGCCTTCACGAATAGAGAACTTAGTTCCTTCTTCGATAGCGATTGGATGAATCAATTCAACAACCATCACAGTGTTATCACCAGGCATAACCATTTCAGTACCTTCTTGAAGTGTAATCACTCCAGTAACATCAGTTGTACGGAAATAGAATTGAGGACGATAATTTGAGAAGAATGCTGTATGACGCCCACCTTCTTCTTTTGAAAGCACATAAACTTGAGCTTCAAATCTGAAATGTGGGTTCACTGATTTTGGTTTAGCTAAAACTTGTCCACGTTCAACTTGATCACGGTTAATACCACGAAGAAGTGCGCCGATGTTGTCACCAGCTTGTGCAAAATCTAACAATTTTCTAAACATTTCAACACCAGTAACAACTGTTTGCTTAGTATCTGTGATACCAACGATTTCAACAGGGTCACCAACTTTGATTCTTCCACGTTCAACACGACCAGTAGCAACTGTTCCACGACCAGTAATTGTGAAAACATCTTCAACTGGCATTAAGAAAGGCTTATCTGTTTCGCGAACTGGGTCATCGATATAGCTATCGACTGCATCCATAAGTTCTTGAACGCTTGCTTCCCCTTTAGGGTCGCCATTAAGTGCATTTAATGCAGATCCACGAATCACAGGAATATCGTCTCCTGGGAAATCATATTCTGATAATAATTCACGAATTTCCATTTCAACTAAGTCTAACAATTCATCATCGTCAACTTGGTCGCACTTATTCATATAAACAACTAGCTTAGGTACACCAACCTGGCGAGCAAGAAGAATGTGTTCTCTTGTCTGAGGCATAGGACCATCTGCTGCAGAAACAACTAGGATACCACCATCCATTTGAGCAGCACCTGTGATCATGTTTTTAACATAATCAGCATGACCTGGGCAGTCAACATGTGCATAGTGACGTTTAAGTGTTTCATATTCAACGTGTGCAGTATTAATAGTAATACCACGAGCCTTTTCTTCTGGTGCACTATCAATAGATGCAAAATCTTTAATTGAAGCTAATCCTTGCTTTGAAAAAACACTAGTAATAGCAGCAGTTAAAGTTGTTTTACCATGGTCAACGTGGCCAATTGTACCGACGTTAACATGTGGTTTGTTTCTTAAATATTTTTGTTTTGCCATTTTAATTTGTTCCTCCTATAATAAGTTTATTTTTTATTTTTTTATATTATTTTTTGTTTAGTCATAATCATTGTATATTAAAATATACATTTTTGCAAGCGGATTAATTCGTTCCGCGTCTTTTAATAATTTCTTCCATAATTGATTTTGGACAACGTTCATATTTAGAGAATTGCATCATAAATGTTGCACGTCCCTGTGTGTTTGAACGAAGTGCTGTCGCATATCCAAACATTTCAGATAGAGGTACGCTTGAGCGTATAGCTACAGCGTTACCACGACCTTCTTGAGACTCTAAGCGACCACGTCTAGACGTTAAATCACCAATAACATTACCAACATAATCATTAGGAACAACAACTTCAACATCCATAATAGGTTCTAATAAAACAGGATGTGCCTTCGTCTTGGTTTCTTTAAGTGCCATCGATGCTGCAATCTTGAAAGCCATTTCTGAGGAATCGACATCATGGTATGATCCATAATGAAGCGTTGCTTTAATATCAATAATTGGATAACCAGCAATAATACCATTAGGTAGAGCTTCTTCTAATCCCTTTTGAACTGCTGGAATGTATTCCCTAGGAATAACACCACCTACAATTTTATCAACGAATTGGAACCCTTTTCCTGGGTTTGGTTCAAATTTAATAACAACATGACCATATTGTCCACGTCCACCTGACTGACGAACGAATTTTCCTTCGATATCAGCTTCACCAGAAATGGTTTCACGATAAGAAACTTGTGGTTCAGCAACGTTTGCTTCAACCTTAAATTCTCTTTTCATACGATCAACGATGATTTCCAAATGAAGTTCGCCCATCCCTGCAATAATCGTTTGACCAGTTTCATGGTCAGTAAATGTTTTGAAGGTTGGATCTTCTTCAGCAAGTTTAACTAAAGCGAGTGTCATCTTGTCTTGGTCTTGCTTCGTTTTTGGTTCAATCGCTACATTGATAACCGGTTCAGGAAATACCATTGATTCTAAGATGATATCATCTCTTGGTTCAGTTAACGTGTCTCCAGTTGTTGTGTCTTTTAAGCCAACAACAGCTGCAATATCTCCTGTAAATACTTCTTTGATTTCTTCTCTGTGGTTTGCATGCATTTGAAGCACACGGCCAAATCTTTCCTTGTTATCCTTATTTGTGTTTAACACATAAGAACCGGAAGTAATCTTTCCTGAGTAGACTCTAAAGAATGTTAGTCGACCTACATATGGGTCAGTCATTACTTTAAATGCTAAGGCTGTGAATGGTTCATCATCACTAGGATTACGTAACACTTCTTCACCATAACTATCATGACCAACAACAGCAGCAACATCAGTTGGTGCAGGAAGGTAATCAACAACAGCATCTAACATTAATTTAACGCCTTTATTTTTGAATGAACTTCCACAAATCACTGGAAAAAATTTGACAGCTAGAGTTCCTTTACGGATAGCTTTTTTTATTTGAGGAATACCAATTTCTTCACCCTCAAGATATTTCATCATCAAATCTTCATCAAAATCAGCAATTGCTTCAATTAATTCTTCTCTTTTTTGTTCAACAATTTCAACCAAATTCTTTGGTATGGGTACTACTTGACTTACTTCATCAGCGGATCCATCATAGTGGTATGCTATTCTTTCAATGATATCAATGATACCGTCAAAATTAGATTCAGCGCCAATTGGCCACTGAATAGGGTATGCTTTTACACCTAAACGGTTATGCATTGACTTGATGGAACGTGCAAAATCTGCACCGGTTTTATCCATCTTATTAATGTAAACAATTCTTGGAACCTTATATTCTGTAGCTTGTCTCCAAACGGTTTCTGTCTGAGGTTCAACCCCAGCTTGGGCATCTAGTACAGCAACTGCGCCATCTAAAACGCGGAGTGATCTAGATACTTCGACCGTGAAGTCAACGTGACCTGGGGTATCAATAATATTAACACGGAAGTCTTTCCAATAAGCTGTTGTTGCAGCTGATGTAATCGTAATTCCACGTTCCTGCTCTTGAGCCATCCAGTCCATTGTAGCAGCACCATCGTGAACCTCACCGATCTTATGAATTTTACCCGTATGGTATA
>CAZMIG010000007.1:80420-80515 GCA_964566285.1 uncultured Mariniplasma sp. | reverse complement strand
CAGATGGACGCGAAGTTTTATTTCAAGTCGCTGAAGGATATATTCAGTGGCAATACTCAGGAGATACTACGTGGACGAACTTAATCGAGTTAGCT
>CAZMIG010000007.1:0-80320 GCA_964566285.1 uncultured Mariniplasma sp. | reverse complement strand
CAGATGGACGCGAAGTTTTATTTCAAGTCGCTGAAGGATATATTCAGTGGCAATATGTTGGTGACACAACGTGGACAAATCTTATTGAAGTAGCATCTTTAGTTGGTGCAACTGGTGAACAAGGTGTTGGAATATCTGTTATGGAAATCAATGAATACGGTGAATTAGTAGTTACATTTACTGACTCTA
The DNA here is from genome assembly GCA_964566285.1 of uncultured Mariniplasma sp. Lineage (GTDB taxonomy): Bacteria > Bacillota_I > Bacilli_A > Acholeplasmatales > Acholeplasmataceae > Peloplasma. The sequence goes on along the minus strand of CAZMIG010000007.1, from coordinate 80,131 downwards.
CCACGCAAAATCTAGGACAGATACTAAAGGTTTTCACAGTTATATTCAAAGATTACAACGGTTATGTCTTAGATGTTCAGTCAATTGTCTATAATCAAGATGCAGTAGCATCAAGTAATCCAACAAGAGAGGGATACACATTTACTGGATGGAATGTAACATTTACAAGTGTAACAAGTAATTTGAGTGTATATGCACAATATTCAATTGATACATATACAGTTATTTTTAACTCCAATGGTGGAAGTGAAGTAACGACATTAAACGATATAGAATATGGTTCACACATAACATTAAGCATTCCCACAAAAGAAGGATATTATTTTGGTGGATGGTTTTTAGGTAACACTATAAATGATTCGCAATATACATCAAATGATGTAATAACATCTAGTATAACATTATATGCAAGATGGAACGATGAAGCATTCACCGTTACGTTTGTAGATTATGACAATACGGTATTATTGTCACAAGATATCACTTATGGGTTAAGTGCTATTGCACCTAGTAATCCAACAAGAGAGGGATACACATTCTTGTCTTGGGATAACACATTTATTGTAGTAACATCTAATTTAACAGTAACTGCTCAGTATGTGCCAATAAATTACACAATTATATTCGACACAAATGGGGGAACATCCGTATCAGATTATACGGCTGGATATGAAACGACACTTCCAGAGTTTGATGTTCCAATGAAAACTGGACACGATTTTGATGGTTGGTATTTAGATGTTGGTTGTACAGTTCCTTTTACCGATACAACAATGCCTTATCAAGGCGCAACGCTATTTGCAAAATGGGTTTTATCCACTTACTATATTGTATTTGATACTGTAGATGGAGATCCTATTGCAAACTTAGCTGTTATTTATGGATCTGATGTAACAAGCTTACCAGAAGCGACAAAGACTGATTTTATCTTTGATGGTTGGTATATAGGTGAAGTTCCTTGTGAATTACCATATACATATTTATTAGAAGAAAATCTAAGAATAACCGCAAAATGGATTGGTTTAGCTGATGGATTAAATTATGAATTAGTTGATGGAGAAGTCACAATCACAGGATACATCGGTTCAGCTACTGACCTTACAATAGCTGACACGATTTCAGGTTATCCAATTACAAACATAGCAGATGATGCCTTTATGAATAATGCAACGATTGTACATCTATCATTTGGTCAGTATGTTACAATAATTGGCAATAATGCATTCCGCAATATGACTGCGTTAGAAACCATTAGTTTGCCTACATCAGCAACAACACTTGGAACATTTGTATTTTATGATTCTAATAACTTACAAATGATGACTATATCAAGTGAAATGGCATATGAATTAAGATACTTGTTTGGCAATAATATTAATTATGTGCCTGCAATGCTATCAAAAATTAAATATGCAGATGGATCAACAACAATTGATAGAACATTGTTAAGTGCAAATCTACTGGGTATTACAATTGAATTAGCCGATGATACAACAGCGGTGGCTGCAAACCAATTTGAAAATCTACAATATATTACTGAAATAGTCATTCCTGAAGGAGTAGTCTCAATTGGTAGTTATGCTTTTCAGAATTCTTCTCTTACTTCAATATTAATTCCTAATACGGTTGAAACGATTGGTGAATATGCATTTTCAAATGCCACTTTATTAGTAACAATTATATTACCGGACGCGTTAACGATTATAGAAAATGATGCTTTCCGTAGTTCAGGATTAGTTTCTATTACGATTGGTAGCAATATACAGCAAATTGAGTATAATGCTTTTTACTATTGTACCAATTTGACCACTGTGAATTTTGAAAGCAATAGTCAATTATCGGTTATTGGAAGTCGCGCATTTATAAATACAGCAATTTTATCCATTACAATACCTGCATCAGTTACTATTATTGATTTTCAAGCATTTGATGATTGTCGACAATTAAGCGAATTATTATTTGAAGAAAATAGCAATCTATTATTCATAGGAAGCTTTGCCTTTAATAATACTAATCTGGAGAGTGTTAATCTGCCGTACGGAGTAGAAACAATTGATTCATCCGCTTTCAAAGACTCAAATTTGAACGAAATCTTCATTCCCAGTAGTGTAGTGAATATCTATGCTAATATATTTCAATATGTACCAACTGGACTTATAGTCAAAACTGATTATGTTAGCAAACCAGCAGGATGGGAAACATGGTCAGAAGATACAGTTACTGTAATTTGGGGATATTTAGAAACTATTGATAATGGAAAATTTGTTTATGCCTCGACGGTTTCAAATGAAGCGGTTTTATTAGGACTTTCTGAGTCGAATGTTGATTTTGATATTGTTATTCCATCAGCATTTAATATGTATCAAGTGACAAGGATTGCAGTGGGAGCATTCGAAAATAACATCTCGATAATTAGTGTATTTATTCCAAATACTTTGCAAGCAATATCTGCGTATGCTTTTAATGGTGCAACGAACTTGGAAACTGTGATTTTCGAGGAAATGTCACAAATTGAAAAAATCGGAACAAAAGCATTTTATTCGTGCTCTTCATTAATCAATATAGAAATTCCAAACAGTGTTCGTACAATAGGAAATAGTGCATTCAGACACGCATCTTCTTTATCTCTTGTTTTATTTGAAGAAAATACAGGTTTGCTAACAATAAAAGCCTATGCGTTTGCAGAGACAGCTATTATTAATTTTGTCATTCCAAATTCAGTTATTTTAATTGAAGAATATGCATTTAGTAATATTAGCTTACATGCATGCCTTGTTATAGAAATCTATGCCGAGATTTCCTCTCAACCTTTAGGATGGTCCGCTTTTTGGAATGCAAATATTTATCAAGAAGTTGAATGGGGAGTATTAGGATCTGGTATCACAGATGATTTGTATTATGTCATCAAATCTGATAACACTATTGCTATTTTAAGACATTTGTTTAGCAGCAATAATTCAGATCTTATCATTCCTTCTACAATCAATAATTTAGTGGTTAATGAAATAGCAAGTCATGCATTTGTTGATAATGATATTCTTGTGAGTTTGGAAATACCTGATACTGTTACACTAATCGGCGAAGAAGCATTTGATAGTTCAACGCTCTTAACAACGGTTGTATTTAAAGAAAACAGTCAACTGGAAACAATCGGAAATAGTGCATTTAGTCATTGTCCAAAATTAGAAAATATCAATTTGGAAGCTGCACAAAATTTGGAAGAAATAAGTTCTTGGGCATTCTATAATAACATATCATTAACTGAAATCATTATACCTATCAGCGTTTCTACTATGGGTGGATTAGTATTTGGCATGGACTATAATTTAACAATTTATGCTGAAATTTCTTCACTACCAATTGAATGGGATGAAGATTGGAACGTTCATGATTGCCCTGTTATTTGGGGATATACAGACTATTATCAATCTACAATCACATTTGGAACAAATGGAGGAAGTTTGATTGATGCTATAACGGAAGATGAAGGAACAGTAATAACTGCTCCAACGGATCCAACAAAAGATGGGTATACTTTTGATGATTGGTATTCAGATTTTGAATTAACAACACCATATGTGTTTGGAGTGATGCCAGTTGATGATTTTACAATCTATGCAAAATGGATGATTAATCAATATACAATCAGTTTTAATTCTAATGGAGGGTCAGCTGTCAGTGCAATTACTCAAGACTTTGCAACAACAGTAACAGAACCGACTGAACCGACTTTAACAGAATATACATTTGAAGGTTGGTATGAAGACGTTGAATTAACAACTGCATACACATTTAGCACAATGCCAGCAGAAGATATCACACTATATGCAAAATGGAGTATCAATCAATATACAATTACTTTTGATAGTAATGGTGGTACATCAGTTGGTTCAATCACACAAGACTATAACACGTCAGTCACTGAACCAGATGATCCATTAAAACCAGATGATTTATTTGCTGGTTGGTACAGTGATGAAGGATTAACAACTCCATATACATTCACAACAATGCCAGCAGAAGATATTACATTGTACGCAAAATGGACACTTGATGTATCAGACTTCACATTTACATTTAAAGAAGATTCAACCTATGAAGTGACAGGTTATACCGGATCTGATACAGAACTCACTATACCAGCGAGCCATGCAAACTATCCTGTTACAAGTATTGGTGAAGAAGCATTTAAAGATAACACGACTTTGTTAACGATTGTTTTGGGTGATTATGTAACAACAATCGAAAATAGTGCTTTCTATGGTTGTAGTAATTTAACGCACATTTCACTTCCTGCATCTGCAACTACACTTGGAACCTATGTATTTTATGGATGTAATTCGTTAGAGATCATGACTCTTTCAAGTGAAATGGCTTATGAACTTAGATATTTGTTTGGTAATAATGTAAATTATGTTCCGGTAACATTAACTAAAATTAAATATGCTAATGGATCAGCAGTAATAGATACAACAATGCTATTAGCAAATATGGGTCCAGCAACAACTCTAGAACTAGCTGATGATATGATTGTAATTTTAGCTAATCAATTTGAAAACACTACAAGTATTAAAAATATAATTTTGCCTGAAGGTATTATTACAATTGGAAATTACGCATTTTGTGGTTCTTCAATAACAAGTATAACTATACCAAATACAGTAACGAGTATAGGATATGCGGCTTTCCAAGATGCAACGTCATTAACAAGCATTGTTATGCCAAATAATATTTCTGAAATAAAAGATTACACATTTAGTCACACACACTCATTAACAAGCATAGTTATACCAGATACAGTAACAAGCATAGGGTTTGCTGCTTTTCAATACGCAACTTCATTATCGAGCATAGTTATACCAGCTGCAGTAACAACTATAGGTATGTATGCTTTTTGGAACGCAACTTTATTAACGACAGTTACATTTGGAACAAATAGCCAGTTAATAAGCATTTCAAGTTCTGCTTTTGCAGATTTACCTTCATTAACAACAGTTACATTTGGAACAAACAGCGAGTTAATAAGCATTTCAAGTTCTGCTTTTGGAAAGGCAACTTCTTTAACAAATATTGTTATACCAGATACAGTAACATATATGGGTCCCAATGTTTTCAGTCAATGTGACAGTTTAACAATTTATGTTAAAGTTGCTAGTTTACCTAGCGGTTGGTCTGAGGAATGGAATTCAAATCGACCTGTTATTCTGGGATATATTGAAACTATCGATAACGGTGAGTTTATATATGCGACTTCAACAAATAACACATCAGTAATCTTAGGACTATCACCTAGTAATTCTCAAACAGATATTGTTGTTCCTTCTATGATAGGTTCATTTGAAGTAGTTGGCATAAATCAAAGAGCATTTAAAAGCAATATTCAAATCATAAGTATTTTTATTCCAAATACTATTTTTGAAATAGCAGAATACACATTTTATAGTGCAACTAATTTAACCAATGTTACATTTGAAGAGTACTCTCAAATTGAAAGGATTGGTAATTATGCTTTCTCTAGTGCAGCTTCATTAACAAGTATAGTTATACCTGATACAGTAACCAACATAGAAGCTTATGCTTTCAAAAATTGTAGCAATTTAACGAGCATAATAATTCCAAATAATGTGACAACGATTGGTTATGAAACATTTGATAACAACACTAGTTTGACAATATATGCTGAGGCAGAAAGTCAGCCTGCAGGATGGGATTCTTCTTGGAACCCTGATTCTCGCCCTGTTGTATGGGGATATGTATCTCTTGGTCAAACAACCATTTCCTTTGATACAAATGGTGGAAGTGAAGTAGCGTCTATCACTAAAGACATTGGATTACCTGTGTCTGCACCAAGTAATCCAACAAAAACAGGATACACATTTAGTGGCTGGTACAGTGATGAAGAATTAACAGTTACCTACACCTTTACTACGATGCCTGCAGAAGATATTACATTATATGCGAAATGGGTAAGTAATCAATACTCAGTAGAGTATGTAGATTATGATGGAACAGTATTGCAAACTGCAGACTATGATTATGGATCAGATTTATCCGGTGTAACCGCACCAGTCGATCCAACAAGAGTTGGTTATACATTTGACGCATGGAGCGGAACAGTACCAGCAACTATGGGTACAACCACAACAACAATCACCGCTACTTATACAATCAATCAATATACGATCTCATTTGATAGTAATGAAGGTAGCGCTGTAAGTGATATCGCCCAAGATTACAATTCAACAGTAACCGCCCCAAGTGATCCGTCAAAAACAGGATACACATTTAGTGGCTGGTACAGTGATGAAGAATTAACGGTTACCTATACCTTTACTACGATGCCTGCAGAAAATATTGCTTTATATGCAGACTGGACGATCAATCAATATACAATAAGTTTTAATACGAATGGTGGAACATCAGTTACAGCAATTACTCAAGATTATGGTACTTCAGTCACAAAACCAACTGACCCAACAAAAGAAGGTTTTACATTTGATGGGTGGTACAGTGACTCAGAACTTACCAGTTCTTATACATTTACAACCATGTCAGCAGAAAACATAACATTATATGCAAAATGGGGCATTGAAGAATCTGATTTTATATTTGATTTAAAAGAAGATTCAACTTATGAAGTGACTGGATATACGGGTTCTGATACATCAATAATAATAGCAGCTACATACTCAGGAACCGCTGTTACAAGTATTGCTGATTATGCATTTGAAGAACAAACAAGTTTAACAAGTATTGTAATATCTGAAGGAATTATAAGTATTGGTTTTGGTGCATTTTGGGGTTGTACAGGACTTACTAGTGTAATTCTTCCAGATTCTTTAACAACTATTTATGGATTTGCATTTAATAGTTGTAGTACTTTGACAAGTATAGTAATTCCTATATCAGTAACGACAATTATTGATTATGCATTTGATTATTGTGATGCCTTAACTATATATGCTGAAGCCAGTAGTAAACCTGCAGGATGGGAAGATGATTGGAATATTAATTTTAATAGTGAAGTACCTGTAGTTTGGAGTTGGGTTGAATGATAAAAAAACCTTAAAATAAAGGCTCTATCTCAAGGATAGGATGCACAATAAGTAAATCTATACTTGAAGGGCATTTAACAGTCATGCTAGATGCCCTTTTTAATCATTTAACAAATTGCTAATTCTTATTATGAATATACATGATTCTATTTCTAAGACGTGTAAAATTTCTATAACCAAACGATACACTTGGACTGCCCTATAAATTATTTCTAAATTACATTTATACATAAGTGTTTAATAACTAATAAATATATGCTTTAAGTGATCAAAACTATATTGCTTCAGTTGATCTGATGCGGTTTAAAACACCGCAAACACCGGAAACACTGATGATTTTGTGTATGAACACAACCTTGGAGGTTCTTGGGTACACGATCATACAAAAATCACATCCGGATCTATGGAAATTCATGATTTTCATATTTTATACACGGTTTTATCTCAAGGAAATGAAAATATGAAACACTATTATGGTAAAGAGTGACTTTATGGCCTTATTAAGACCTAAAATCACTTTTTTTACTGTACGCGGATAATTAATGTATCCATACCAAAAACGTAAAAGACCCCAGTGTTTCTAGGGAAAAATTCATCATTTGTGCGATTTGACCCATTTTTAGGCCATTTTTTGGCAAAAAAATAGCCTTGTTCTAAAAGCTTAATAGCTTAACAAGGCTCTTTAGCTCCGAGGAGCACGCGGGTTGAACTGACTCTCTTTTGTTGGAGAATATATGAATGAACCTACACCTGTTATATTCTATTTATAACTGTATTTCTATAGTCAATAGGGCTCATTTTTAATTTAGATACGATTCTTGTTGTATTGTAGTATTTAATGTATTCATCGATGGCAGCGAGCAATTCTTCAACGTTTTTATATTCGTGTTCATGTCCATACCACATCTCTAACTTCATCCTACCAAAAAAATTCTCTGTAGGACTATTATCTAAACAATTCCCTTTACGACTCATCGATTGTATCATGCCTAGTTTTTCTAATTGTTCCCGATACCTGGAGTTTTGATATTGTACGCCTTGATCTGATTGTACCATCATACCCCTGATATGTTTGCCATGTGTTCTTTCCAGATCTTTTAACATGGACATAATTTTATCCATCTTTGCATCTTGACCCGCTGTATAAGCCAATACTTCCCTTGAATCAAAATCAATGATTGGTGATAGATAAACTGATTCTTCGTCTAGCGAGAATAGACTTACATCTGTACCAGCTTTTTGATATGGATGAATTGTCGTGAAATCCTGATTCATCTCATTAACTCTAATGCCACCTTGATTGCCTTCATATGAGTTGTATCTGTGCCATTTTGGCTTTCTAATCTTCAGATATCCTTTTTCTCTCATGAGCTCATTGACTTTATTTTTACCAATGTGATACCCCATTTTCAATAGTTCTAGATGGATGCGCTGATAGCCCATCCTTTTTTTATGCTTATCTATGTATAGATAATCGATAGCTTCTTTAATCAATTCGTATTGATCAACACACGCTTTTTGTGCTGCTACATGATAGTAATAAACCGAACTCGCCATACCTGATACTTCTAGAAGGACTTCCAATCGAAATGACTTCCTTAACTCTGTAACAATTTTGGTTTTCTCCCTACTTGTTACGCCCTCTAGTCTTTGGGTTAAGGAGTGCGATTTTTTTAGGTATTCAATCTCCGCTCTTAGCCTTTCATTTTCTTCAGCTAATTTCTTGTCAACGATTTGTCTTGCTCTTTCATCTTTTAAGACGTAATTCTTTCTTGGATAAGTATCTTGAACTCCAGGTTCTCCTTTAGCCTTGTATACTTTAATCCAACCTCCCAATATCGTTGGATCAGGCAATCCTAAATCTAATGCGACACTTCTTAAGGATTCTTTACCTGATTGCACTCTTGAGATTGCTAGAAGTTTTGTATCCCTATAATACACGATATCTTTTCGATTCAAAAACACCTCTGATCCAAATTTCTTGTAGAGGTTAATTAAATACTTTAGATTAGTAATATCATAGTTTCCATTTTTTTCTGATATGTGTGAAAGTGATTTGCCTCTTAACACATGGTCTTCACACATCTTTAATCTGTCTTCAAATGTTAATCTCATAATAAAAAGACTCCTTTGTTTAAGATCAGGTATCATTATTATACCTTTTCTCCAACTTTTCGGAGTCATTTCATCTAAATTTGGTGGAGATGAGGGGGATCGAACCCCTGTGCAAGACACTTTATAGAGTACTTTCTACATGTTTATTCCATTTATGAATTCATGTTCTAACCTAAATGAACAAAAGGCTATCACACTATCCTAAAGGGTTCTTTTATTATTCTAGGAAAAACAATAAGTATAACTTACTAAAATTGGGCCGCATCAGAACCGTAAGTAAATTCAGAGTTGGCTCGCACCTTTTCTTAGGCAGCGAAACTTAAAGATTGATTTCCGGTTATTATAACCTCGGCCTTTTTACATGAGCAACCATGACATGCTTATACACTACTCTATGCCGTGACGAATCCAGAACATCCCCAGCGCATATATCTTACATCAATTTGTATCCTTTGTAAAGATATTTTCATAAAAAATTGAAAATTAGAATGGTATAATATAACTATGTTAAAAATCACTCAAACAAATAGTAAAATTTAAACAAATAGTAAATAAATAGACATCAATGAAAAGCAGTTAACAAAATAATCCATCTATAAGATGGTATAATAATAAAAAACAAGATGTGAGGACAATAATGATAAAAGCAATTATTTTTGATATGGATGGAACTATTCTAAATACAATAGATGATATTACAGTAAGTATCAATCATGCATTCATCCAATTAGGATATGAAAAACAATCAGTAGACGCTGTTAAAATGGCTGTTGGTAGTGGAGCATATACACTCATTGAAAGACTCGCTCCAAATCACTTAACAGAACCGCAAATAAAAGTACTTTATGAAACCTATCAAGCACATTACGATAAAAACAACAATCACCATACAGGACCTTATGAAGGTATCATTGATCTTCTTGATACTTTAAAACATCAAGGATATAAGTTAGCTGTTGTTTCTAATAAGTATGAATATTTGGTTCAAGAATTAAATATAAAACTTTTTCATCGGTATTTTGATGCTTCAGTAGGTGAAGTTCCTGGTATACCTATCAAACCTGAACCTGATATGGTTTATAAAGCATTAAATATTTTAAATGTAAATAAAGAAGAAGCACTTTTTGTTGGTGATTCTGATGTCGATATAATTACTGCAAATAACGCAGGATTAAAAAGTGTTGGGGTAACTTGGGGATTTAGAGATCAAAAAACTTTGGAAGCTCATCATGCGACTTACATTATTCATCGTCCAAATGATTTACTCACTATATTAAAGGGGAAAACAAATCTATGAGTATGATTCGTTTAGAAAATGTATCAAAATATTATAAATCGGAAGAAACTGTTTCAGTCGGTATGAAAAAGATAAACCTTGATTTTTCTTTAGGTGAATTTGTTGCTGTTACAGGTGAATCTGGATCTGGTAAATCCACCTTACTTAACGTAATCAGTGGTCTTGATGGTTATGAAGATGGTGAACTTTATTTATTTGGAGAAGAAACATCACATTACACGATTCCCGATTGGGAAAAGTACCGTGGAACCTATGTTGGTTTCGTTTTTCAGAATTATAATATTATTGATTCTTTTACGGTTTTTCAAAATGTAGTTTTAGCTTTAGAAGTTCAAGGATATGATTCGAAACATCGAAGACAAAGAGCCTTAGAACTTATAGAAAAAGTTGGATTGACTAGCCATAAGAATCATAAAGCTTCAAAGCTTTCAGGTGGCCAGAAACAAAGAGCAGTTATTGCTCGTGCGCTAGCCAAAGATTGTCCAATCATTGTTGCTGATGAACCAACAGGTAATCTTGATAGTGTTTCTGGAGCACAAGTCATGGAATTACTTCATGAAATAAGTCAAGGAAAACTTGTCGTAGTCGTTACACATGATTATGATCAGGTTAAAGCCTATGCAACGAGAAAGATTAAAATGCACGACGGAGAAATCGTCGAAGATAAAAAAATCCATAAGACGGAAGAAGTGATTCTTTCAGAAGAAATTATAAAGAAAAAAATGCATTTCTTGACTTTGCTTCGTTTTACAATGCGCAGCTTGTTTTCAACACCTAAACGTCTGATATTTTTAGTGATGATGCAAATGTTGATGATGATTGCTTTTACTTTCATCTTTACTTTTAGAGTAAGTGTGATGAGAGATACTGAAATCACTCAATCATCACGCTTTCCAAACGTTCCTGAAACACGCGTACTAATCGAACGCAAAGATGGTACAGATTTTACTCAAGATGATCTTAATTATTTTGAAAGTATTAGATTTGTGAACAAAGTGTATGAAAATGGCTTAAGTTTTTATAATTCTTTACCTTTATATGCGTTCGAAGATGACGATACATATAATGATGGTGGAACTATATCATATTATAATGGATCACGAGTGAATGGAACTGATGCTTCTTCAACCTTAAAGATGAATCAAATTGATGGTCAAATGCCTGTTAATAAATATGATATTGTCATTGGACATTCATGGAGAGATTATCAAATAGGTGAACAAATACATATAGCAACTTCAAGAGATGTTTATAACTCTTCAGCAGATAGTTTTATAGGTGTTTTCACCATAACTGGTATTGATAAATCAAAAAATAATATCTTGTACTTATCAGATGCTTTTCTAGAAGACTCTAATATTGATCGATTTACAGTTAATGTAGAAAAAAAATATCAATTAGAAAACATGGCTGGATATTGGCAAATTCCTGCTGAGAGTCTTGATGTTATATACGAAATGTATGATAGTCAAATATATGGAAAGAGAATTGTTTTTAATGATAGATCTGGTGATCCGATTGTTTATGTTGAAACCAAAGATTTTGAATTTCAAACCTATATATACACTGAGGAAAGCAGTTGGCAAGGGGATTTAGTGACAGTTCTTGTTGAAGATGTAGACGTTTATAGCAACACAACAGAACGAGATTATGCTCTGATGGGAACAGATTTATATAATATTTTGAAAGATCATGTCTTACAAGAATTTGAGTACACGTATTTGGTTGAAAACCGAGTAGTTGTTTCACTATCGGTAAAAGGTCTCAATAATGGAGTAAAAACGGTTAATGCAATTGACTATGAGACGTACCGAACAATATATCCAGCAAATATTCCAAATCCTGCTGCAGCAATAGCTACCTTTATGAATGGATTATATACAGGAGTAATTATGTTGGTTGTAGGAATGCTTCTTTACTCAATTGTCCATGCTGTAACTAAGAATGTTATGCAAAGCAGGAAGAAGGATTTTGCTATCTTTAGGTCAATTGGTACTTCTAAAACAACGTTAGCAAGATTGGTTGTTTTAGAACAAATCTCAATTGCTGCAATCGCAGCAACTTTTATGCTGACGATCCTTTATTTTCTAGGTCAAAATATTCCTGCGATTTATAGAATTATTCAATATATGGAATTTGGTAATTATGTTACTCTAATTCTATTCTTCCTATTCTTTGGTGGATGGTTAGGTCTTAGATTTAATAAGAGAGTATTTAAACAATCAGTTATTGAATCTATTGTTTCAAGTAGGGAGGAATAGTCATGATTAGTGTAAAAGGATTACATAAATATTTTTATAGACACAAGAAAAATGAAATTCATGTATTAAATGATATGACTATTGATTTTCCTGATACAGGATTGGTGGTTCTTTTAGGACCATCTGGATCTGGTAAAACGACATTATTAAATGTTATTGGTGGACTTGATAACGTACAACAAGGAACAATTGAATTTGATAATGATGTATTAGATAAATATGACACAAAATCTTGGGATAAATTAAGAAATGAATCCATTGGGTATGTCTTTCAAAATTATAATCTATTACCTCAATTATCTGTTTTCGATAATATTGCATTAGTTTTAAAGATGATGGGAATTACGGATCCAGATGTAATTACTGACCGTGTACATTACATTTTAAATGCAGTCAATATGTTTCCTTATCGGAAGAAAAAATCCACACAACTTTCTGGAGGGCAGCAACAACGTGTAGCTATCGCTAGAGCACTTGTTAAAAATCCACGCGTGATAATTGCTGATGAACCTACTGGAAACCTAGATTCAAAAAATACACTTGATATCATGAATATCATTAAAGAGATATCCAAACAAAAATTAGTTGTTTTAGTAACACATGAAAAGGATATTGCTAAAATTTATGGTGACCGAATCATTGAAATTAAAGATGGTGTTGTCATAGATGATTATATTAATAGTTTGCTTCATGAACATGATATTTCCGATGAAAACATTATTTATCTAAAAGATCTTGATCAATTATCTGATGTACAAGATAATCATGTATCTTTAGGATTCTATAATGACTCTAAACAAGTTGTAGATCCCATTAAAGTTAAATTAATTATCAAAAACAAAACATTATACATTGATGTTGATAGTTCAATTAATAAAGTTAAACTGATTGATTCATCATCAAATTTAATTATTAAAGACGAAAAGTATATTAAAAAGAATCGCGAAGAAATGTTTGAAACAAGTTTTAAATTAGATGCATTAGAAAATAAAGAAGTGAATAGAAATTTTAAAATGGTTGTTTCTATCAAACAAATCTTTGTCTTAGCATTTCGGAAAATCCTTTTTGCATCAAGAAAAGGGAAAATAATGCTTTTTAGCTTTATTATAGCTGGAGCAGTCATTGCGCTAGCAATCTCTATGGCAGCTGCCACAATTATCCCTGACTTATCAAGTAGAAGATTCGAAGAAAATTATGTAGTTGTTTCAGAAAGATCCTCATCGAAAATGAGTTATCAAGAACTTCTTGACTATATTGGTGTTGATCCAGATTTTTATATCAATACACTAAATCAAATTTCTGTTGATGTTGTAGATCCAGTACACCCAGATGATACTTTAGTTGGATTTGGCGGAACTATTGATATTGACACCCATTCTATTGGAAGAGTTTTAAAAGGTAGAATGCCAGAAGCAGATGATGAAATTGTAATTTCTTCAGAGCTGGCAGATGATTTTATTCAAAATCAAGGTTCAGAATTTGGCATTTGGAGCTACAAGCATTTATTAGTCGAGCAATATAGAATTGATGATATTGATGTTAAAATTGTTGGTGTTGTAAAATCATCTATTAAGATTATTTATGCACCTAAAAATCTTACTAATATTATTCAAACACAACCAGTAGAGTTAACACCATTAATATCAGCTACTTATATTGGAGAACTCCACTTAGATGATGTTGATTTAACTTATGGTATGTTACCCACTGGAAACCAGGTTTTGATTTCGCAAACGCTATATGATGAACTCACCAGTGATCCAATTGATAATTCTTGGCCGAAATCATTTACCAACCTAGAAGAAGTTGTTAGTGGAGTATTTGATGATACAAAAAATGTTGTTATAGCATCAAATGCTACAGTGGAAAAACAAAGATTTTATTCTGATAACAATTATTACGTTTATACGAATTATCCGAAAAGACTTGTTGCAGCGATGGAATTAGATGATATCAATGCACAAATTGAAACTGTCGCTATCAAAGAAATGTTTGATAATGCGATGCTACAAACAAGAATTACAGTTTCAATAATATCAGCGGTTGTTGTTGGATTCGCACTACTTGGATTTTATTTCATTATGCATTCTTCAATGATTTCTAGAATTTATGAGTTGTCTGTATACCGTGCTTTGGGTATGAGAAAGAGCGAATTGTTTGTTTCCTTTTTAGTTGAAATCTTAATCATTTCAACAATCACTTCATTGATTGGATATCTCATTTCTTCTTATGGTCTTTATTTAGCAACTCAATCGTTTTTTGGAAACTTCAGGTTATTTTTGGTTAACCCATTAACGATATTTTTGGGAATACTTATTGTTTACTTAATTAATATTCTTGGTGGGATGTTCCCGATTGTTTTACTTTTAAGAAAAACACCAGCACAAATATTATCACAATATGACATATAAAAAAGAGCCTAACTAGGCTCTTTCCTTTATATCCACTTGATAATATCTTCTACATCTAGTCTCGTTGATAAATAACCTTCTTCAGCTTTCTTACCAATTGATACTATTAATGCGGGTTTATACCTTTTTTCGTCATAACCTAAGGCATTCGCCATTTGATCATGATCAAATCCTCCGATGGGACATGTATCATACCCGTGTTCTTTAGCAATGTGCATAAGCTGCATCGCTACTAAACCACAGTCAAGCAGGCCTGATTTTTCAAGTCTTTCGTTTGATAAATTTGGAAGCATATTTGCGATACTTCTCAATTGCTTTTCTTTAACTTCTTTGGGCATCAATTGTTTTTTAATTGACTGATCAAATATTTTTTCAGCGTAATCAAATTTATGTAAATCAGTAAAAATAACGATCATTGCTGACGAAGTATTTAGTTGCAATTGATTTCCCATTAATACAGGTCTCAATTGTTCTTTTCCTTCAGGTGTGTCTACAATAGCAAATCTCCAAGGTTGCATATTCATCGATGATGGTGCTCGTGTTGCATCTTTAAGCATATCTTTGATTTCATTGTGATCTATCTTAATTGTTGGATCATATTCCCTTATTGCTCTTCGCTCTAATAATTTTGACATATATATCTACCTCCTTAAACCTTTGTAATTATATCATTTATAATGATTATGTGAAATGAATTTGCTTTTTCATTTATGCTATAATGATGAAGAAAGGATGGTCTATATATGAATACACATTATGTTTTAGTTAGACACGGGGAACCTAGGTATGATGAGGTGTTACAAAGACATTATTTTGGTATGGGCTATGATTTGGGTAAACTCACAGAAAACGGCATGTCACAAGCTGAACAAAGAGCAAAAGATCCAATATTTGATGGCGCAAATCTTATTATATCCTCACCTTATACCAGAGCACTTCAAACAGCAGCAATTATATCAAGAATAACCAACATCCCTTTGACCGTTGAAAACGATTTACATGAATGGATGCCAGATACATCCTTTAAATTTGATTTAGATGCAAATGAATCCTTTCAAGAATATTTAAAAGCAAAAGGCGTTAGAAAAAGTATACATAAATATCGTTGGGAATCATATGAGACATTACAAAAACGTGTCATAAATTCTCTTCAAAAATATAAGAAATATAAAAAGGTTATTGTTGTATGTCATGGAATTGTCATTTCAACGTTAACACGTTTTGATGACATAATTGAACATTGTGGAGTAAGAGAAGTAAAATTATAATGAATATTAATAAATTGGAAAAGTGGTATCTTAAGAATCACAGGAAGTTACCATTTCGAGAAAGTAAAGATCCATATAAAATCTGGGTAAGTGAGATTATGCTTCAACAAACTCAAGTTGAAACAGTCTTACCCTTTTTTGAGCGTTTTATTTTCAAATATCCTGATGTGACAACTTTAGCAAATGCAAACGAAGAAGTTTTGCATAAAGATGTTGAAGGTTTAGGATATTACCGAAGATTCAGAAATATGCATTTATCTGCAAAGTTAATTGTTGAAAAATGTAGTGGGATATTTCCCATAACCTATCAACAAATCATATCTTTACCTGGCATTGGGAAATATACAGCTGGAGCAATCATGTCAATTGCTTATGACAAGCCTTATAGTGCTTTAGATGGTAATGTAGTTCGTGTTTTGTCTAGGTATTTGGGCATTGACTCCGATATGAGATTAGAAAAAAATAAGAAGCAATTGGATCAAATAAATCAAGAAAATATCAATCAATCACACCCGGCAATTTATACGCAAGCAATGATGGAGCTAGGTGCTCTCGTTTGTAGACCGAAAAATCCTTCATGTGAGATGTGTCCATTAAATGATTATTGTTTCGCATTTGAAAATCAACTAATGTCGTCCCTTCCTATGATATCAAAACTAAAAAAACAACAAATCATAAGTTATATTACTTTAATCATCCATACAAAAAATGGATATTTACTGAATAAAAGAAAAGAATCTCTACTTTATGGAATGTATGAATATCCACAATTTGAATCAGAAAGTATTTATACGGTTTTAAATGAACTTCAAGAACTAAATATTGAACTTGAATTAATTGACCACAATCCACAAGTATATAAACATAATTTCACGCACCAAATATGGATCATGAATGTCTATCAAGTTAGACTGATACGCGGAAAACATCCAAAATGGATTGAAGTGAGTAAACAAAAACTGAGTGAAGTGCCTATGGCGATAGCACATAGAAAAATATAAGGTTTTTTGAGTAAATGAATCATGATATAATTAAGTGGAAAGTAAAGAAGGTATCATATGGAAAAGTGGAAACATGAATTTCATCATATTTTTGGAAATAGAGAGGATATTAAAGTCTATTTTTCACCAGGTAGAATCAATTTAATTGGAGAACATATTGATTATAACGGAGGTTTTGTTTTTCCAGCAGCTATTAGTTTAGGAACATATGGCGTTGTCATAAAAAGGGAAGATCGAAAAATCAGATTATACTCTAAAAATTTCAAAGTGCAAGGTATCATTGAATGTAATCTTGATCAATTAGCATATGTTAAGGATCACGGATGGGCAAATTATGCTAAAGGAATCATCGATTACTTTATCCAAAAAAACTATAACATTTCATTTGGTTTTGATTTATTTGTTTCAGGGAATTTACCAACAGCTTCAGGATTGTCTAGTAGTGCTTCATTGGAAGTTTTAGTTTCATATATTGCTAATGATTTATATCAACTAGGGCTTAATAGAGATGAAATAGCGCTTGTTTCTCAATCTGTTGAAAATAACTATATGGGTATGCGTTGTGGCATTATGGATCAGTTGGTTATTGCACGTGGAGTCAAAAACAAAGCTTTATTTATGAATACAGCAACACTTAAAATCCAAGAAAAAAATGCAACCTTTGATGGCTATCAATGGGTTGTTATGAATACAAAATATCAAAGAAAAACAACAGATTCAAAATACAATGAAAGAAGAAATGAATGCGAACAAGCATTATATCTGATTCAAGCTCAATATGATATTAATTATTTATGTGATCTTAAAGTAAAAGACTTAAGTAAGATTAAAGAGTTGGTAACTGATGAACTACTTTACAGAAGAGCAAAACATGTCATCACTGAACAGGATCGAACCATTCGCTCAAAAATTGCTTTGGAAAAAGGTGATGCATTACTGTTTGCAAAATTATTGAATCAATCTCACGAATCACTTAAGACTGATTATGAAGTGACTGGAGTTCATTTAGATGTTCTTTGCAAAGCAGCAAGATCTCATGGTGCAATTGGTGCTAGAGTCACGGGTGCTGGTTTTGGAGGATGTGCGATTGCGTTAGTTGAAAATTCGAAATTGGAATCAATGAAACAGTCAGTACATCAAATCTATTTAGAAAAAACTGGATTAGATGCTGAATTTTATAACGTCACCTTCGAAGATGGCGTACACGAGGTAAAATAATGGAAATTAAAAGAGAACACCGAATAACAACTGTCGGAAGTATTGAATTCATTACCTTGATCAGTCAAGATTTAAAGGTAGAGTTAACATCTTATGGTGCAGCGATTTATCAAATCTATATAGATGAGCATGAAATGCTTGTTGGACCCAAAGATTTAGATGATTTCCTGAAATCAACTTCGTATTATGGAAAAACGATAGGTAGAGTCAGTGGCAGATTAGTTGTTCCATCATATGAAATTGATGGTATAACATATCCAGTAAAAGCAGTTGGATCAAAAAAAACAAATCTTCACGGTGGAAAGATTGGGTTTTCATTTAAAAATTTTGAAATTGTTGAAGAGAAAATCAATCAAAGTACTGTATCTGTAACTATGAAATACACAAGTTGTGATCAAGAAGAAAATTTTCCGGGTGAATTAACTCTTTTTGTTACTTATACACTAAATGATCATATGAAACTTCGCATTGATTATGATGCTAAATCAGATCGGGATACATTATGTAATGTAACATGTCATCCATATTTTAATTTTCAGAAACATAAAACAAATATCTTTAACCATGAATTATCTGTCCAAGCATCTCATTATTTGAATATAGATTCTGAATATCTTATTCAATCCAAAGATTCAGTTAAAAATACTCCTTTTGATTTGAGAAAAGCAGTCAATTTGAAGGAAAGCATCCAAAAGATGAGTAATACGTCATTTGAAGGTTTTGATCACACATGGATCTTTGATCAAAAACAAAATCAAGTTACTTTATTTGATCCCGAATCAAATATAGGATTAACTATTGATTCAAGTTATCCGAGTATTGTTATTTATACACATAATATTCCATCAGCAAAAAAACTCGAGCAGTTAGGTAATTTGGGTATTCATTCATCTATCGCTTTAGAGTGTCAATTTGAGCCAGGTGGAATTCATCATAAATATCTTAACTCGGCTATTTTGAGAAAAAATGAGCATTACCAGCATCATATCACCTATGATTTTTTTAGAAAGGGATAAGAAGATGTCTCTAGAAAATCAAATAAATGCTTTAGTACAATATGCACTTAATCACAATTTGATATCAAAAGAAAATATCAATGATTCTATTGATAAAATGTGTCATCTCTTTAAAATTGATGTTTTTTCATTTGAACCTGGTCTTAAAGAAGATGATTTTACATCAATCATTGAACCTTTACTTATAAAAGCCTATGAAAAAAAGTTATTTGAACCAAATATTATGAGTGAAAGAGATGGTTTTGAGGCGAAGCTTATGGATTTAGTCATGCCTTCACCTTCTCTAGTAAAAGAAGAATTCAAAAAAAGATTCTTGATTGCACCTAAACAAGCTACAGATTATTTGTTTAAGCTATCATCAGATGTGAATTATATTAAGACGATAAGACTCAAAGAAAACATTTCATGGGATTATTTAGGGAAATATGGAACCTTGCAGATGACAATTAATCTCGCGAAACCAGAAAAAGATCCCAAAGAGATTGCCATAGCACAAAATAAACTAGTGAAAAACGATTCTCATATTCCCTTATGTGTCTTATGTAAGGAAAACGAGCAAAATTATTATAATGCGCGTATGAATTTAAGAATTGTACCAATTCAATTAGCAGATGAAAAGTGGCATTTCCAATATTCACCTTATCAGTATTATCATGAACATGCGATTATTTTACATGATACACATCGACCAATGAAAATTTGTCATTTAACATTTGACTACCTACTTGATTTTGTGGATATGTTTCCAGAATACTTCATAGGGTCTAATGCAGATTTACCTATTGTGGGTGGATCAATACTAAATCATGATCATTTTCAAGCTGGAAAGCACCATTTTCCAATTGAAGATGCAGAGATCATGTCTACTTATCTTTGTCATAACGATTTATTAGTAGAACATGTCAAGTGGCCTTTAACAACAATCAGACTAACTTCAAATTCAAGAAGTCAAATAGCGTGTATGTCATCACACATATTAGATGTCTGGAAAGATTACGAAGATTCTACACTAGGTATTATTCCATATACAAAAACAATACCTCATCAGACAATAACTCCAATTCTTAGAAAAAATGAAAATTCATATGTCATGAATCTTATTCTACGGAATAACAGAACATCATCTTTATATCCGGATGGTATCTTTCATCCTCACTCAGATGTTTTCCATATTAAAAAAGAAAATATTGGATTAATTGAAGCTATGGGATTAGCTATTCTTCCAGGACGCTTAAAAGAAGAACTAGATTTAATTTATAAGTATATAAAAAAAGAGATCCCATTTAATTTAAAATTAGAAAAACATCGAGAATGGATTTCATATTTGGGCAATCAAAAAACAATAACACATGCGTATTTATTGAATGAGGTTGGAAAAAAGTTTGAACGCGTTTTAGAAGATTCAGGTGTTTTCAAATTGGATCAAAAAGGAATTAAAGGTATGTCAAGCTTAATTAAAAAAATAATAGAAACTAGCAAGTCTTGCTAGTTTTTTTATACAAAAAAGGCTAAACTGATGGTTTAACCTTTAAAGAATTCTATAAAATGTTGATCATCTTTTAGCGATAAGTAAATAGGTAAGCCTAACAAATACATTACTGCAAATTCACCAATAAAAACGGCAGGTATTGTTACATAAAGAACGCCAAGACCATATCCATAGGTTAAGATAATTCCTACGATAATACCATTAACTAAAGCAGGCCACAACAGAGATAAACCAATATTTTTTCTAGTTAAAATCATAAGCATTCCTGCAATTGCGGTTGCCATTGATCCGAAGATCACATCAACTAATATGGCTCCTCCAATTAAGTTTGCTGCAAAACATCCTAATGTCACTCCAATAATGCTCTTTTTATCAAACAAAATGAAAATCATTAAAACCTCTGCAACTCTGAATTGAATCAGACCAAAGCTTGCAAACTGCAATGTATAAACTAAGATAACATAAACCGCAGCAATCATTGATTGCCTTAAAAAATCTTTTAAAACCATGTTTTTCATTATTTTAATCTCCCTGTTTTGATTTAGCTGGTTTCCTAGGGTACAGCTAATGACTATTACTTTAACATTGTATCAAAGATGTGTTATAATTACAATGTTAAAGGATAAGATTATGAGCATAAAATTTGAAGTCTTACATGTATGTAAACAAAGTGGCGCGCGATTAGGACGCCTAACAACACCTCACGGTGTTTTTGAAACGCCTTTTTTTATGCCTGTAGGAACGCAAGCAACAGTAAAAACTTTAACTCCTGAAGAGACAAAAGAGGTCTCAGATGGCCTAATTTTAGGGAATACCTATCATTTATGGTTACAACCAGGAAGAGAGCTAATCAAAGAACATGGAGGCATCCGTGGGTTCATGAAGTGGGATGGAGCACTCCTTACAGATAGTGGTGGATTTCAGGTTTTTTCACTCACTGATATGAGAAAAATTACAGAAGAGGGTGTTTACTTCAAACATCATAAGAATGGATCTGCATTATTTTTATCACCCGAAGAGTCGATTAAGATTCAAGAAGATTTAGGTGCTGATATCATCATGAGTTTTGATGAATGTCCGCCTCCTTATGAAACCTATGACTATATGAAAGATTCAGTTGATAGAACGATTAGATGGGCCAAAAGAGGAAAAGATGCTTTATCTACAGACCAAGCTTTATTTGGTATTGTTCAAGGTGGGCTTAATAAAGAACTGAGAAAGTATTGTACAGAAGAATTAGTTAAAATGGATTTTCCTGGATATTCTATTGGTGGATTATCAGTTGGAGAAAAGAAGCAGGAAATGTATGAAATGACAGCTTTCTTAAATGATATTTTACCTTTTGAAAAACCAAGATATTTAATGGGTGTGGGTTCCCCAGATGATTTAGTTGAAAATGTAATCAATGGTATGGATATGTTTGATTGTGTACTTCCTACAAGAATTGCACGACATGGATCAGCATTAACAACTGAGGGGAAGATTGTGATTAAAAATCAGACTTATGAACATGATATGAGACCACTTGACCCTGTACTTCATACACCAGTTTCAAAATATACAAGATCTTATATCAGACATTTATTCAAGGCAGAAGAAATGTTAGGGAAGCGAT
Organism: uncultured Mariniplasma sp.; assembly: GCA_964566285.1. Taxonomy (GTDB): domain Bacteria; phylum Bacillota_I; class Bacilli_A; order Acholeplasmatales; family Acholeplasmataceae; genus Peloplasma. The sequence continues at coordinate 57,385 of CAZMIG010000007.1, read as the reverse complement.
TAGTTACATATCAAAATTTAGCATATTTAAAATATTTGATGGCTGAAATTAGACAAGCAATTCTTGAAGATAGACTCCTTGATTACAAGGAAGAGATGAAGAAAAAAACGAATTATTTTAAATTGAGATAAATCATCTTTATTTTAACGTCATCTTCGTGTAAAATAGAAGTAGTGCTAGGAGGGATACCTATGGTATTTGGCGAATCAGGAAATTTTGAACAAAAACCCGTTATAAAAGTTATTGGAATTGGTGGCGGTGGAGGCAATGCTGTAAATCGGATGATTGAAAACGATGTTAAAGGCGTTGTTTTTGTTGCTATGAATACCGATGCACAAGTTTTGAAGGTATCTAAGGCTGAAACGAGAGTTCAAATTGGTAAATATTTAACTAGAGGATTAGGAGCTGGAGCAAAATCAGAAGTTGGAAGAGCTGCAGCTGAAGAATCCATTGCTGAAATAGAAGATGTTTTAAAGGATGCTGATATGGTGTTCATTACTGCAGGTATGGGTGGTGGAACTGGTACTGGCGCTGCACCTATTATCGCCCAAAAGGCTAAGGAATTAGGATGCTTAACGATTGGTATTGTTACTAAACCATTTGCTTTTGAAGGCCCTGCACGTATGCAAGCAGCTATTTATGGCCTTGAAGCTTTAAAACCACATGTTGATACTTTGATTGTTATTCCAAATGAAAGATTATTAGCAATCTCTGGTCCAACAACTCAATTATTAGATGCATTTAGAGAGTCAGATAATGTATTACGTCAAGGTGTTCAAGGGATTGCAGAAATTATTGCTTTTCCAGGATTAATCAATGTTGATTTTGCAGATGTTAGAACCGTCATGGAAAACAAAGGTACTGCACTTATGGGTATTGGTATTGCATCTGGAGAAGATCGTGCTGTTGAAGCTGCGAGAAAAGCAATACATTCTAAATTACTCGAAGTTAGTATTGATGGAGCAACTGATGCTATTGTTAATATTACATCAGGAACCAATATTACATTATTTGAAACCGATCAAGCATTATCAGAAATCAAGAATGCAACAGATCGTGATTTAAATGTCATTTACGGGACAACTGTTAATGAAGATTTAGATGATGAATTCATTGTAACCGTTATTGCAACTGGATATGAACTCAAAGCTAAGGATTCAACAATTGAAAATCTAGCTAGTGAAATATTTAATAAGACATCAGATGAACAGATGGTATTAACTAAATCAGGTTTGAGAGTATCTGATGATGTAATAGATGATGAAGACAGTAAGCCAAAAGAAGGCAAACAACGCAATCTACCTTCGTGGTTGGCGAAAAAAGGAAAATTTTAAAAGGCGCAAGCCTTTTTTACTGGAAGGGAATTAACTTATGCTTAAAGCAGGAATTATCGGCTTACCGAATGTTGGAAAATCAACACTTTTCAATGCCATTACTAAGGCTGAAGCCTTGGCTGCAAACTATCCATTTGCTACCATTGATCCAAATGTCGGTGTCGTTTATGTTCAAGATCCAAGACTAGATGTTTTAGAAAAAATTTATAAACCAAAGAAAGTTGTACCTACTGCATATGAATTTATTGATATTGCAGGTCTTGTTAGAGGTGCATCAAAAGGTGAAGGTCTTGGTAATCAGTTTTTAAGTCACATTCGTGAAGTGGATGCAATTTGTCAAGTTGTTCGTTGTTTTGAAGATGGCAATATTGCCCATGTTGAAGGCACAATTAATCCTATTCGTGATATTGAAACGATTAAAATTGAACTTAATCTTGCTGATCTAGACTCTGTTGAAAAACGTATTGCTAGACTTGAAAAGAAGGCAAAGGCTAAATTAAAAGAAGCAATCATCGAGCATGAAATTTTAGTGAGAATCAAAGAAGTCTTAGATGAGAATGGAAGCTTGAGATTATTAAATTTTGGAGAAGATGAACTAAAAGTTTTGAAAAACTTCAATCTTTTAACTTTAAAGCCAATGATTTATATTGCTAATGTTGCCGAAGAAGACCTACATCATCCTGAGGCAAACAAACATTATCAGAATCTTCTAAATTTTGCAAAAAAAGAAGGAACTGAAGTTATCTTTATTTCTGCACAGGTAGAAATGGAAATTGCATCTTTAGAACCAGAAGAACAATTAACATTTCTTGAAGCTTATGGATTGACTAAATCAGGTTTAAATGAAGTGATTGAAAAGAGCTATTACCTACTGGGTCTAAAGACATACTTTACTGCAGGAGAACCCGAAGTCAGAGCTTGGACATTTAAAAACGGGATGAAAGCACCACAATGTGCAGGTATCATTCATACAGATTTTGAGAAAGGTTTTATTAAAGCAGAAACGCTTTCTTATAATGATTTAATCAAATTTGGAACACCTCAACTTTGTAAAGAAAACGGGAAAGTCAGATTGGAAGGAAAAGATTATGTTGTCCAAGATGGTGACATCATGCTCTTTAGGTTTAATGTATAATGTTTGAAAAATATGAAGGTATAGTCATTTGTGCATCTAAATATTTTGATTCAAAACAAATGAGAGAACTCCATGGGAAGGGTTTCTTTCATTTTGGCGAAAACAGAGTACAGGATTTACTTAAAAAACAAGTCGATTTAAGTGATTTGGACATTATCTGGCATTTTATAGGACATTTACAGACAAATAAAGTTAAAGACATGATTAATAACATTGATTATTTGCACACATTGGACCGTTTAAGTTTAGTCAAATCAATCCAAAAATATGCAATTAAGACTGTTAAATGTCTGATCCAAGTTAATTTGACTGAGGAAGATCAAAAAAGTGGAGTTTTGCTTGAAAATTTAGACCAATTTCTTTTAGAAATTAAAAAATATGATAAAATAGAGTTAATCGGTTTGATGACCATTGGTAAAGATAATAATTTAGTTGAAACTGAGCAAGTTTTTTCAAAACTCGATGAACTTGCTACTCAGTATCATCTGCCTTTACGTTCAATGGGAATGACAAACGATTATGGTCTTGCGATTAAGCATCATGCAACTCACCTTAGAATTGGAAGAAAATTCATGGAGTTGCTCGATTAGGAGGATTTATGGGACTTTTTAGTGTCGGAAAGAAAAAGAAACAAGCTGATTTAGATTTAGAAGAAAAAAAGATTATGTCTGATCAAATTATTTTTGAAAAGCTCCAAAATGATGATGATGCGTATTTGACTGGTCTTGCAGATCAGATGATGAATGGTCATCCACTTATATTAAATTTTGATACCTTAGATATTGATCAAGCTAATAAGGTAATTGCTTTTCTTTCAGGTATTATTTATGCCATTAAAGGCGAAATTGTAAACGTTCAAGAAAAAGTATTTATGTTTGCAAAAGGCGATGTTTATGAAGATGGATCAATGGAAGACTTTTTAAAGGATATCGTTGAATAGAATCTTGCGATGAGAAGGACACACAGACTTTAAATTTAGTTTCAAGCGAGTTAGGGATGGTGAAAGCCTAATAACAACTTTAAGTTTTGTATCACCTTTGAGCAAAAAATCAGTTGAGGGCTAGAGATTTCTCTAGAACTAAGGTGGTACCGCGGAATTTGATTTCGTCCTTAGAGTTATAAGGACGAATTTATTTTTATATGAATTAAAGGAGAAATAGAAATGGATTATAAGCATACACTCTTAATGCCTAAAACAGAATTTCAGATGAGAGGAAATTTAGGTGTAAGAGAACTAGAGTTTCAAAAAAGATGGAAAGATATTGACCTTTACCAAAAGGTCTTGGAACAAAATAAGAATTCAGAGTCATTTATATTGCATGATGGGCCACCTTATGCTAATGGAGACATCCATATCGGGCATACTTTAAATAAGGTCTTAAAAGACTTTGTTTTGCGTTACCAGACGATGATAGGTAAGTACGTTCCATATATTCCTGGTTGGGATACACATGGATTACCTATTGAAACTGCTTTAACTAAAAAAGGCATCAATCGTAAAGAAATGTCTTTGTCTGATTATAGAAAATTATGCCAAAAGTTTGCTTCAGAACAAGTAGCTAAACAGAAGATTCAATTCGAAAGATTAGGTATTTTAGGAGAATGGGATCATCCATATATCACCTATGATAAGGATTTTGAAGCGAGTCAAATTAAGATGTTTGCTAAAATGGTTGGCCGTGGATTAATATATAAAGGACTTAAGCCTGTTTATTGGTCTCCTTCTTCAGAATCAGCACTTGCTGAAGCCGAAATTGAATACCAAGATAAACAGTCTACATCTGTTTATGTTGCATTTCCTTCTCATGAGATGAAGGGTTTATTAGAAGATGCATCATTTCTTATTTGGACAACTACACCTTGGACGTTACCAGCTAATCTAGCGATTTCTGTCCATCCTAGATTCAATTATCAAGTTATTCTTGTAGATGATAAGAAGTATGTCGTTGGTGAAACCCTATTAGATGAACTCAAAAAAATATTAAATTGGGAAGAAGTGAAAGTTTTAGGAACATTTAAGGGGCAAGAACTTGAATTTGCTAAATATAAGCATCCTTTATATGACCGTATATCACCTGTTATTGTAGGTGAACATGTTACAGATACTGATGGTACGGGACTTGTACATACAGCACCTGGACACGGGGAAGATGATTATCGTATTGGTAAAACATATGATTTAGATATTTTGTGTCCAGTAGATGATAAGGGTTTTATGACTGAAGAAGCTGGAGAGTTTGCTGGAATGTATTATGAAGTAGCAAACGATGCAATTGTGAAAGCTTTGGATGAACGTCATGTGTTATTAAGACATGATAAATTTATCCATTCTTATCCCCATGATTGGAGAACGAGAAAACCAGTTATTTTTAGAGCGACTCCTCAGTGGTTTGCAAGTATTGATAAGTTGAAAGATGAATTATTAGAACAAGTAAAAAAAGTGGATTGGTTACCTCTTTGGGGTGAAGTAAGAATTTCAAATATGATTACTGGTCGTGAAGACTGGTGTATTTCAAGACAACGAGCATGGGGTGTTCCAATTCCTGTCTTTTATGCTGAAAACAATGAACCCATTTTAGAACAAGATGTCTTATTACATGTGAGCAATCTTTTTGGAGAATTCGGATCTGATGTTTGGTATGATAGAGAAGCCAAAGAATTGCTTCCAGAAGGATACACACATCCTGGAAGTCCTAATGGAATATTTAGAAAAGAAACGGATATTATGGATGTATGGTTTGATTCGGGTACATCTCACTCAGTTTTAGAAGCTAGAGGATTACCTTATCCCGCAGACTTATATCTTGAGGGTTCGGACCAATATCGTGGATGGTTTAATTCATCCTTGACAACTGGTGTTGCATCTTTTGGTCAAGCTCCGTATAAGAAAGTTGTTTCTCATGGATTTGTTCTTGATGGTCAAGGACGTAAAATGAGTAAATCACTGGGAAATACGATTGATCCTCTAAAGATTATGAAACAGCAAGGTGCAGATTTATTAAGATTGTGGGTAGCAACTGTTGACTATCAAAGTGATGTTAGAATCAGTAATGATGTAATGAGTCAAATATCAGAAGGCTATCGTAAGATCAGAAACACTTTCCGTTTTATGCTTGGTAATTTGCATGGATTTAATCCAAATGAAAATTATGTAAGTTACTCGATGAGAGGTAGACTGAACCGCGTGATGACACTAAAATATAACACTTTAGTTAAACAAGTGTTAGAAGCTTATGAAACTTACGCATTTGATCGTGTTTATCGCTTAGTTGTACCTTTTATGACAAATGATTTATCAGCATTCTACCTAGATTATACGAAAGATATTTTATATATTGCTAAAGAAGATGACTTTGAGCGTAGAAGTATTCAATCAACATTGTATGATATGACTTTAGGTCTTTTAAAACTATTAACACCAATTATTCCTCATACAACATCTGAAGCATATGAGTTACTACCATTTAAAGAAAAAGCAGATGTCTATTTAGAACATATGCCCAATGTTGGAAAAGATATGGATGAACATTTAATTGATGCCTTTGAAATTTTTGATGCGATGCGTCAGATTATCTTAAAAAAATTAGAAGAAGCTAGAGAGCTTAAGATTATTGGGAAATCATTAGCTGCAAAATTAGATTTAACAGTTACTCAAAAACAAATGAACGCTATTGACACATTAGAAATGAATCTTCATCAAGTACTCATTGTTTCCAAGGTAAACGTAACGGTAGGTAATCAATTATCTGTCAAGGTTTCACCTGCAGAAGGAACAACTTGTGATAGATGTTGGAATATTGTTGAACATGTTCATGAAAATGGATTATGTAATCGTTGTAATGAAATTGTTGAAGGAGATAAGAAATGAACATTTTAGTAGTCAATGATGACGGATATCAAGCTGAAGGTTTGGGTATTTTAGTACGTGCACTTACACCTTTTGGTAATGTTTATGTTTCTGCTCCAAAAGATCATCAAAGTGCGAAAAGCCAAGCAATTACAATAAAATCTCGGATTGAAACTTTCATGACTGAACCCATTTTTGGTTCAACAGCTACACTCGTTGTTGATGGAACACCGTCAGATGCAACACGTTTGGGTCTGAAGGTTTTTAATGTTGATTTCGATTTGGTTGTCTCAGGTATAAATTATGGACAAAATATAGCGACTGATATTTTCTACTCGGGAACAGTTGCTGCTGCTATAGAAGCGAAGATTTTAGGTGTTGATGCGATTGCTATTTCAGCGCATAATACGAATTTACCATATTTATACGATGAAACAATCAAACTCATGGATGAGATTTTAGAATCAAAGATCTACCAGGGATCAGGCATTTTAAATGTGAATTTTCCAAAAGATACGTTTACAAGACCAAAGGGTGTAAAAATTACGAATATAGGATTACGTTTGCAACATGCAGAGTTCGTGAAAAGCGAACGTCCTGATATTTTTCATATTAAATCAAGTATCATTAGTTATCAAGAAAAAGCTGATTCTGATGTTGTTGCCTTTGAAGAAGGATATGTTTCAATTACACCAATTATGTTAGATCGCACTGATTATAAACGTATAAAAGAGATTCTTAGTAATGAATAATAACCATTATTAATGGTTTATGATAGAATATAAACATAAGGCAGGTGAGGTTATGGCTCAATTTAATATTCACTTTTTTAAAGAGAAAAGTCGTAAGATTGATTTGGAACAACTCATAGCTTTTTTTGAGGAGATTGAAGGCATTAAAGTCGAAATGGATGAAAAAAGTGTACGTTTTAATTATTTGCATCCAAGACTTCAATATGAGGCTCGCTTTTTAATCACGCCTAAATCACAAGTTCCTGATATTTATCGTCTAAGTCCCAAATTTTTAGACTTAAATTTTCATATGGAAATGCCTATATTAATCCCTGATTATGCGGCAAATCAACTTTTCACAATTGTTAAGAAAGTTTGTGAAAGATTTGATTTTCATATCTATAATGAAATGTTTGAAGATGTTTTACCATTTAAAATGGATGTGGTTCAGAAGGTATTTAATATGCTGAAAGAAGCATATATTCATAAAAACCCAGTGATTTTATCTGATTATCATATGCTGTCTAAAGAAAAACTAGCAGCAATCTTAAGATATTTAGATGATCAGGTTGAATTACAAAACTATTATAAAGAACTTGAAACTTATGTCCCCAGATATCATTTTCTAACAACAGACAAAAAGGATTTAGTTGTAGGTATAGAATGGAAAGAACATAGTCTAACGGTGTTTCCACCATATTTGGATTATTTATTCTATCGTATTGGTAATGAAATCAAAATTGTTGCCTATGATGAAGCATATCCATTAATGGAAAAATTATTGTTAGATGTACCCGGCTTTATAAAAGGGACCAAGGTTTTACCTAAGAAAACAGCAGGAAAAGTATTTAAGCTAATGAAAAAAACTAAATTCAGTATGATTACGCATACGTTTGCTAAACAAAATGTAAAAAAACTATTGGATTAAAGAATAAGTTTCAAAGACATAAATATTTAAAAAATCAAATGATTGTTGCATCCAAAGATGTATACATGAATCACAAGAAAGGTGATAAAAAATGATACCAACTCCTCATATTGATTTAGAAAATCAAGATTTAATTGCAAAAACAGTTTTAATGCCAGGAGATCCATTACGTGCAAAATATATTGCTGATAATTTTTTAACAAAAGTAGTTCTAATCAACAATGTGCGAAACATGTGGGGTTTCACTGGATATTATGGTAAGAAAAAAGTTACAGTTATGGGTTCAGGTATGGGTATGCCCAGCATAGGAATTTATAGTTATGAACTATTTAATTTTTATGGTGTTGAAAACATTATTCGCATCGGTTCATGTGGCGCTTATAGCAAAGACTTAAACTTATATGATGTCGTTTTAGTTGAACAAGCGTTCTCTGAATCTAGTTATGCAAAAACGATGGGTGTTTCCTCTCGTAAAATTCTACCTGCAAATAAGACATTGAATAATAGAATTATCAGAGCTTCTGAAAAGTTAAATATTAAACTTCATCCTGCAATAGTACACTCTTCAGATGTATTTTACAGACTCAATTTTGATGATTACAAAATAATACATGAAAAATACGGTGCGAAAGCAGTTGAAATGGAATCATTTGCGCTATTTGCAAATGCTAAAGCACTTAAGAAAAGAGCTTCTTGTCTATTGACAGTTTCGGATTCCTTGGTGACACATGAGGCAACCTCATCACAGGAACGTCAGGAAGCTTTTACAAAAATGATGGAAGTTGCGTTGAATAGTATCTAATGCTTTTGATCAAAAATGATTTCAAAACGATACAATTCGCTATCTTCTTTACAGATTTTGACGAAGAAAGATCAAGTGTGTATCGTTTTTTGTTGCCAAGACTTTTAACTTCACATACAAATAAATTAATTAATAAAACAAAGATGAGTGAAAAACTTGAGGATTTATATGGCGCTTATTTTAAGACGCGTGTAGAGCGGATTGGTAATTTATCTATTGTTAGTATTATTTTAACCATTGTCGATCCTATTATTGTTGGTGATGAACAATTATTTGATCATGCGCTTGGTTTGCTAAATCAAGTGCTTTTTGAGCACGATGTTTTCAATAAGGATATTTTCTTAGAAGAACAACGGATGCTTATTGAACAATGGGAAACATTATATGATAAGAAAAGATTATATGCACATACGAAATTTTATGAACATTTTTTTAAGGATGACACGTATGGATATCCAATGAGCGGAAGTTTAAAAGATATAAAAAAACTGACTGTTGAAAAAATTTATGATTATTATAAAAATGTGTTTTTATCTAATACAAAAAAACTAATTGTAAATGGAAGAATTTCTGATATAAATAAACAGAAAATTGAGAGCTTGATGTTACATGACAAAAAAGATGAGAAAAAACATTCTTTTATTGCTCATTTTAGACCCTCAAGAGAACTATTTGTAGTTGAAGAAGAAACACAAATGCAACAAGCTATTTTAAAGTTAGGTTATCACTTCCCTATTTTTAGAGATGATCCCCTTTATCATGCTGCAGTGATACTGGATACGATTTTAGGTGGTTACCCTGAAAGTAGATTATTTAAAGAAATTAGAGAACAAAATGGTTTATGTTATGATATTTCTTCTAGTTACGATTATTACAAAGGTGTAATTATGGTTAGTAGTGGTGTTGATCTTAAACAAAAAGATAAAGCTTTGGAAGCGATTAAATCATTAGTTATTCATATGATGGAGTATGGTATTGATCAAAGTGAACTAGATCATGCCAAAGCTTATTATACCCATCAAATTAAAAGCGGATTAGACAGTCAATCATTTTTAACAAAACGTACTTTTATCAGAGATTTATTGAATCATGAAGAAACCATAGAAGAGCGTTTGATAGAAATTGAAAAGGTAAAGCTTGATGATGTTGAAAAAGCTTTAAAGAAAATATCTTTAGATACAATTTATGTACTTCGTGGAGGACAAAATGATAAAGAAATTCTATGAGCGTTTTAATGAGTCAGTCTATATCATCAAATTAAAGAATGGAATGCAGGTTCATATTTTACCGAAAGAAGAACCTTATTTTACAACTTATGTTGAACTTAGTGTACCTTTTGGAGCACTAGATTTAACTTACAAAAATAAAGAAAAGATTGTATCCACACCTTATGGTACCGCGCATTTTTTGGAACATAAAATATTTGCAATGCCTGATGGAGATGCATTTGGTAAATTTTCAGCTTTAGGTGTTGAAGCAAACGCAATGACATCATATAATCAAACGTCATATCTATTTACTGCAACCCAAAATGTGATTGAAGCTTTAACACATTTATTTAACATGATTGACACACCGTATTTCACGACTGAAAATGTAAATCATGAAAAACACATTATTGCAGAAGAATTAAAAATGTATCTTGATGATCCAAATGTTGTGATGCAAAATAAATTAACAGAAATGATGTATCACAATCACCCATTAAAATATGATATAGGTGGAACATTAGATTCAATTATGGATATAACTCCAGAAATACTTTCAAATGTTTATCAAAATTTCTACCATCCATCCAATAGACTTGTTACTATTGCTGGTAAGGTAGATGTCAAAGCAATCAAGGCATTTTTTAAAGCATATGATCAAAAAAATCCTATCAAACAACCTAAAATAAAAACTATTTATCCAAAAGAATCAAGAAAATTAGTTCTTAAAAATGATGTTGAAGTCAAGGATGTTGGGATTAATAAGTTGATGATGGGTATTAAATTAGTTCCATCTAAACTATCGAAAAAAGAACAAATCGAAAAAGAAATGCGAATAACAATGATACTTAACATGTTATTGGGATCTTCATCTGTTACATATGCAAAACTTTTAGAAGATAAATTGATTAACCAAAGTTTCTTCATCAATACAACATTTGAAAAGCATGCGGAAAATATCATTATTTATGCTGAATCAAAGAAAATAATGAAGTTGAAAAAGATTTTAATGAAAATATTAATTGAAGATGCATCAAAACTTTTGACTAATGAAGCGTTTAATAGATATAAGAAAGTTTATTTGGGTCAATTTATTTTTGCACTCAATAATTTGGAAACTAAAGCTTATCTTTATGGGAAATATCAACACCTTGGAGCTTCCTTATATGATGTAGTTGATCTTCTTAAAAAAATCACATATGATCAATTAATGGAAGAACTAAAAGGTATACAAAAAAAGAATATTGCATCATTAATATATAAAAAGGCTTAATGAAGCCTTTTTTTTATATTTTTTTGAATATTGCTTCTTAATAGATATAAAGGAAATCATTCTTGATATTTATTAGTATAATATATATAGAAAGAGCATATGAATTTTAAAATGGCCATTTTGCTTATGTGCGTAAACTTTATATACTATAGTCAAAAAGGAGATAATATGCTAAATCAACTCATTATTATTGGTCGATTAACACACGATCCAGAAACGAAAATTCTTGAAGATGGTAGAAAGGTAAGCGATATAACACTTGCTGTTCAACGAACCTTTAAGAATATGGATGGAAATTATGATACGGATTTCATTAAGGTTACAGTTTGGGAAGGATTAGCCACGGCTATTGAATCTTATTGTAAAAAAGGTGTCATGATTGCAGTCAAAGCTAGAATACAAACTTGGAAGTACGATTTACCTGATGATAGAAAGCTCAATATGCTTGAAGTTATTGCTGAACGAATTAGTTATTTATCTTCATCAAGCAAGAACGAATTTAAGGTCTCTGAAGAAAGTTCTATAAAATGAACTTTTTTTATTGACATTCTATACTATGCATTGTATAATATAAGACATAAGGCAGTATGAGGTGAAAAAATATGAAACAGCAGGTAAAAAAAGGTGTACTTGAAATATTTGTGCTGGCCATACTCATGCAAGGTGATTCTTATGGGTACAAGATTGTTAACGATCTCGTTCAGTACATAGGAATAACTGAATCGACGCTTTATCCAATCTTAAGAAGACTGGAAAAAGCAAATGAGTTGAACACATATAATGTATTATTTCAAGGTAGAAACAGAAAGTATTATCAAATAACACAAATTGGAAAGAAGCATATCGACGAATTCTTGCTTGAATGGGAAGATGTAAGAAAAATTTTCGATATCTTGGTGAAATGAGGATCCTATGAAAACTTGGTTAAAAGAATTAGAAAGAGAATTGAAGAAACGGTTTTATTTGACAGAGGTAAATGATATCTTGTCATATTATGAAGAGATGATTCAAGAGAGAATTGATAATGGCGAGTATATCGGTGATATCTTAAGTGATTACGATGCTAAAGAAATTGCAAAATCTGTGACAACTGATGTTGTTATGAAACGAGCTAATGACACGTATAGAACACTTGTAAGAAGTTCGAAACAATTAATGCAATTCCTTTTAACAACACCATTGTTAATACCTTTAGGGTTTGCTTATGTGATTGTTATCATTGTGTTTGTATCATTGATTATTTCATTGTTAGCAACTGTGTTTGGTCTGGCCGTAGGAATGACAGTAATATTCATTAATATGGTCCAATCTGGGCTAGGACAAAATGAAATTCTAGGATTTATTGGTGTTGGGCTCATGGGGTTTTCGCTATCGATTATAATTTTAATTGGACTTTCACAAGCAACATTATATATTGCTAAAAAATTAGTTTACTTATTTAGTAAGATTGCTAAAAATAAAGGAGAAAGAAGATGAAATTTTTATCTAAACTTATTATATTAATTTTTATTGTAGGGCTCGTTCTAACAATCATTGCATTTTCAAGTGGAGTTAATCTAAGTAATCTTGGCTCTTTCTTTGTTGATGATGAATCATATAGTGATCCCATTGAGTATATATCTACGACTACAATTGAACATTTAAATGTCGATGTTGATACACGAAATATCATAGTTTCATCAACTTCTGGAGATTCAATTATTGTTACTTATCGCTCTCATGAAGACGATATATGGACATTGAGTGAATCAGCAGGGACACTTAATATTATTCAGACAACAAAACCTTTTCTCTTTAATTGGTTTAACTTCAAATTTGCATCTTATGATATATTAACTGTTGCAATTGAAATTCCAGAATCATTGATTCTTAATCATAGTATTCATAGTGCTACAGGTGATATTATTTATTCTAATGGACTTAGTATAGCCTATGATATGAACCTTGAAACTCAAACAGGAGAAGTAGAACTAGATCATATTGATATGGATAGTTTATCAATTGATTTGGATACAGGATCCATTCATTTGTCCTATCTAAATGTTTCAGGTGATTTAGATGCGAATAATCATACAGGATCTATTAATTTAAGTCATGTTGATGCGAATCTAATAAATTTAGATAACCATACTGGAAGAGTTACTGGTGATTACGTAAATGCTACTAAATTGACTGGAGAAACAAGTACTGGTAAAGTTCAAATAAGTCATGCAAATATTTCTGGAATGATGGACTTATCATCTGCAACAGGAAATGTTGTTATCACAGATTGTATTGCAACAGGGTACGATTTATCATCAGGAACTGGGTCAGTTACATTTACAAGCTCAACAGCGTTAGATCTTAGATATGATCTTGATACATCAACTGGCAATATTACAGTGAATGGAGATGACCAAGGAGACAAACATTCAACTTCGACTGGATCCATATTACTGAAAATTAGCGTTAGCACTGGAAATATTACAGTAAGTGTGCAGAATTAATTTCTGTACACTTTTTTTATTTATAAATAAAATATAGGTTGGAGTTGCTTTATTCCAACCTTCTTTTATGCTACAATGTAAAGAGGAGATGATAACAATGTCTATAAACTTTAAAGAAGAAGTTTTTAAAAGAAAAGATGAACTTATTGCCGATTTAACTAAAATTATTAAAATTAATTCTGAATTAACAACTTTTGATCCAAATCGGAAACATGCACCTTTTGGAGAAGGAATCAAAGAAGCGCTAGATACAATGCTAGCTATCGGTCAAAACGATGGTTTTGAAACTGTAAATCTCGATGGTTATGCAGGTCATATAGAATATGGAAAACAAAAGGAGTTTGTTGGAATGATTGGACATTTAGATGTTGTTCCAGCTGGTAATGATTGGACGTATGATCCTTATGGAGCTGAAATTCACCATGGTAGAATGTATGGTCGTGGTACTGAAGACGATAAAGGTCCAACGATTGCTGCATACTATGCATTAAAGATTCTAAAAGAATTAAATGTACCATTATCAAAAAGAATTAAATTAATATTAGGTAATGATGAAGAAACATCATGGAGATGTATGAGACATTATTTCAGTGTTTATCCTGAAGCACCAGTTTCTGGATTTATTCCTGATGCAGATTTTCCTTTAATTTACGCAGAAAAAGGTATTTCAAGAATTCTTGTTCAAGGAAAACTTGATTCAGATATTCTTGTTTCAATTAATGGTGGATTTAGAGATAATATGGTACCAGATTATGCTTCAGCAGTTTTAAATCCAGTTAATGATTATGAAAAATTATTCAATGCATTTTTACTAAAGAAAAATTATGAAGGTAATGCAAGTAAAAAAGATGGCAAAATAATCATAAAAGTTGTAGGTAAAAGCGCTCATGGTTCAACACCACAATATGGAGAAAATGCAATTGACAGATTGTTCGAATTTTTAATTGAACAAAAGATTGATCATGCTGTAGTAAAGTTGGTTGAAAAATTCTTAATTCACGATATTCATGGTAAGAAACTTGGTGTTTCCTATCATGATGAGGAAATGGGACATTTAACGAATAACTTTGGAGTAATTAGTACGGAAGATGGAAAGTATACAATAAAACTAAATCTTAGATATCCAAATGGTGTTGACTTTGATCAAGTAGTTTCAAAACTTAGCGAACAATTTGCATTATTTGGAGCATCTGTCAAAGTGGATTCACATCAAAAATTACTATATAAAGATCCTGAATCACCATTAGTTCAGATATTGATGAATGTATATAAAAAACATTCTGGTGATAAAAATGCAAAACCAATTAATATTGGTGGTGGTACTTTCGCTAGAGCAATGCCAAACTGTGTTGCCTTTGGTCCACACTTTTTAGAAAAACCAACATTTATTCATCAAAAAAATGAATTTATTGATATCAATGATTTACTGCTTGCTACGGTAATTTATACTGAGGCACTATACGAATTAGCTAAATAATTTTACTGGAGGAAACCATGAAACCTTATCTTGAATTATGCAAACATGTTATGAATCATGGAAGTTTTAAGATGGATCGAACTGGAACAGGTACGAAAAGTGTTTTTGGTTATCAAATGCGCTTTGATTTAAGTGAAGGCTTTCCACTTTTGACAACAAAAAAAGTACATCTTAAATCTATCATTCATGAGCTTTTATGGTTTATTAAAGGCGATACTAATATCAAATATCTCGTCGAGAATAATGTGAGAATATGGAATGATTGGCCTTACGAAGCTTTTAAAAAAAGTAATAGCTTTAATGGAGAGTCGATGGATGATTTTGTTAGTAAAGTGAAAATAGACTCTGAATTTGCTTTGAAGTTTGGTGATTTGGGACCTGTTTATGGTGCACAATGGAGAAACTTCAATGGTGTTGACCAACTACAATATATTTTAGATGAAATCAAAACTAATCCAGATTCTAGAAGGATGATATTAAGTGCTTGGAATCCCGCTGAGATTAAAAATATGGCTTTACCTCCATGTCATACACTCATCCAGTTTTATGTTCGTGATAACAAACTTAGTTTACAATTATATCAAAGAAGTGCAGATATCTTTTTAGGTGTTCCGTTTAATATTGCATCCTATGCAATTTTACTCTTGATGATAGCTCAAGTATCAAATCTGGAAGTTGGAGAATTTATTCATACGCTTGGTGATGCACACATATATCAAAATCATTTTGAACAAATAGAATTACAATTATCAAGAGCACCCAAAGAACTCCCACAAATGAAACTGAATCCTTCAGTCAAATCATTGTTTGACTTTAAATATGAAGATTTTGAACTCATAAACTATCACCCATATCCAGCTATAAAAGGGAAGGTGGCAGTATGATATCGATGATTTGGGCAATGGATGAAAATTGGCTTATAGGTAAAGATAATTTGTTACCTTGGCATTATCCAAAGGATCTTGCGTATTTTAAGAGTCACACTAAAGATTATGCTGTTTTAATGGGGGATATGACCTATCAATCTTTAAAATCTTATTATATAAAAAAGCCATTACCATTTAAAAAAATTTATGTAGCAAATATTAATGATGCAATTTATCCTGATGCAGTACATATTAAAGATGTACATTCGTTTTTTGAATCAACAGAAGAAGATATAATGATTATAGGTGGGAAAACCATCTATCAATTATCACTTCCCTATGCTGATCGTTTATATATTACATATATCTTAAAATCTCATGAGGGAAATGTATATTTTCCTAAATTTGACCTAAGTCTATTTAATCTGAACGAATATCAGACTGAAGATGGTTTGATATTTGCTGTATATGAAAGGAAATTGTTATGATATCATTTGTTTTTGTGGCTTCATGGCTATTAAGTACATATTTTTTGACTATATGGGTAGATAATTATTATCTGATCCCTGTTTGGTTTATCCTTTCATATTTTATGGGTTTTATTGGAGTAATTATTTTTATGTATCTCAATCTACCAATTATGAAACATACAAAAGTTACTAATAAATATAAGAATTATGCATCAAGAAGTATTTCGGCATGCATGAATCATCTCATTTTGAGATTAAAGATAACTGTTGAAGGAATTGAAAATGTCCCTAAAGAAGGATTGATAACACTCTATGCTAATCATAAATCATATGCAGATCCATTTATCATAACAGAAATAATCAAGCATCCTGTCACATATACACCGAAGATGAGTATTTTTAAAATCCCACTTATTAGTACTTGGTTAACATATTTAGGAGCATTCAAAATTGATCGATCAAGTGATAGAAATACTGCTAGAGCGATGGTTGGTGCCATTAAAGTAGTAAAAGAAGGTATGGCAATGCTCATCTTTCCTGAAGGTGGTATCAAGGATCGCAATGATGAAAAAATGGTGGCTGCAAGAGCAGGAGCTTACCGTGTAGCAATGAAAGCAGGAGCAGATATGCTACCAATTAGTTTACAAGGAACAACGAATATTAAGCATCGTGCACCTTTTAGATCTACATCAATCAAAGTTGTTATTCATCCAGTTGTTCACTATAATGATGTTAAACATCTCCCTACTTCAGAAATTGCAGATCAAATGTTTCATATTATTAATAATCATTTAGAAAACTAGAAATCATATATTAATTTTCAACTTAGTTTTTTCAATATATCATAACCTCATTAGTCATTTCTTGAATTATTCAAGTAAAAAATCTAGGAAAATAAAGATTTTATGTCTAATAAACTATGCAATATAAACTATATCAATCTATGCGCAATGCCATCCTTAACATCTCTTCCAAAATAAACAATAATTTTGAAAGGAAATGAATCATGACAGAACACATTCTAAAGTTTATTAAACAATATTACCTTTTACTAATCTTTTTTCTTGCATTCATCTTTGTCTTTTTATTAGAGCCGCTGCCAATAATGTTTAATAATTATAGGCGAATTTTGACAAGCAGCTCAGTTCTTTTATCAGATTATTTATTCATTGGTGGTCTAGCTGCAACGCTTTTCAATGTAATATTGACCATTGGTGTTAATCTATTGATATTAAAATGGATGAAAATCAAAATTAACGGTCCAATTTTCGCTTGTCTTTTAACAATTGCTGGATTTGCTTTTTTCGGAAAGAATCTTTATAATGCATTACCTATATATCTTGGAGTTTATCTATATTGTAAAATAACAAAAACCACATGCAAAGAGCATGTTTTGGTTTTTTTACTTTCTTCAGGTATATCACCTATCACAAGTTTCTTGATGTTTGGTGCTGGTTTTTCATTACCAATGGGATTATTCATTGGTGTGGGAGTTGGTATTATTGTTGGTTTTATACTTCCTGCGTTTAATATTTTGTCTCTGAAATTTCATCAAGGATATAATTTATATAATACAGGTTTTTCTATGGGTGTCATTTCAATGATTATTACTGGTATTTTAGGTTCATTTGGAGTTGTAATAATAAGAAATTCAGAGTTGAATAATACATATCATTGGCAATTATTTATTGCAACTATTGTTTTATCATTGTTACTTATAGCATTGGCATTTATTGAAAATAAAAAAGTAATAAAAAAATACCCGAGTATATTTAAAGCATCAGGTAGATTATTATCAGATTTTCCTGCAAGATTTGGAAAAGATGTAGTTATGTTAAATATTGGTTTCATGGGATTGATTAGTGTTGCAATCATCTATTTTGCTGGAATACAAATAAACGGACCAGTCATGGGAGCGATTCTCACTATTCTTGGATTTTCAGCCTTCGGTAAACATCCGTTAAATTCATTACCAGTAATTTTAGGAGCAATTCTAGCTATTGAATTAACTCCATTAACTTGGACAATTGGTTCAACATTATCCGTGCTATTTGTAACAGGATTAGCTCCATTAGCTGGGCAATTTGGAATAATTGCTGGGATGTTAGCAGGGTTCATTCATGTTCTAATAACACCTTTAGCATTGAATTTCCAAGGGGGATTTGATTTATACAACAATGGCTTTGCTGCAGGATTTGTAGCAGCATTACTTGCTCCAGTTTATCATGTGTTACTTAAATCCAGAGATGAAAATGAAAAATGGAATAGAATCCTACCCCTTATATATAGAAGAAAGATTAAATGTTCAGATTATACGAAGTAAGATATAATTCGAATAGACACATCACACAAGATTTATAATAAAAAAGGAACTATGTTCCTTATCTAAAAAACATTAAGAGTGAAATAAAAACCATATAAAGAATAAACATATAATTAGCATTTTCAAAAGTAACTGACAACTCCCTTAATATCTTGAATGGTTTAAAGTCTTTTTTAACAACATAAACATAAATAATCATACCTATAAAGATGTAAGTAAAGTATTCAATCCATTGTCTTACATCAAATATTTTCACATAAGATAAATCTGTATTAAAAACTAGTTGACCAATCGAAATATAAAAAATTCCAATAAATATACATCCGATTCCAAGCAAGGACATAGATATAAGCTGTGTCAAATTATTTTGTTTTAATACAGCAACTTTAGGTCCATAAAGAATCTGAGAAAATTTTATGAATGATGTCACTGTTCCAATATTAACGACAGTGAATAAAGCCATTTTAAAGAAATCATCCTTGAAGTCATATTTAATCAAAGTTTTAGAAATGAAACCATTGAATAGGGGAGCTCCTGTAATAGAAAGCATCCCTATGATGAGTAGAATTGATGTCCAAGGCATACTTTTAAATACTCCTCGGATTGCGTAAACCTTTTTGGTTTGATATCCATAGATCACAAGACCAACGCCAAGAAATAGTAAAGATTTGAAAAACGCATGATTAAAGATATGCATCAAACCTCCGATATAGGAAAGTTCTGATGCTGACGCAAGTCCCATCAATATGATACCAATTTGTGAAACGGTATGATAAGCAAGAATTTGTTTTAAATTATTTTGAGATAAAGCGAAGACAACTCCCAAGATTGCTGTGATTGCACCAAGATAAAAGAAAAATTCAGACATATTATAATTAGCCTTAGAAAACATTTCCAAATATATTCTAATAAACATATACAAAGCACCCTTGACAATTAATCCAGAAAGCAGAGCTGAAATAGAAGTTTGTGCAACACTGTGTGCTCTAGGAAGCCAAGTGAATAAAGGAAAGAAGGCTGCCTTAATGCTGATTCCTGACATCATCAGAACAAAAGCTAGTTTGATTAAGTTTTCATCGCTATGAAGATTCATGTTTTGAATCAAGTATTGAATGTTGATTGAACCGTATACATAATAAATCAAAATGATGCCAATCAAAAAGAATATAGCACCCACAGCGTTTAATAAAAGATAATATATTGCAGCAGTAAATGAATGGTTAGTTTTCTTATAAGCGATAAGTATCGTAACTATAACTGTCATCAGTTCCACAAAAACGAAGAGATTGAATAAATCATTGGTTTGAAGAAGACCAAGGAAAATTCCTTGAAGAAACATTAAAAAGAAAAGAAAATTAATTTCTTTTTGATTAGTCTTGAAAGTATACAATAAAACCATGGTCATAATGAAAATAGTTAAACCAATGAGTATTAAAGATAAACGGTCATTAAAAAAACTAATCGCAAATCGTTCGTCCCATCCACCAAACACAATCAATGATAACTCAGGAGAGGTTTGAAGTGCTCTCAGGTAAAGAAAAAAAATGATAAAAAGAGCTAATTGAGAAACGAATAACATATAGGTTGCAAACTTGTTTTTAAAAAGATAGACAACAAGAGATGCAAGAATTGGAATGAAAATAAATAAAACAGGAGCTAAATACATTATATATCCCTCTTAAGTACGGTTTTCCACTCAATTGAACCATAGTGGTGAAAAATCTTAACACTAAGCATCAGCCCAAGTGATGTGATTGTCGATCCTATGATTATTGTTGTAATCATTATAGCTTGTGGTAATGGGTCCACTATTTCAATTCCAATCGAGTTTAATATTGGAATTGACCCCCCCTCATACATACCAAAATTCAAGAACAATAGAATTGTTCCTACTTCAATAATTGACACACAAAAAATTGACTTGATGATGTTCTTGCTAGTCGCAAGTCCAAAAACGCCAATTAAGATAACAATAAAAGAAAGTATAGGATTCATTAGCGTCCCTCCTTAAGAAAAACAGTGAAAATTGCAATCAGACCTATAGCAACTTTAGTTCCAATAATCAAATTTAGTAATATCAGATAGATGGATTTCAATTCAGTTGAACCATCCAATGGAACAAAGTTTGTAAAAACTTCATTTCTCGTTAATAAAGATATAAAAGCGATACTTACTAAAAGTATAAACAAAATTTTTTCAATGTTTAGTAGTTTGTTGACATCCATTGACTTGGAAATGTCAATGTAATAAAGAATTAAAACTGCTGTAGCAACAATTGCACCACCTTGAAAACCTCCACCTGGTGAGAGATGACCATTGGTAATGATATATATACCAAAGAGAAACATTATTGGGTATAACAATCTAGAAAACGTTATAAATAACTCAGATGTTTTTTGTTTATCAAGCATTAAAGGGGCATTCTTTGTAAGAATATTGTATTCTGAAATCCACATGATTCCAGATACTGTAATTAATAAAATACCTGCTTCAAATAAACTGTCGAAGAGTCTATAATCTAAATATATAGCTGTTACTAAGTTCAAACTACCAGTATCATAAAAACCATTATCTGCAAAGAAATCTTTACCAGCAGAATTATAGATATCTGAAAGATTTGCAATTGATATTATAAATAGGTACAATACAAAACTAAGAAGAAGGATAATGGTGATACGTTTAATCAACACCCTCACCCTCTTCCAAAGCGATTACATTGATGTATGAATAATCAGCAGTCATATCTTTTAATTTTGTTATAAGTATAGAACTTGCTTTACCTTTTAATTCAAATTGTTTTAATTCATTATTGTAACTGATAATTAAATCTGTCTTCAATTCGCCAAGAAGCTCTTTAGAATTTCCTTCGTTATCTGAAGTTAAATTGAGTCGAAGATTATTATTATTTACAAAATTTTTCAAAATCATTAAGATAACAACATTCATTTCATCTAAATCATGCATGTTATGATTCACTCGATCCAAAACAATAAACTCTCGCTGTCTTGAAATGGATATAACATAAATCAAAGGAATAATTGCACTACCTATCGCAACTTCAGCAATTGCAACATCGGGAGCTTGATTCATCACATAAAGAGTTGCTGCTATCAATCCGAAGGATGCAATCAAAATGACAAGAGTGAAATTTTCTTTGTGCAATACGATTGCAATTGTGATTATAATTAATAAAATTTGAAGAAATAAAAGTATAATATCTATCATTTGATATCACCATCTTTTACATCTATAGGGATCCCAAATAAGTAAGCAGAACGGATATTCACATGAGAGATAATAGGGTTAGTAATCAATAAAAATATAATCAAAAGAGCAAGTCGAATTCCATATTCGAAATGCCAATTTGCAAATATCAAAGCAATTAAAATCAAGAGACTGGCAACGCTATCTATTGTTGCTGCTGCCAATATTCTCATATATAGGTTTTTCAATCTAAAAATTGAAATCATTCCAAAAATAATGAAAGACCAAGATAAAATTAAAATTATGTATGCGATAATCAACATTTTTCTTTCCCCCAAGTCATAATGAGTTTTGAAAGAAGTGTCATCGTTAGAAAACTGATAATCCCATAACTAATTGCAATATCGAGCAAGACTACATTTTTTATATACACTGAATAGACAGAAATAAATAGAACCACTTTTGCGGAAATGAGATTTAACATTAATATTCTATCCCAAATTGTTTTTCCTTGAATAAGTCTAATAAATGATAAAATCATTGATAGTGCCAAAATGAGTAAAGTGATTAATAAAAAGAGTTCTAAAGTAGTCGTCATTTTATCTCCTTAACTTTAATAGTTTTTCAAACTTTTCTCGTATTGGTTTTTCAAGTTCCTCACGTGGTGTGTTAGGTTTTGCGAGAACCATTACAATGATTGTATTATCTAAGATTTCAATCGTAATAGTTCCAGGCGTGAGTGTAATTGAATTTGCAACAATCGCAACTTTAATAGGATCATCAAAACCTAAAACAATTTTAAATACAGTAGCTACATATTCACTTTTAAAAAGATTGATAATAAACAAAAAAGATGCCTTAAATATTTCAATAAATAGAAATGGCATATATAAAATTAAGCGATGCATCTTAATACCTCTAAAAATAAATCCATTTTCATCATAGAGGATTTCGAATGCAAATAAAGATACGAGAAAAGATCCTGAAATTCCGAAAATAATAGTGGTCAATTCGAAATTAAAATTGAGTAAGAACCAAAATATTAACATTACAACAAAAAACTTAATTCTTGAGATAGTATATTTCATGAGATTATCTCCTAGAATATTATAAATTCAGTATAGCATATTTTGAAAATAAAATGAATAATAGAAGGGAAGCGATAATAGAAAATGATTTTGGTAAAATAAGTAAATCAAGTAAATTCCTTTGAAATATCAAAGTTCAGAAATTTAATAGTAAACGAACCTTTGGAACTAAAGAGAAAGAACATCCAAGCTAACAAATGAGCAAAGAACAACCAATAGGTAATAACTAGTATATGTTTATTTATAAGTTGCCAAAAAAGTGTAGCAAACCTAAAAACATAAATGATTAAGAATTACACCTTATATATTTCAATAGAATTTTTCCGTACATTGAAATAGAAAATATATATAATTTGTATAAATCTGAGTTAATGAAGACTCTTAAAGCTTTTTACCACATAAGAGTGAGCAATGAGAAGTATTTTTTGATCATAAATTATTTTGTAGTTATAAGATTCCCCCCCTAAATCTCAACATGAGAAGTTCATCATATTCATAACTTTCAAAGGTGTATCCTCTTTGCTGAAGAAAAAGCTAGGTCTCACCGAAGAGTTGTCAATTAAGTGAATAAAATCAGGTTCAAGTAAATGTTGTTCTTCTATGATTGGCTCATTATGTATATTTTAATAATGTAATTTATTCGACAGCTCTTAATAAGTGAGATGATGAAATTACATCAAAACTTTCTTTTTTTTTAAGCAACAAATTTGCTTGTTTTCTGCCTATTTCATTTAAAGGAATGTCCACTCTCCATTGAGCAAGCTCATCTGCATGATAGTAGATTTATCCGTGTCTAACTATTTCTATAATCACAAAATACCTTTATTCACCTTTCTCATTATCACATAATGAACTTCTTTTATGTTACAATAAAAATAAGGAGGCGAAGTCATATGCATATCGTAGATTTAATCACCAAAAAAAGAGATGGCAAGGCTTTATCAAAAGAAGAAATAGAATTTATTATTAAAGGTTATACAAAGGGACAAATACCAGATTATCAAATTAGTGCTTTATTAATGGCAATCTATTTTCAAAACATGAACGATGAAGAGTCGACTTATCTTGCTCTTGCTATGAGAGACTCAGGAGATTCTATTGATTTATCAGAGATACCAGGTATTAAAGTAGATAAACACTCAACAGGTGGAGTTGGAGATAAGGTTACACTTGTGTTAGGACCTTTACTCGCTAGTCTTGGAGCAAAATTTGCAAAAATGAGTGGAAGAGGTTTAGGACATACTGGTGGAACGATTGATAAATTAGAAAGTATTCCTGGATATCAAGTTGTTTTAGATGTCAATGACTTCATTAAGCAAGTCAAAGACATCGGTATAGCAATCGTTGGGCAAAGTGGAGATGTTGCTCCTGCTGATAAGAAGTTATATGCACTACGCGATGTGACAGCTACTGTTGACTGCATTCCATTAATTGCTGGTAGTATTATGTCAAAAAAACTTGCTAGTGGTGCAGATGCGATTGTACTGGATGTTAAGGTGGGTCATGGTGCATTTATGAAAACTGAAGAAGAGGCAGTAAAACTTGCACAACTTATGGTTGGAATTGGGAAGCTTGCAGGTAAAAAAGTGACAGCAATTCTTACAGGTATGGATGAACCACTTGGACATAAAATTGGTAATGCTTTAGAAGTTTATGAAGCCATTGAAACCTTAAATGGTGAAGGACCAAAAGATTTAGTTGATGTGACTGTTGAAATTGGAGCACATCTTCTTTTAGATGCTCAAATTGAAACAGATTTTGAAGTTGCAAAAATCAAACTTCAAGAAGCCCTTCAAAATGGTACTGCATATAAAAAATTCCTTGAACTTGTTGAAGCTCAAGGTGGAGATGTAAGTAGTCTCGATGATCCAAGTTTATTACTTTCTAAAAAGACTGTTGAAGTCCTTTCAGAAAAAGAAGGGTTCATTATGGATATTGATGCCTTAGATATTGGTAAGGCAGCGATGAGATTGGGTGCAGGAAGAGAAATAAAAGAAGATAAAGTTGATTTAGATGTAGGACTTGATCTTCATAAGAAAATTGGTTCACATGTCAAAAAAGGTGAAAGTATAGCTACTTTATATGTCAGACAAAAGGGCATTGAAGAAGCTAGACAGTTGATTTTAAATGCAATCACCATTGGAGAAGAAGAAAAGAAAATTGTTTTAATTAAACAGACAATTAAATAGGATAAATTTATGATTTTATATCCCGATTATAAAAATTCAATACTTAATGTTTCAGCAACCATTATTAAGCACTATAAAGGTCAAAGTATCTATGACTCAATTTCCATCTTAGAAGATGAATTAAAAGTAGATCCCAAGCGTGTATTTTTGGTGTTATTAGATGGCATGGGAATAAACATTATTAACAAATATTTAAAACCTGACGATTTTTTACGTCAGCATGTTAAACAAACGATTACATCAGTTTTCCCTCCGACAACGGTAGCCGCTACAAATGCTGTTTTATCTGGATTACCTCCATATGCAAGTGGATATTTAGGTTGGGTTCAATATTTTAAACATGAGAAAACAAATGCAATTGTTTTTACTAATGAAGATTTTTATGACAAATCAATAAAAACTGATGATATCTTGCGAGATACATATCTTAAGTATCCAACAATTTATGATCAAATACAAAAACACAGTTCACATGTAAAAACTTATGAATTATTTCCTAATTTTAGACCGAATGGTTATGAAAGTTTGGATAAACAAGTTGAAAGAGCAATAGAAATATCGAATATTGATGAATCTAGTTTCACTTATCTTTATTGGACAGAACCTGATTTGACCCAACATGATTATGGTACTGATTCTGATACAACGAAAGCGAAACTGCTTGAGTTGAATGGCTTGATGGATAAATTAGGAAAAGAAGTTAATCATAATTCTATGATTGTTATTATCGCAGATCACGGATTAACAAATGTAGATGGTATAGACTTATTTAATGATATTGATTTGATGCGTATGCTTAAAAGAAAGCCATCTGTGGAACCAAGAGCTACTAATTTCTTTGTAAAAAGATTTCATAAAAAGAAATTTAAACAAATGTTTGAATTAAAGTATGGCAATTATTTCAAGCTATATTCAAAAGAAGAACTATATCAATCAGAACTATTAGGATTCGGACAAAAACATCTCCTATTGGATGACTTTTTAGGGGATTTCCTAGCTATTTCGATTACAAATAAAATGTTTAATTTTAAGGAACATTCAAGATTTGTTGGACATCACGCGGGATTAACGCAAGATGAAATGGAAGTACCACTTATCATTTATTATCAAACTTAAGACGACAAAAGTCGTCTTTTTTTTCAAAAAAAAAGGCCTAGCATCGCTAAGCCTTACAGATTATTTAGTTACTTTTGTTACTTTACCTTCTCTAGCAATTTCAGCAGCCATTAAAACTGTTGATGCTATATCAGTAATATTTGTTGGTACAACAATCTTAGTAGCTTGTCCATTTGCAACTAATGCAAGTGCTTCAAGAGATTTAAGAGTTAACACTGCTTGGTCAGCTGCAGCATCTTTAATTAATTTAATACCAAGTGCTTCAGCTTCTTTAATTTTAAAGATTGCAGATGCTTCCCCTTCAGCATTAAGGATTTTTTGTTTCTTAGCAGCTTCAGCTCTTAATAGAACAGCTTCAGCTTCCCCTTCAGCCTTAAGAATTTGTGAACGTTTGTCCCCTTCAGCAATTAAGATGGTTTGACGTTTTTCACGTTCAGCACGCATTTGTTTTTCCATTGAATCACGGATATCTTTAGGTGGAACGATGTTCTTAACTTCTACACGGTTAACTTTAATTCCCCATGGGTCAGTTGCTTCATCTAAGATAACTCTCATCTTCGTATTAATTAAATCTCTAGATGTTAAAGTTTGGTCTAAGTCTAGATCACCAATAATATTACGTAATGTCGTTGCAGAAATGTTTTCAATTGCCATCATTGGATTTTCTACACCATATGTGTAAGCTTTTGGATCTGTAATAGCAAAGAAAATGATTGTATCAATTTGCATTGTAACATTATCTTTTGTAATAACGGGTTGTGGGTCAAAATCTTTAACTTGTTCCTTTAATGTAACTGTTCTCACTTGTCTATCAAAAATAGGAACTAAGAAGTGAATCCCAACTCCCCATGTCTTGTAATAACCACCAAGACGTTCAACAATTACCTTTTTGGTTTGTGTAACCAATCTAAAACTTGATGCAACAACAATTAAAATAATTGCAATTACAACAATTAGTGCGATTTGTCCTCCGCTTATTGCGATCGGACTTAATAAAGAACTTAAAAATTTCATTTTATTACCTCTTTCCTTTTATTATATTTTTTCAACAATTAATTTAACGCCTTCTATATCAAGGACTCTAACTTTTTCTCCAACTTCAATAATTTCATTTGATATAGCAGACCATTCACGGTTGTTTACTTTTGCAGCACCAATTGAATCAGGTTCAATTAATTTAATGCAAACGCCTGTAAGTCCAATGTATGTATCGACATTGGTTTTAATCTCATTTGTTTTGAAATATTTCATCACAAATGGTCTGGTCAATAGAAGCATTAAAATAGCAACAACAACAAATAAAATTACTTGAATTACAAAATTACCGCTAAATAAGGAGACGATAAAACTTGGGATAGCTGCAATTGCAAACCATATACTCACCATATTTGCTGTACCAAATTCAATAAATAAAGCAGATAAGAAAATTCCTAACCATAACCATTGCATCCAATCCATATTATAATTCCTCCTTCAAATTAACAATCAAAATTTGACTTTTGTTGTTCCAAAATGCTTTAAATTTGTGAGTCTCAAATTCTAGATTTAAGTTAGCCCACTCATTAATATCCTCCATAAATGCTTTATTAGTGACACGGCTGTATGATGAGCGGACAGTTATTCGATATTTTTGGTTTTCTGCAATATCGTGACGAAGTGCTTCAGCCTTACCTAATGGCTTAATCACAATCAGTTTGTCCTGCTTATCAATTCCTAGCATGACACTATAGGCATTCTCGAAAAATGTAGTTGCTGGTTTGTTTAGTGTTAAATTACCAGCAGCTAATGTAACAATGCAATCTTTTGGCTTTTCATTAAACCAAGTTATTTCCATAGTAATCACTCCTTACACTAATAATTATACACCAAATTATTTAAAATGCAAGAGAAATTACAAAAAATTATTTAATGTTATTTATACCATATTTCGATTATTTCTATACCAAATTCCTTAGCGTGTTCAATAATTAGATCTTTTTGTTTGGGTGTCATTTGTTCTATTGGATCAATATATGTTTCAATATATTCTTTAATTTTGTTTAACGAATCAAGGGCTGCATATACGAATAATCTCACATTGATAACTTGATATTTAATTGAAATTTTTGTGGAATCTTCATTTTCACTACTAGAAAAAGAAAATGTTTTTTCTGAAACTTCCAAAGAAACAATCTGAATAACACGATCAAGTAATGGAATAATAATGTAAATTCCAGGTTTATCAATAATTTTTAGAAATTTTCCTAATCTTTCAACGATATAAGCTTTATTAACTTGGACAAGTTTAATATTGGGTATAAGAACTAATATAAGTAAAAATAGAATAACTAACAGTCCTTTTATTATATCAGGCATAATCTTCCTCTTTTCACTTGTAATTTGATTGAAATCTTAGTATATTCATGGTATTATTAATGTGATCACTACGGGGAGCTTAAATGCTGAGAGGACGAAAGTCGACCCGCGAACCTGATCTGGATTATACCAGCGGAGGGATAGGCGATATGATATCTATCATAACGAATAATTTCTTTGGTAATCCATAGAAATTTTTTTATTTCTTAGGAGGAAAAGAGATGCAGAAAAGTTTAGAAATCAAGAAAATAACTATGAGTAGCGCTCTTGTTGCTATTGCATTTGTTATTCAATTATTGGTTCGTTTTGTTTTACCTATGCTCAATATGCCATTCGGAGGTAATTTTTTAGGAATAGCGATGTTGCCTTTGGTTTTAATTGGTTATTTATATGGGCTAAAATATGGAATTCTTGCAGGTTTTGTTTTTGGTATTTTTGGAATTATATTATCGCCTAGTGGATATATTATTGGTTGGTCATTCTTACTTGACTATCTCATTGGTTTTACTGCATATGGATTAACCGGTTTCTTTGTTGGAAAATTAAGTAGTGTTAAGTGGACAATCATCGGTATTTCATTGGCAGGTTTTGTAAGGTATTTATCTGTTTCATTTGCTGGTGTCTTTTTCTGGAGTGAAACAATAAATTCAGATGCATGGGTATTTTCTTTTATTGAATATAATTTAGGTTATACACTATCTACAACAATTGTAACAATTCTATTAGCAATACTTATTCGCAAACGTATTGTAGATCTTAATCAGCAATTTTTGGGTCTTTCAGCAATTTCAAACTAACAATTTTTAAATAATCAAGACGTGGTTGATATCCAAAAGGTATCAAGTGTGCAAGCTCTAAAAAAGCAGAATAAGGGATGGATTTCCGTCCTTTTTCTTTATCATTTTGTTGATCCCAAAAGGAAAACAAGACATCAGCAGGTAACAAGAAATATTGATTATATTTTTTAAAATGCACAATTAAAAAAGCAATTCCACCTTGTTGATGTACATTTTTTAAATGCTCGATTTGATGTTCATGTACATTTTTTAAGGGCATAGATGTCTTTGAATTTGTTTCTTTCGCATCAAAGTCAATATATTTCCCTTGATAAACACCATTAAAATCAGTTGTCGAAGGTGTTTTGTAATATGCTTCAGTAATCTTAGCCTTATTTCTAGCAGGATAACTAACATTAACAACTTGAATTGGTGTGGGCTTTTTATGAATGACTGCAATACCATGATTTAGATAATAAGTATTGGATGCTTCAATGTCTGATTCTAATGTCATTCCAAGATTTGCATAGCTTGTTGTTTTTACTTGTGATTTTCTTTTTATTGGGTAATTGATCATACAACGTTCTCCTAATAACATGATAACATAGTTTGAGTACAAAATCATTGTTATATAATAAAAACATGGTATAATATTCATAGTTAAAAACGTTGCTAAAGGAAGTGATAGTTTGAGTGAAATTCGTTTTTTTGCTTTAGGCGGATTGGGTGAAAATGGAAAGAATATGTATGTCATAGAAGTAGACAAACAGCTCTTCATTTTAGATGCCGGAATTAAATATCCAAGTTCAGAGCTTTATGGGGTTGATGAAATCATTCCTGATTATAAAATATTGATTCGCGCAAAAGACCGCATTCGCGGTATTTTCCTTTCGCATGCTCACGAAGATCATATCAGTGCACTCCCACATATATTAAGAGATTTAAATGTACCTGTTTATGCCACAAACTTTACAATGCAAGTTGTCATGGATATGTTAAAGGATGAGGATTATAATCTTGACGAATTAACATTAAATACAATTTCACAGAACAGTATAATTAAATTTGGTAACGTTAGAGTCACCTTTTTCAATACAACACATTCCATACCTGAATCTATAGGTATTGCAGTTCATACAATTGATGGTGTTATTGTTTATACGAGTGATTTCACTTTTGATCAAAGTGGAGATATCATGTATCAAACTGATTTTAGAAAAATCAATGAATTAGCAGAAAAACACGTCTTAGCATTAATCACAGAATCATTAGGATCTACATTAGAACTTAATGGTGGAGTGAGTAGTACTTTAATGCATAAGTTAAATAGTGTTTATGCGAATGCTGATGGGCGTATTATTGTTTCATTGTTTTCTTCTGATTTGAGAAAAATTCAAAGAATTGTCGATATTTCTTTAGCACATCATAAAAAAATTGCAATTATTGGAAGAAGAGCACAAAGAATTGTTGATATAGCTATTGAAGATGGTTATTTAAATATTCCAAAGGAATCATTAATCAATTTAAGATATATCGATGATAAAAATAAGAATGACGGACATGATATTGTCGCTTTAGTTACAGGTAACAGACACGAACCTTTCTTCATGCTCCAAAGAATGTGTAAAAAAACAGACCGTTTAATTCATATTACAGAAGAAGATACAGTTATTTTAATGACTCCACCAGTTCCAGGTACTGAGAAAATGGCAGCAAGAACTCTAGATATATTATATCGAAGTGATGCTCAGATACAAATGATCAATAAACGTCTTTTAACATCTGCGCATGCAACTGCTGAAGAATTAAAGATGATGATGAATTTAATAAAACCTAAATATATAATTCCTGTTATTGGTGAATTTAGACATCAATATGGTGTTAAACGCTTAGCTCAGGAAATTGGATATTCAGCTGATGATGTATTTATTCTTGATAATGGTGATGTCTTGACTATGAAAGATAAAGAAGCATATGTTTCTAAAAATGATATTAGTATTGGCGAAATTTTAATTGATGGTACTGCAGTTGGTGATGTCAATGACTTTGTCATGAAAGATAGAGAGTTACTTGCTGAAGACGGTGCCTTACTCATTGTTGCTCATGTTAATCCGAAAACAAAAACAATTTTAGGTGATGTGAATATTATAACTAGAGGCTTTGTTTATATACAAGAATCTGAAGTTCTTTTAGACAAAGTAAAGGCAATTTTCTTTGAAGTAAGTAAAAAACATTTAGATGGTAAATATATTAACTGGAATGAGTACAAAAGAGGCGTGAGAAACGAGATTAATCGTTTTATTTATCAAGAGATAAGAAGAAGTCCAATCACTATACCAGTAATTATTTCAACTGAAGGATAACAAATGGGGTACTGACACTTTGTCAATGACCCTTTTTCTCTTTATTGAAGTTCTTCATAAATTGGTAGATTGAATATAGGTGAATATATGATATATAGATTATTAAATGATGCTGATTTACAAGGTTTGATGGTTTTATGGAATCATTATGCTTTATTAGAAAATCATCAGTATAAAAAAATGAATTTAGAAGAAATTAAATCTCATTTTTATGAAAGCCAAGAGACATATCAATTAATTACTTTTGTGGGAATAGAAAACGATCGTTTAGTTGGTTTTTCAAGTGGTGTTTATGAAAACCATCAAAACAAGGCGTTTTTAACGTATATCTTAGTTGATATTGAGTATAGAAGAAAACATATTGCATCAGATCTTTTAAAACTACTTGAAGCTAATTTTAAACAATATAATCAACTTGAAAATATTGACATCAATTTTTTCAATCCAATAAAATTGAAATGGACAATACCGAATAAAACTTTGTGCGAGCATCCCAATGCACCTGGAGTCGACATGAAAAATGTTGGATACGCATTTATGCAATCACTTGGATATATTGCATATGCTTATCAAAACGCTTATTATCGAGATTTAGCCAATTTTATTTATCGCGACGATATAAAAATTTTGATGAAGGAAATTAATGAAAAAGGCATTCATATTTCAATTTTTAATTCAGGGAAGCACTTTGGATTTGATGAACTTTTTGATGATTTAAAAAGCAATGCATGGCGAAAAGAAATTAGTAATAACTTAAAAAAAATAAATGGCGGAGATCCGATTATAATCGTTGAAGAAAACGGGAAAATATGCGGCTTTACTGGACCATTAAGTGTAGAAAAAAGTAAACGAGGATACTTTGCTGGAATTGGAATCTCTTCACATTATAGAGGATTGGGTTTAGGTAAAATTTTATTTGCTAATCTCTGTACGGAGTTGAAACAGATTGGAGCTGAGTATATGACACTATTTACTGGTGAAAATAATCCAGCAAGGAAGATTTACGAATCTGAAGGATTTGTAATTGTTCGAAGCTGGGCGAACATGAGAAAACTAATCAAACGAAGTGACTAAATAAAAAGATGTGTAAGAGGTTATACTCCTATACATCTTTTTTATTTCTATTTTCTTTTTTTGTTTTTGATTTTATCAAGCATCTTTAAGCGATCTGAAAGAGCTTTTTCATAACTTGATTCTTCTTTAGGGTGGTAGTAAGTTCGATCTTTAATTTGATCAGGTAAATAAGATTGATTATTTACGCTATCTTTATCATTATGGGGATAATGGTAAATATCGGGATTGAGCTTAATTTTTCTATTACTTGCATGGTCAGGAACAACACCAGTATCATTTTCTTGATAATCAGAGATTGCTTTGTCTATTGCTACAACAGCAGTATTTGATTTAGGAGAGATTGCCATATCAATAACGATTGCACTTAATATAATTCTAGCTTCTGGAAATCCAACTTTGATTGCGCTGTCGCAAGCATTTAAAACTTTTCCTCCCATGAGAGGATTTGCAAGTCCAATATCTTCATACGCGATGACTAAAAGTCTACGAATAATTGACTGCAGGTCACCCAAAGTAATCAGTCTAGCAAGATAATGAATAGATGCATCTACATCAGATCCCCTTATAGATTTTTGAAGTGCACTTAATAAATCATAAAAGTGATCCTCGTGATTATCTAAATCATGATTTATTTTTCCTGCAACTCTGTAAATGATTTGAGGTGTTAATAAATCACCATCATTTAGAACTAAAGATGCACTTTCTAAGATATTTAGTGCTGTTCTAATCTCATGATTTGAATAACGGATAATTGCTGATAAAGCACTTTTTTCTATTCTAAAGTCAACATCAAGTGCCTTGATTCCATTGACTATTGCCTTTTCTAAAGCTTCTTCATCAAGAGATTTTACTTCATAAAGGTGACATCTAGATCTAATAGCCATGTTTATACTTTGATAAGGATTTAAGGTTGTTAATCCTATAACTGTCGCATTCCCGTTTTCCATAAAGGGAAGTAAATAATCCTGAATATCAGTTTTCATTCGATGGATTTCATCGATTACGATTAGGATATCATGATAAGATGTTGTATCAATAATGCTCTTGAGTTTTGCCTTGCTATCTGTTGATGCATTGAAAAAATAAAAGTCTAATCCAGATTGCTCTGCAAACAATTGAGCAATCGTAGTTTTTCCTGTTCCAGGCGGACCGTAAAGGATAAAAGAAAGTAGTTTCTTTTTTTCAAGCATCGATACTAAAACACCATCTTTTCCAACGAGATGATCTTGACCAAATACATCTTCAAATTTTTGTGGTCTAATACGGTAGGCTAATGGCTTCATTTTCTCACCCGATTACATTATAGCATACTTGCTTAAAACTATTAAATAGAGTAAAATAGGATGGTAATAGTTAGGTCTTTTTTTCTTATAAAAACACATATGGAGGAATAATGATGAACTTAAAAGATTATATTGCAAATGTACCAGATTTTCCGATAAAAGGCATTTTATTTAGAGATATTACACCACTGATGTCAAATGGTGAAGCATACAAGTATGCTGCTGATCAATTTACAAAATTTGCTAAGGATAAGCAAGCAACACTTATCGTTGGACCTGAAGCAAGAGGGTTTATATTTGGATGTCCTGTAGCAACGAATGTTGGTATTGGATTTGCTCCAGTTAGAAAACCGGGAAAACTCCCTAGAGAAGAAGTAACTGTATCCTATGAACTTGAATATGGTAAAAACGAGTTATGCATGCATGCAGATGCGGTTAAAAAGGGTGATAGAGTACTAGTTGTCGACGACTTATTAGCAACTGGTGGTACAGTACGTGCAACCATTGAATTAGTTGAAAAACTTGGTGGAATTGTTGTTGGTTTAGCATTTTTAATTGAATTATCAGACTTAAATGGTAGAGAAAAATTAGGAGAATATGATATATTAACCTTAATCACATATTAAGGAAGTGAATGTATGACAGATCCTTTGTTTCAATCCTTAGTTGAATCCTTTGATTCTTATATTAGAAGAGAATCGGATATAAAGCTTATTGAAAAGGCTTATCTTTTGTCTAGGGATAAACACGAAGGTCAAATGAGAAAAAGCGGAGAACCTTATATAACTCACCCAATTGCAGTTGCTAAAATACTAGCAGAACTTAAAGGTGGTCCAGCAACTTTGATTGCCGCTTTACTTCATGATACTGTTGAAGATACATCACTTACTTTAAAAGAAGTTGAATCTATATTTGGTACAGATATTGCTTTATTGGTCGATGGTGTTACCAAAATAGGGAAACTTTCATTTACAACAAAAGCAAGTCAAGCTGATAATCATCAAAAAATGTTATTAGCGATGGCTAAAGATATTCGAGTAGTTTTAATTAAGATCGCAGATCGTCTACACAATGTTAGAACGCTTGAATCAATGACACCAGAAAAGAAATATAAAATTGCGACTGAAACTTTAGAAATTTATGCTCCATTAGCGCATAGATTAGGTATTTTTAGAATTAAAGCAGAATTAGAAGATCGTTCATTGAGATATACTGATCCACCGATGTATTATCGTGTCTCAAATATGATTCAAGCTAAAAGAACTGAACGTGAATCATCAATAGATAATGTCATCTCTAATATTACTGAGCTTTTTACAATAAGTGATCTTCATGATTTTGAAATCAAAGGAAGAATTAAAAATATCTATAGTATCTATAAAAAGATGGTTAAAGATAATCGTGCTTTTGAAGATATTTATGATTTATTAGCAGTACGTATTATTGTTGATCGAATTGAAACATGTTATCAAGCTTTAGGTATTATTCACGCAAATTTCACACCTATTCCAAGAAGATTTAAAGATTATATTGCAGTTCCAAAACCAAATATGTATCAATCATTACATACGACTGTTTTATCAGAAGATGGTACGCTTTTTGAGGTGCAAATCAGAACATCTGAAATGGATCAAATTGCTGAATATGGGATTGCTGCACATTGGGCTTATAAAGAAAATAAAACATATTCAAAAGAAAAAGAACAATTTGAAATTGCTCAAAAACTTAAGTGGTATGGAGAATTACTCAGAATGAGTGAAGATACCGATGAAACCGAAGGTGGAGCTGAAGAGTTTGTTGGTACAATCAAAGGTGATATATTAGATGCCAATATTTATGTCTTTACTCCTAAAGGAGAGGTTATTGAATTACCTAAGGGATCTACGCCAATTGATTTTGCGTACCGAATTCATACTGATATTGGTAATAAAATGGTTGGTGCACTAGTTAATAATAGAATAGTAACACTTGACTATGTGCTTAGTACTGGAGATATTGTCAGTGTTAAAATCAATAAAAATTCATATGGACCAAGCGAAGACTGGTTAAAGATTGCAAAATCTTCGCATGCTAAACATAAGATTAAGAGCTTTTTAAATAAACAAAACAGAGATCAATTGATTATATCAGGCAAAGACATACTTGAAAGAGAATTTACTGCACAGAAAGTCAATGAAACAATTGACGATCATTTTGTACGCAAACATTTTGAAAAAAATATGGTAACAACAGTAACAGAGTTGCATTTGGAAATTGGTAAAGGAATCATTAGTCCAAAAACTGTTGTTAGTAAATTATTAGGTGTGGAAGTAGATAAAGAATTGATGCTTCAACGTCAAATGGAAAAAGCAACTAGACAACTTACAACACACAGTGAAACAGGTATTGTTATTGAGGGCTTATCAAGTCCACAACTTAAACTAGCAAATTGTTGTCTACCTATACCAGGTGATCCTATTATTGGATATGTCAGTAAACAAAGTGGCATTGTCATCCATGCAACATTTTGTCCTAACTGTAAACAATTTGAAGATAATCGCTTAATAGAGGCTTTCTGGTCAGATAAAATTACACGCAAATATCCAAATTGGATTAAAGTTGTTGGTGGCAACAAACCGACCATGTTAACTGATGTCGTTAATGTTATTAATGCATCAAGTGTTTCAATTGCTGAAGTTAATGCGATGACAACGAATAATTTAGAAATGATAATTAGACTTAAATTGTTGATTAGTGATGCACAAGCTTTACAACAATTAATGGTCAATTTAAGAAAAATTAGTGAAATCTATAGTGTGGAGAGGGCTTTTAAATGAGATGTATTGTACAAAGAGTTCAAAGTGCAAATGTAAAAGTAGACCAAAAGGTTATTGGCAAGATTAACAGAGGATATCTCATTTACATTGGTATTCATGTTTCAGATGATGAAAATCAGGTCATCAAAATGGCACAAAAAGTGCATGCTTTACGTATATTTGAAGATGAAAATGACAAAATGAATTTAAGTTTGGGACAAGTATATGGTGAGATATTAGCAATTTCTCAATTTACACTTTATGGAGATACAAAAGGTAATAATAGACCTTCGTTTATTGAAGCTGCAAAACCAGAGAAAGCTGAAGCTTTATATCAGCAATTCATTAATGAATTAAAGAAGAATCATCACGTTGAACAAGGTGTATTTGGAGCACACATGGAAATCATGTCAATTAACGATGGACCGATCAATATCCTAATCGAAATTTGATTGACAAAATGCATGTTTTACGTTATTATGTTCATGTAACTTAATCGTCTATGAAAAAGGAAGAACTTAAAGATTTTATAGAAGCGATGGCAGACAGTGAAAGTGCCAAAAAATCATGAGTTGTGACACCTTTGGAGACAATAATCAATATGAGGGCTAGATTTATTCTAGAACTAAGGTGGTACCGCGTAATCATTACGTCCTTAGATATTTTTAAGGACGTTTTTATTTTATTGGAGGATTCATGAAAAAACCATATAGAAAAATGCCAATCATTGATTTGGGTGAGTATGAACTTAGAACGATAAAAAAACGAGATTCAAAAGATATGTTTGAATATGGTAAAGATCCAATGGTTACTAAATTTTTAAACTGGGGACCTTTTATCTCTGAAGTTGAAGCAAAAAACTCAATTAAACATATTTTCTTTCCAAGAATAAGAGAGGGTTTACCCATCGGATATGCAATTATTGATAAGAAAAAATCAAAAATGATAGGTACAATCGATTTTCATAGTAAAATAAAAGGTGAGAATGCTGCAGAAATTGGCTATGTAATCAATAAGGATTATTGGAATCAGGGTATTATGAGTCAAGCGCTTAAGCATATGGTTAAGATTGGATTCGAACATTTAAACTATGATTTTATCAAAGTAAAGCATCTTAAACATAATATCGCAAGTCAAATCGTTATTGAAAGAGTTGGTTTTAGATTTGTTAAAACTGAACCCTACGTATTAGAAAAACCTAAAGAAATCATCAAAGATCAGTTGCTCATCTATGAGCTATATAAGGAGGATTATTATGGCAATAAACAAAGTTAAAGGGACTTATGATGTTTTACCAAATGAATCATATCTTTGGCAAGCATTAGAACAGAAAATAAGAGATATATTAGGTCTATATAACATGAAAGAGATGAGAACACCTATTATGGAATATAGTGATGTTTTTCATCGTCATACTGAACTTTCTGATATGGTGATAAAAGAAACTTATAATTTTGATGATCGTAGTGAGCGAAAATTAACATTAAGACCCGAAGGAACAGCAGGCATTATTAGGAGTTATGTTGAAAATAAACTATATGTAAGTCAAGAGCTTGAAAAAGTATATTACATAGGACCTAATTTTAGATATGAAAGACCTCAAAAAGGAAGATACCGTCAATTTTATCAATTTGGTGTCGAAGCGATTGGAACGATAAATCCAGCTTTGGATGCTGAAATGATCATATTGGCATATGATTTTATTAAACGCATAGGATTAAAAGGTGTTCGAGTCAGAATCAATAGCCTCGGTGATGAAGCGTCTAGAGTATCTTATCAAGAAGCGCTAAGAAACTATTTTTTACCTCATATTGATGAACTATGTGATGATTGCAAACTAAGATTGAATAAGAATCCATTACGTATTTTGGATTGTAAAGTTGATCAAAAACATCAGGCGATAAAAAATGCACCAACACCGCAGGATTTTTTAAACATAGAATCACGGATTTACTTCAAACAAGTATTGGAACATTTAAATGCTGCAAAAATCAGTTATGAAATCGCACCTAAGCTTGTTAGAGGATTGGATTACTATAGTCACACAGTCTTTGAAATTGAAGCTGATATAGAAGGTTTTGGAGCTCAGAATGTCTTAGGCGGAGGTGGCCGCTATCAAAACCTTGTTTCAGAACTTGGTGGACCTGATTTAGGTGGCATCGGCTTTGCATTTGGTATGGAAAGATTACTTCTTGCTCTAGAAGCTGAAAATGTTGATTTTGCTCAAGAAAAAACGCTTGATGCTTTTGTTATCGTTATTAATGATGAATTAAAGACGACTGCAACAAGTATTCTTTATGAACTCAGATTAGCGGGATTGATTGCCGATATGAATTTTACACAAAAAGGATTTAAAGGACAATTAAAACAAGCCTTAAGAAGTAACTCTAAATATCTTGTCATCTTAGGTGAAGATGAATATCAAAAAGGTTTGGTAGCAATAAAAGATACTAAAACAGAAATACAGGAAGAAGTACTTATTCCTAAGATTAAGAAATATTTGTTAGAAAAATTGGAGAAATAAAATGAAATACACACATCATAATAATGAATTAAATATAAATCATGTCAAGCAAGTAGTTCTATTAAAAGGTTGGGTTGCAAAAAACAGAAATTTAGGAGGTCTCTTATTTATCGATCTTAGAGACCGATTTGGGATAACTCAGTTAGTTGTTAAACCAGAAAACCCTTTTTATGAAACTGCATTGAAAATCAAAAACGAGTATGTTATTGAAGCTAAAGGTACTGTAATTGAAAGAGAAAGTAAAAACAAGAATATTGCTACAGGAGAGATTGAAGTTGAAGTTATTGAGCTTATCATTTTGAGCTCAGCTGAAAATCCTCCAATCATCATTGCAAATGAAACAGATGCTTTAGAAGAAACAAGACTTAAATACCGTTATTTGGATTTAAGACGACCTGTGATGCAAAATTACTTAATTAAAAGACATGAAATTACTCAAACAATCCGTCAAGCATTAGTTGAAGAAGGATATTATGAGTTAGAAACACCGATTTTAGGGAAATCTACACCAGAAGGGGCTAGAGATTATCTCGTACCCTCAAGATTGTATCCTGGTACTTTTTACGCGCTCCCACAATCCCCTCAAATTTATAAGCAGCTCTTTATGATTGCAGGATTTGAAAAGTATTTTCAAGTTGCGCGCTGCTTTAGAGATGAAGATTTGAGAGCGGATAGACAACCAGAATTTACACAAATAGATATCGAATCATCATTTGTTGATCAAAATGATATTCAAGAATTAGTTGAACGAGTCATGGTTAAAACATTTAAAAAAGTACTCAATATTGATGTAGAAACACCATTCATAAGAATGTCTTTTCAGGAAGCAATGGAAAAATATGGAACTGATAAACCTGATATGCGGTATGATCTTTTAATAAAAAATTATACTGACGTTTTTAAATCTATTGATATTCCATTATTTCAAAATAAGGAATTCATTAAAGGAATTTTGGTCGAAAACGGTAGTGTACTAACAAGAAAGAAACTTGATGTACTAACTCATATTGTAAAAAAGAACCATGGTGATGCATTGGTCTATTTAAAAATGAGTGAAAATGCATTTACAGGTAGTATTGCAAAATTTATGAGTGAAAAACAATTAAACGCGTTAAATTTAAATGAAGGTGATATGCTATTTTTAGTTCCAGGTGAATTTGAAGCAGTTGCATCATCACTTGGTGCGCTAAGAATTGAACTTGCTAATGAATTTAATTTAATTCCAGAAAATGTTTATAAATTTCTATGGACTGTTGATTGGCCATTATTAGAATATAGTGAAGAAGAAGCTAGATTTTATGCTAAACACCATCCGTTTACTGCACCAGTTGATCCCGAAGTATTAAAAAATAATCCAAAAGCTGCAATGGCAAAAGCATATGATATTGTTTTAAATGGTAATGAAATAGGTGGAGGATCAATTCGTATTCATAATCAAGAAATCCAAAAGCTAATGTTTGATACCTTAGGTTTATCAGAAGAAGATGTTTCTAATCGTTTTGGATTCTTTGTTGATGCTTTAAAATATGGAACACCCCCACATGGAGGGTTGGCTTTAGGATTGGATAGAGTTGTTATGTTAATGACAGGAACATCTAACATTAAAGATGTTGTAGCTTTTCCAAAAACTCAAAGTGCTAAAGATATTATGATGCACGCACCTAGTGATGTAGATTCAATTCAATTAGATGAGCTTCAGATAAAGGTGGGAAAATAATGAAAAGTATTGTTCTAGCTGGAGGTTGTTTTTGGGGCGTAGAAGCCTATTTTAGCCAGTTAAAAGGGGTTGTTGATACTTCTGTGGGTTATATTGAAGGCAACACGAGAAACCCTTCTTACGAGCAAGTATGTAATGGTCAAACAAGACATGCAGAAGCTTGTCAAGTTTTTTATAATGAAAAAGTGATTTCTTTAGA
Source organism: uncultured Mariniplasma sp. (assembly GCA_964566285.1). Classification (GTDB taxonomy): domain Bacteria; phylum Bacillota_I; class Bacilli_A; order Acholeplasmatales; family Acholeplasmataceae; genus Peloplasma. Next base: position 15,822 of record CAZMIG010000007.1, on the reverse strand, counting down.
CCAAATCTTAGATCATTTCTTTCGTATCATTAATCCATTTACGTTAAATAAGCAGGGCAATGATTTTGGATTCCAATATAGAAGTGGAATCTATATTGATTTTGATGAAGATGAAGAAGGCATTCATCAATTTATGAAAAATTATTTTGGTGACAATTTGAAGAAAGTAGCAACAAAAATAAAAAAGAATTTAGATTATGATTTAGCAGAGAATTCCCATCAAGATTATTTGAAGAAAAATCCAGGTGGATATTGCCATGTTAATCTAGGTTTAGCCTCGAAGGAGGAAATTAAATAATGCGAAAAGATTACATTTCATGGGATCAATATTTCATGGGAGTTGCTAAATTATCTTCCTTAAGAAGTAAGGATCCAAGTACTCAAGTAGGAGCTTGCATTGTTAATAGTGACAAAAGAATTGTAGGTATCGGATACAATGGTTTACCTCAAGGTTGTGATGATGCATCATTTCCATGGGCTAATGAAGGAGATTATGTTCATACTAAATATCCTTATGTTGTTCATGCAGAAGCAAATGCTATTTTAAATGCAACAACGAACTTAAAAAATTCATCAATATACGTTACACTTTTTCCATGCAATGAATGTACAAAATTAATTATTCAAAGTGGAATCAAGGAAATTGTATATGAATCAAATAAATACCAAGATTCAAAAGAGCATCAGGCAGCACTCAGAATGCTTAAAGCATCTGGTGTGAAATGTCGCCAGATCGAGGTTGGAGAACTGAACTATGTTACAACTCATAAAGCAATATAGAAAATTATTAATTGTATTAATATTTCCATATATATATATGCTTTTTGTGTTGGTTGCACCATCTGAACAAGCTGTTATCGCTCCAGGAGGTTTAACACCTGTAAGTGAAGTTATAACGATTGAAGGTTATGAGATGGTTGATAATTTTAATACAATCTTTGTATACTCATACTATCCAATCACACCTTTCCAGTCGTGGGTATTAGCTACTAATCGAACGATGTATATATATCCAATGACCGATAGACAAAAAGATTTGAGCATGAAAGATGAATATTTGCAAGGTCAACTCTCTAAATATGTTTCATTCAAAACAGCAGTTATAAAAGCCTATGAGTTGGCAAGCATAGAAAAACCTGAAATTACTATTAACTATCATTATGAAGGTTTATATGTTTATTACAGACCAAGTCGTCTAAATAATTTGGAAATTGGGGATCAGATTATTTCTATTAATGGAAGTGATTATTCCGATTACAGTCATGAGGAATTCATAGCGCTTGCTAATGTGGACAATGCACAATTTTTAGTTAAGCGTAATGTAGGAGACACAGTTGAGTATATAACGGTAAAATATGAAAAAGAAGATGCAGAACCAAGCATGATTTTTTATCCTAATTATGAGATTGATACCGCTTCACCAGCTTATGAATTCCCCGGATTAGATAGTATTGTTGGCGGACCAAGTGGAGGACTTTTACAAACCCTTAGTATTTATGTAAGTTTAGTAAATATAAACATTGGAGAATTAAAAATTACTGGAACTGGGACCATGCAAATGAGTGGAGAAGTAGGTAGAATTGGTGGAATCACCCAAAAAATGTATACTGCAATCTACAATAATGCCGACATTTTCTTTATACCAGAATCACATTTTAGTGAGATTCCCAACCTGGATTATCCCTATGAAATTGTTCGAATTGAATCCGTAGAACAGGCGGTACAATGGCTTAATGAACGCTTTAATTGATAAAGTTTTTAAATTTTTTCATCGCTTTTCAAAATTAGTAAAACTAATTGATAGTAAAACAACAATGAAGTATGTTGTTAGATCCGTTTTCGGTGCACTATTGATATCACTTCTAATCGTGTTATTACCCGCTTTAGTAATGATCAATATGTTTATATATACTAAACTAACGTTTTTGATTTCCATTTTTTTGGTTATGTTGATTATGGGATGGAGTTTTCTCTATTATTACTTTTATTACAAGCTGTTAAAAAATTATCATCCTGCAATACGTGAAATCAATACAAAGATACCTCAGCTCACTGAAAGTGTTTTTGTTGCAATATTTTTTCTTGTTTTAGGTATCGTTGTTTTATCAGTTGTTTTCTAGGAGGATTTTATGTTTATAGGAGCTATCATTATTGTTTTTTCAATTATATTAGATCAAGTGACAAAACAACTTGCTCACTTTTTTCTGCCTGATTTATTAGCAAATTCGAATGCTGATATCATACTTATCCCGCACGTTTTCCAATTGAATTATTATCAAAATGTTGGAGCTTCTTTAGGTATTTTCAATGGTCAACAACTTTTTTTCATGATTATTACAATTGTTGCATTAGCAATTTTTGGTTATTTATTTACACAAGTAGATTTCAAATCTAAAAAAGTATATAGTATTTCTATTGCATTATTCATTGGTGGGACATTAGGTAACGCAATTGATAGAGCGCTATATGGATATGTGATTGATTTTATGCACTTTCCATTTTTGACACCCATTTTGGATTTGGCTGGAATAAGTAATTTTTATAACAACTTTGCAGATCTCTTTTTGAGTGCTGCAATAGTATTATTTGCTATTGATATATTTATATTGGAATCAAAGCGAAAGAAGAAGGAGAAAAACAATGTCAGTATCAATCAAAGTCAATCATGATTCTATAGGCTTAAGACTAGATATTTTTCTTCATGATCACTACTATAAAAATCAAAGTAGGAGTTATGTTCAACACTTAATTAAAGAAGATAATGTTTTAGTCAATGGAGAACATGTGAAAACAGGATATCTTCTTAAATTAGACGATGAAATAAGTATCGAAGCTATTGAAATCAAACCATTAAATCTTGAAGCTGTAGATCTTAAATTAGATATTGTTTATGAAGATCAAGATTTATTAGTCATCAATAAACCACAAGGATTGGTTGTTCATCCTGCTTCAAGTTATCATGAGCCAACACTTGTGAATGGACTATTATTTCAAGTTGATGAACTTAGTTCTATCAATGGTGTCGCACGTCCAGGGATTGTTCATCGAATAGATAAAGATACTTCGGGATTATTAATTGTTGCTAAAACTGATTTAGCACATCAAGCCTTAAGTAAGGATCTTTCTGAACACAAAATCAAAAGAGAATATATAGCCTTGGTTTATGGTAAATTCATTGAAAACGAAGGAACTATTGATGCACCAATTGCACGTAATCCAAAAAATAGATTAAAGATGTCTGTAATAAGTGGCGGTAAATCTGCAAAGACACATTTCAAGGTCGTAGATCGATTTAATCATTATACGTTACTTATATGTCAACTAGAGACGGGTAGAACGCATCAAATACGTGTTCATATGGCGTATATCAAGCATCCTGTCGTTGGAGATGCACTCTATGGTCCAAAAGATGTTGTAGGCTCCACAGGGCAGTTTTTACATGCGCAAAAGATTACCTTCTTTCACCCAACAAAAAAAGAGTATATGACATTTACTGCCGATATACCCAAAGAATTTAAGAAACTATTAAATAAACTTATTCAAGATTCTGCTTCGTAACATTTTTAAAATTCATTTTTGCAACGAGTGATAATGTTTTTAATCCCTTTGCAGCGTGTATTTGGTTGATCATTTCATCAACTTCTTTACCAGCACCTTTAAGCAAAGCAACATTGAGTTTTTTACTATATTCGTCCATTTTTACTAAAAATGCATAGCGTGCAATAATGGATGCTGCTGCAACACTCAAATGAATTTGTTCTGCTCTGACGTGAAAATCGATGTCTCGGTAAATGAGGGTTTCATCTTTGATGTAATTAAAGTATAATTGAGGTGTGCAAAATTGGTCAACAATTACTGCAACTGGTGTTTTTAATTTTGATGATGTTTTGATGATTGCTTGATTATGTAGCAAAGCTTTGATTTTATTTAAATTACAACCTTTTGATACAAGCTCATTATATTTTTTAGGTGGAAGTATAAGTAGTGAATGAATTAAACGTTTAGCTATTGTTGGTGCAATCGCGATAATTGCTTTATCATTCATATTCTTCGAATCGCGAACGTTAAGACTTTCAAGATAAGTAATATCATTGGTTGAAGCATATAAAGCACAAACGACGATAGGCCCAAAAACATCTCCAGTGCCTACTTCATCAGAGCCAATCGCTTCATAATCTTCACGATTTAAGTGTTTTTTTATTGAGACAAGCTCATGTGTAACTTCTTTGCCTTGTAAGAGCACTTTTCCAGTTTTATAACCTAAAATATCAATTCCATTATGTTCAGCATGAAAAAGCAAATAGGGATTCTTATCCTCTATTTGATGATATTGATAAACCTTATTTAATGTGTCTAGTTCACTATCATTGACTGAAATTGTGTAGTGCTTCATTTAATATCTCCTGTACATTATTTATTATACCATATTTTATTAAAAAAAGGGTGGCTATTATGCGCTTTATGACGAAACCTCTTGAATTAAATCAAATTCTTGAAATGATTGCTCGTTTTGCTAAATCAGATACGATTAGAAACGAGATTTTTAGTCTTGAACCGATGACCGAACTACCTATGATCAATCAAGCATTAGAAGAAACAATGGATATGACAACACTCATATTGAGATCAGGAACATTACCTTTTTTAGAGGATTATGATATTCACGAATTGCTTAAATATGCCGATATGGATAGAACGTTCTCTATTCAGGAATTGCTCTATATTAGACTATTCTTGTTAATGGAACGTGATATCATTAAATACTATAAAGAATTAGAAAAATTAAAAATAGGTGCACAATCACTTCAGAAATACTTTCTAAGACTTCATTCTCATTACTCTCTTTTAACCTATATTCAATCAAAAATTGACGAGGATGGACAAATTTTAGATAATGCAACTCCCGAGTTGCTGCGCATTCGAAAAGATCAATCCAAAATTGAAAAACAACTTCAAGATAAACTTCAAAAATTATTAGTTGATTTTAGTGCGTATCTTAATGAGAGTGTTATAGTACTTAGAAATGACCGGTTTTGTATTCCAGTTAAAGATACATATAAAAATAAAATTAAAGGTATTGTGCATGATATCTCTTCAAGCAAGCAAACAATATATATAGAACCTGAGGCATCTAGACAATTAACAGCTCAGTTGGAGCAATTAAAAATCGAAGAAGAAAAAGAAATTCAGAAGATAATTGCTTTATTAAGCGAAGAGGTTCATCAAGCTCATGATAGCTTAAAAGATAATTTGGACTTATTTCTAGTGCTTGATTTTGTTTCCTCAAAAGCTCAATATGCTTTAACGATAAGTGGTGTTAAACCAGAAATTAATCGTGATGGATATATTTCATTAATTAAAGCAAGACATCCTTTATTAGATCAAAAAACAGCTGTTCCGATTACACTAGACCTCAATAAAGATTTTAAGACGTTATTAATCACAGGTCCAAATACAGGAGGAAAGACGGTTGCTTTAAAAACTGTTGGTCTATTGACTTTAATGACGCAATGTGGATTATTAATCCCAGCAAGCGAAGCATCTAAAATTGCTATATTTGATCAAGTGTTCGCTGATATTGGTGATGAACAATCCATATCTCAATCACTATCGACTTTTTCATCTCACCTAACAAAGATTATTGCTATGATTGAAAATGTTCATGATAATGCACTTGTCTTATTAGATGAACTTGGAAGCGGAACAGATCCCAATGAAGGTGTCTCTCTTGCTATTGCAATATTAAATTGTTTTAAAGTCTTCGATATTCGAATGATGGTAACAACTCATTATTCTGAATTAAAGAGTTATGCATATGAAGAATCAAATATGGGTACTGCTAGTGTCGCATTTGATAAAAAAACATTAAAACCTTTATACTACTTACAAATGGGAACAACAGGTTCATCTCATGCCTTCCTAATAGCACGTAGATTAGGACTCAAGGAGGAAGTTGTAAAAGACGCAGAAACGATCTATCAAGGAAGACAAACTGATTTAGCAAAAGTAATGGAAAAACTCAATGATGAGTTGCTTTATATTGAACGGCAAAAAGAAGTTTTAGCTGATGAAATAAGTGAAAATCGTAAAGTAAAACAAGATTTTCAGAACTCAAAAGCGAAATTGTTAGCTGAACAAGATAAGATTATTGAGACTGTAAAACATAAAGAAGAAAAAAAATGGAAAGAATTGAAGGATGAAGTTCGAGAAATTCTTATTGATCTACAAAAGAAAAACGAACTTTCTAAACCTGAGATTGCACAATTGAAGTACAAACTTAATCAGACGACAGACAATGATCGAATAAAATTGTTTGATGATGAATTACATGTTGGAGACTTCGTATTTATTCTTCCTTATCAGCAATATGGCAAAATTAAAGCAATAAAAAATGATGAGTATGAAGTAGTATTTGGTAAATTTGAATTATTCTTTAAAGCATACGATTTACGTAAAGAAGAACCCGAGAAAGAGCTCAAGAAAGATGTTAAAGTTGCTAAAACAAATATTGGACAGACTCCTGCTCGAACAGCTAAATTTGAACTTGATCTTCGTGGTTATAGATTTGACGAAGTTAAGGATGCAATGGATCAAGCAGTTGATTCTGCACTCTTATCAGGATTAGCATCAATGCGTATCATTCATGGATTTGGAAGTGGTGCTGTAAGAAAAGCAGTTTATGATTATATAAAAACTTCTCCATATATCAAAACTCACCGATTTGGTGGTGAAGGAGAAGGATTAAATGGTGTCACCATAATTACCCTAAAATAGTGCAAATGGCTTGATATATTCAAGCTTTCAGCATATAATAAGAGTTGAAAATTAATAAAGAAATGAGGAAAAGTAAATGATTGATTATCAAGGACAACCTTATCAAGAAGTTATTGGTCAACAAGGCCTAGTAGTTGTACAATATTTTGCTACTTGGTGTGGACCATGTAAGATGTTAAAACCTGTATTAGAAGCTTTAAGCACTGAAATGACTGATTCAAAATTTTATCGTTTAGACATTGATCTATTTAGAAATCAAGCTGTTGAAGCTGGCATTCGTAGCGTACCAACAGTTGTTCTCTATAAAGATGGAGAAGAAGTAGATCGTCAAAGTGGTTACCAACCAAAAGAAAGAGTAGCTGCTTGGCTTAACCAATTTAAATAATTAAAGCACGCAAGTGCTTTTTTTATATGCAAAAATGGCGTATAATATGAGTGGTGATTGCATGGATGGATTTTTGTTGATTAACAAACCTAAAGGAATGACATCTCATGATGTTGTTTTTAAAATTAAGAAAAAATTCCACTTGGATAAAGTGGGTCATACAGGTACACTTGATCCATTTGCAAGTGGGCTTTTAATATTATGCTTAGGTAAAGCAACTAAACTTGCATACCAGTTTTCAAATTTGGGTAAAACCTATCAAGGTACGATTGAATTTGGAAAGCATTATGATACATACGATACGACTGGACAAATATTAAAATCTAATGATATTATAGTTAAAGAAGAAATGATCATACAAGAAATGGATGAAATGAAGGGTACTTATGAGCAACTTCCACCAATGTATTCGGCAATTAAAATCAAGGGAAGAAAGCTATATGATCTTGCTAGAGAAGGTAAAGATGTCGAAAGAGAAACACGGAAAGTAGACATATATGATTTTGCGATGACAAAAAAATTGAATGAAAATCAGTATCAGTTTTTTACATCTGTTTCAAAGGGAACATATATTAGAAGTCTTGCGGTTGATCTTGCAGAAAGACTAAAGACTTATGCAGCTCTAAGTGAACTTGAGCGTCTTTCAATAGGAAATTATAGCCTAAATGACGCAAAAACTATCGAAAATACTATAAAAGATGATATTATATCTTTGGAAATGTACTTTAAAGATATTCAACAAATCACTTTAAATGATTATATGATTAAGCTCGTTAAAAATGGAATTTATCTAGATGATAGACAAATTACAACCGATAAACCTTTTATAGTGTGTGATGAAAATCATACGATGATCGCATATTATGAAGTTGTAGGAAACCTACAATATAAACCGATACTTGTTTTTTAGGAGTTTTTATGAAAATCATCTTAGCCAACTACAAATTAATCCAAAACGATGATCCCATCACGATTACGATGGGTAATTTTGATGGTATTCATCTAGGACATCAACAACTTATTAAACGTACAACTTCATATACTGATACCAAACATGCTGTTCTCACATTTGATCCACATCCATCATCAGTTTTACGCAAGCAAGCCTTTCGTACGTTGACTCAAAAAAATGATAAAATCGAGTTATTTTCTAAATATTCATTAGATTTCGTATTTGTTGTAGATTTTAATGAAGAATTTTCATTATTGACAGTCGTAGATTTTATTGCTTTTTTAAGAAGATTGAACGTGAAAAGAATGGTCATTGGTCGTGATGCGAGATTTGCTTATCGTGGTGAAGGAACAATCAATGATTTAAGAAAATACTTTATTGTTGATATTGTTGAAGATATGTTATTTAACAACACTAGAGTTTCTACAACATATGTTAAAGATTTTCTTTATGCTGGTGATCTAGAATCAGCTCGAAAACTCTTAAATCGTCATTATCAAATCAAAGGTATTGTTGTTCATGGAAATCATGTAGGACATAAATTGGGTTTTCCAACTGCAAATATTAATTATGATCATTATTTTTTGCCTGAGAGTGGAGTCTATTATGTCCGTGTTTTCTTTAAAGGTCAATGGTATCATGCGATGGCAAATATCGGTAATAATCCAACATTGAATTATTCATTTGAAAAGAGACTTGAAATCTATGTATTAGATTTCAATCAAAGTATATATGGAAAACCCTTAGATATTGTCTTTTTCCAATACATGAGAAATGAAATGAAATTCAAAGGAAAAAAAGAACTAATTATACAATTGAAAAAAGATGAAATTCATGTTCGTGAATTAACAAAAATGAAAATTATGCTATAATTAGGTTGTGAGGTGGTTAAATGAAACTAATACTTGCGATTGTATCAAATGATGATGCAAACAGAGTTCAAAAAGCGCTAGTTAAAGAAAGATTTTTTTCAACACGCCTAGCAACCACTGGTGGGTTTTTAAGAGCGGGAAACGTTACTTTCTTAATTGGAGTTAATGATGAGAAAGTTCCTCAAGCATTAGAAATCATCGAAGCACATAGTAAAAAGAGAACAAAACTTGTTCCAAATACAATAGTCAATGAATTTGGATCATTTTCTGCGCTCCCAATTGAAGTAGAGGTCGGAGGGGCAACAGTCTTTGTTGTCAATGTCGACCAATTTGTTAAAATATAGTTGCATTTTTTCAAAAAAATGCTACAATATAAAAGGCGGTAACAAGGATAGCGGAACGCCAACCCTGTCTTTAGTTATTCGAGAAAGGAAACACTATGGCACTATCAAAGGCAAAAAAGACTGAAATTATGAAAGCTTATGCAACCAAAGAAGGAGATACTGGTTCGCCAGAAGTTCAAGTCGCTGTTCTTACACAAGAAATCAATGACTTAAACAATCATCTACAACAACATATTCATGATTTTCATTCTCGTCGCGGTCTCTATATGATGATTGGGAAAAGACGTCGTTTGTTAAAGTATTTACGTTCAAGAGATGTAGATCGTTACCAAACATTGATTCAAAAACTTGGATTACGTCGTTAAAAGGATTGCTTAGGCAATCTTTTTTTTATGTATTATTCCGTTTAAATAATTTTTTAAGTAAATCCACATATAAATCTTGAGTATATTCTGTATAGATGATTTCTCTTGCAACAATTGGATTATCGGTGATAATACCATCGATATCAATATTCATAAGTTCTTCTATATGTGTAGGGTTGTTAATAGTCCAAACAAAGGCTTTTTTCTCTTTTTCATGAATGAGATCGATCAGTTCTGGATGACTTTGGATAAATGTACGTTCAAATCCATATGAATCAGTATCCCAAAAATTCACAAGGATTTCGTAGCTGCCATAATATGCGGAGATGAGCAATAATGTTTGATAATCTGGATTGATTTGTTTAATATGTCCCAATTGAGTTCTGTTTGTAGATAAAAAGGTTGTCAGGTCCATCATTTCATACGTTTCTATGAGTTCAACAACTTTTTGTTCTAGTTCGGTACTATTTACTTTTAATTCAACAAAGATATGTGTCCGATGATCGATGAGAATTAATGCTTCTTCGAGTGTCGGAATAGGTTCAGCGCTGTACTCATCTGAAAACCAACTTCCAGCATCTAAGAGTTTTACCTCCTCAAGCGTAAGGTCTTTAACTTTAATGCTTGAAGTATCCATAGTTGTTCTTTTGATAGTTTCATCATGAAGCAATATTGGAATTCCATCTTTCGTGAGACGAACATCAAACTCAATTGCATCTGCACCATCTGTTATAGCGAGATCAATTGATGCAAGTGTGTTTTCTGGTGCATATAATGAAGAGCCTCTATGGGCTATTACTTCCGTATAGTTGAGTAATTCAAATCTAGATTCAGGATTCACAATTGCAAAGATAGTGGTTATATTTAAAATTGATAAAATAATGAGAAAAATGATGAATCCTCTTTTAACCCACTTGAAATTGAAGGGTCTAGTGTTCATTCTAACCAAAAGTGCATCAGGTTTCACTAAACCATTTTTTTCTTTATATTGATAATACCAAGTTGTAATAAGAGAAAAATTGACCGGTATTAAGATGGTAGTAGCAAATAAACCTAAAATGAGATACACAGAGTACAAAATAGAAAGTATGTAACCAAGTATTTGATCTTGTCCCACAATCAACCAAATAAATAGAGCAATTAAAAAGATAATTACGAAATAAATCAAATAGATGACTAGATTTAATATTAAATTAATAAAACCAAATTCAAAAAATATTTTTACTCGTTGACCCTTCAACATCTTTCTACTTTGGTGAAATGCAGATTTGATGGAGTATTGATCAATTGAAAATAAGTGAATGGAGAATATGGATTCGAGAAAAACAATCAATGAAATGAATAAAAATCCATATATAAATATGCTGTATATATTATTTTTATTTAGCTCATTAACAATATAACTCGGAATTTCAATAGTTGATGCAATACCGGTAAAATTAATGAGCTGAACAAAAAAGAGTAAGACAACTGCTGGTATCAGTATGCAGATATGATATCGCTTGATAGAAGTGCCAATCCTTTTTATTCCGAGAAAAATAAAAGTTCGAAATGATATTTTTTGTTTATGATAACCTAAATCAAACAGTAATGCTAAAAAGATGAATTCAATAACGATATATATACCCAATATGATAGCAAGAATTAAAAACAAAAATATTGTCGATGGTTCAGTGAGGTATTTTATCAACAATTCATTTGTGACATATGTGTATTTACTTATAGTAATAGAAAAATGAAATATGATTTTAGCAATTGGGTATATGACAACAATACCGATGGTTCTATAAGTAATTTCAAAGAGGAAAAGTGATTTACTATTATAAAACATCTGTTCAATTGTTTGAAGCATAGTTTTTCTCATCAAATCACGCTCTTTCTTCAATTCGATTATATCATGATAGAAAGAAAGTAATATATAGCGGTCAATTTGCCTTAAGAAATAATAGTAATAGAAGGTTAAGAAAAAAGCTTAAATATTGTTCATTCTATCTAATTTAAGTTGATTAATTCTAAATTGTGGTATAATAATTAAGGTTAAAAAAAAATAGAAAAGAAATATAAAATGAAGGAGATTTTATATCATGCAAAAAAAAGTTTATGAAATGACACTTGGCGGTAGAGTGCTACGTGTTGAAACAGGAGAAATGGCTAAGCAAGCGTCAGGCGCAGCCGTTATCACTTATGGTGACTCTACAGTATTAAGTGTTGTTACAGCAAGAAAAGAAGCTTCGACTCAAGATTTCTTCCCTTTAATGGTAGTATATCAGGAAAAGCTTTATGCAGCAGGAAAAATCCCTGGAGGATTTTTAAGAAGAGAAGGCAGACCTTCAGAACATGAAACACTGACTTCACGTTTGATTGATAGACCACTTCGTCCGTTATTTCCAGATGGATTTAAAAACGATGTTCAAATCATTAATACAGTTTTATCAAGTGATCCAGAATGTACAACTGAAATGGCAGCCATGTTAGGGTCATCTTTAGTTTTAGGTATTTCAGACATTCCATTTAATGGACCAATTGCTGGTGTTCAAGTCGGTCGTGTGGATAATGAATTTATTATTAATCCTACACCTGATCAACTTTTAGTTAGTGATATTGATCTTATTGTTACAGGTACAAAAAGAGCAATTAATATGGTTGAAGCTGGTGCGAAACAAGTTAACGAAACAGACATGCTTGCAGCAATCATGTTTGGACATGAAACAATTAAAGAACTAGTTGCTTTTCAAGAAAAGATTCAAGCAGATTATAATACACCTAAAATGCCTTATGATGATTTCGCAGTTGAAAAAGAAGTCAAAAATGAAGTTGATGCTTATGTAAAAGATCGTTTGATTAAAGCAGTATCAATTTTTGATAAACTTGAAAGATATCATGCAATTGATAAAATTTCTGAAGAAACTAATGAACATTTTGAAAAGAAAGCTTTCTTTAAGATCTTCGATGGTGTTAAAGTTTTTGATGAAAAAGCTCAAAAAGATTTCTTAAAGCAAGTTAAAAAAGTTATAAATTCAATTGTTACAGCTGAAGTAAGAAGATTAATCACACAAGATAAGGTTCGTCCTGATGGTCGTAAGGTTGATGAAATTAGACCTTTAGCATCACGTGTTGACCTTTTACCTAGAGCACATGGTTCTGCACTATTTACTAGAGGTCAAACTCAAGCATTAGGTGTCGTTACATTAGGTGCACTTGGAGAAAATCAAATTATTGATGGTCTAGGGTTAGAAGACACAAAGAGATTTATGCTTCACTACAATTTTCCACCATTTAGTGTTGGTGAAACTGGACGTTATGGCTTTGTTGGAAGACGTGAAGTAGGTCATGGTGCACTTGGTGAAAGAGCATTATTACAAGTATTACCCAATGAAGAAGAATTTCCATATACAATTCGTATTGTATCTGAAATCCTTGAATCGAATGGTTCAAGTTCACAAGCTACTATTTGTGCTGGTACAATGGGATTAATGGCTGCAGGTGTTCCTATTAAGGCACCAGTTGCAGGTATTGCTATGGGTTTAATTATGGAAGGCGAATATTATACAATTCTTTCAGACATTCAAGGCATGGAAGATCACGAAGGCGATATGGATTTCAAGGTAGCTGGTACAAAAGATGGTATTACTGCTTTGCAAATGGATATTAAAATTGCTGGTATTACAGAAGAAATTCTTAAAGAAGCACTTGAACAAGCAAGATTAAGTAGATTACATATCTTAGAGCATATGCTTGAAACAATTCCAGAAGTCAGAGATGATTTATCTAAATATGCACCAAAAGTTAAACTTATTATGATTGATCCTGATAAGATTAGAGATGTTATCGGTGCCGGTGGTAAGATCATCACTAAAATTATCGAAGATAACAATGGTGTTAAAATTGATATTGATCAAGATGGTAAAGTCATATTGATGCACATGGAAACCAAATGGATTGAAAGTGCAGCACAAAAAATTCTTGATTTAGTCCGTGTACCAATTGTAGGAGATATCTACGAAGGTAAAGTAACACGTGTTGAAAAATTCGGATGCTTTGTAGAGTTATGGGCTGGAACAGAGGGACTTGTTCATATTTCCAGATTAGCTAAAGAACGCGTTGAAAAAGTTGAATCAATCGTTTCAGTTGGGGATCAAATCCTTGTTAAATGTATTGGTATCGATGATAAGGGCCGTATTGACTTATCAAGAAAAGCTGCATTAAATCTAAAATAACTAAATAAATGGAGTTGAAAAGCTCCATTTTTAATAATTTTTGAAATTATTACAGAAACGTTCATATCATCTATTTGCAAGTTAAATATGATATAATATAATTAATGGAAGTCATAAAAAAAGGAGAACATTATGAAATTAGAATTAAGAACAGAAAAATTAAACAAAATACGTAAAATGAATAAAGTGCCAGGCGTTTTATTTGGAAAATCAGTTGAGTCAACCTCAATACAAGTTGACGACAAAGAACTAAAAGAAGCACTGAAAACTTACGGAAAAAGTATGACCTTTAAAATCAAATTAGAAGGAAAAACACATCATGTATATATTCAACATGTGGAAACGAGAATTTTAAAACCACAAGATATTATTCATTTTGATTTACGTGTTGTTGGTGCATCAGAAAAAATGTCAGCACTTATTCCTATTATTTTATTAGGAAAAGAAGTATTCTTCGATTCAGATATGTTTATTCATGAAGGATTAAACGAAATTTCTGCTGAATACTTGCCAGGACATGGTATTTCTAAGATTGAAATTGATGTATCTAATTTCAAATTAGATGACATTGTTTTAGTTAAAGATTTAAAGATACCTGATGATGTTGTTTTAAAAGCAGATCCTGAAGACGTTGTTCTAGAGATAAGAGAAGTTAAGCTTGCTCCAGAAGAAACTGAAGAGGAAGAAGAAGGCATTGAAATTGAAGATGAAGAAGTAGTGGAAGACGAAGAAGAATAATTTCATCAAGTTGTTGAAATGATTACTTTATGATATAATATTTTTTGTCAGTGGAAGGTGATCGAGCCTAGTAATAGGTTAGGAAAGTCCATGCTAGCACATCCTGAGATGGATGTAGTGATTGTGCCTAAGGAAAACATAACTTAGGGTACGATTTATCGTAACGGCGATTGATGATCTAAGGGTAACTATGATCTAGACGTAATGTGCCACAGAAACGAGTTATTCAGAAATGAATAAATGAAACGCGGCAAACCCCTCAAGCTAGCAACCCAAAATTTGGTAGGGGCACGTATAAAGATGAACAAAAATCGATATACGCTACTCAAGTAGAGATAAATGGTCACACCCTTTTAGGGAACAGAACATGGCTTATGCACATTGGCATATTAAGGTCCCTCGGGACCTTTTTATTTAGGAGAAATATATGAATATAAATACTAATGGAATTAATCTTTTTTATGAAAAAACAGGACAGGGAAGACCTATGATTTTTATCCATGGAAACATGGGTGATCATCATACATTTGATGCCTTAGCTAAGACATTAAATAAGAATTATTCTTGTTATTTGATTGATAGTAGAAACCATGGAGAATCAACAAAAAATATTTTGTTTGATTATGAAGAAATGGCAAGTGATATCTATGGGTTTATCAAACAATTGAAATTAGAAAAACCAATCATTATTGGTTTTAGTGATGGTGCAATCATAGGTATGATTCTAGCTTTTAAGCATCCTAATATTGTTGGTAAATTGGTTGCTGCAGGAGGAAATATAAATCCTCAAGGACTCAAAATAAAATACCAAAGATTATTAATGAAACTTTGCAATGAAACAAAAAATCCATTTTTAGAGTTAATGAAAGACCAACCTCATATAACCTTGGATGATTTATCCAATATTACTTGTCCCACACTAATATTAGCTGGACAGAACGATCTCATTAAAAGAAATGAAACGATTATGATACACAAAGGAATTAAGCATTCGAAACTAATGATACTTAAAAATCATACACATGATAGTTATATATATAATTCTAATTATCTAAAGGACATAATATTTGAGTTTGCTTCATAAAAAAAATCCCAAAAATTTGGGATTTGTTTTTTTATAAAGGTATTTAAAATAGGTTGTGGTGTTGTATAGGCTTTAAAAAGGATTGTGGTGT